>CAMDQC010000063.1 GCA_945905735.1 Prosthecobacter debontii | reverse complement strand
ACCATCGCGCAACTCACGCGGCGTCCACACACGCCCCGCTTCATCGACCTTCAGCACTCGCTCATTTTTCGGTTCCATAGATTGCGTAATGTATGACCTACGCAATTTACGACCACCGAACTCACACGGCGCTATGCGTGACGCTTACGGTCTTTGTTGCGTCATTCGCATAAACAAAACCGGCGCGACCCTTCTAGAGCCGCGCCGGATTGTGAATGTTGCATGGCCTTCGATTACGCCTTCGAATAGAGCTCGACGATGAGCTGCTCGTTGACGATCGGTGCGATTTCTTCTCGCGTCGGGATGCGGGCTACTGTTCCGGTGAATTGGTCTTTGTTGACCGTAAGCCAATCGGGCACCGGAACGATGGTGGTGAGTTCCATATTCTTCGTGGCGAGGCGGCGGCTGCCCTCTTTCTCCTGAACAGTGATGGTATCACCGGGCAAGCACGAGCGACTGGAAACCGAGCAACGGCGTCCGTTCACTTTGACGTGTCCGTGGCCAACCATCTGGCGTGCAGCGTTGCGGCTGTTCGCGAAACCGAGGCGATAGACGACGCTGTCGAGGCGTGTTTCGAGAAGTTGAAGGAGGATTTCGCCCGTAACGCCACGACGGCGACTGGCGATTTCAAAAAAGCGGCGGAACTGCTTCTCTAGGATGCCGTATTGATAACGGAGTTTCTGCTTCTCTGCGAGCGCGACCGAGTACTCACTCGTCTTGCGGCGACTGCCCTTCGGTCCATGCTGCCCCGGTGGATAGTTCTTGCGTTCGAGATACTTCGTTGGGCCGAACAACGGTGTGTTGTAGCGGCGGGAGACTTTGCTTTTAGGTCCAGTGTAACGTGCCATTTTCTGTATGATTCTTTATGTTAAACGCGACGGGCTTTTGGTGGACGGCAGCCATTGTGCGGCACCGGCGTCACGTCTTTGATGGTGGTGATTTCGAGGCCTACCGCCTGAATGGCGCGAATAGCCGATTCACGACCAGCTCCCGGGCCTTTCACTCGGACTTCAACTTCGCGAAGCCCGTGGCCCATTGCCTGACGGCATGCATCTTGAGCCACCATCTGCGCGGCGTATGCCGTGCTCTTGCGCGAGCCCTTGAAGCCGACTTTTCCAGCACTCGACCAGCCCATCACGTTGCCACGTTGGTCGGTAATGGTTACTTTTGTATTGTTGAACGTCGCGAGGATGTTCGCGACGCCAATGGAAATGTTCTTTGAGCCCTTAGCCTTGATGACCTTAATGGGCTCAATGCCTGCATTGAGGTCCAGCGAAACATCAATTGCTGGCGCTGCATCCGCTGCAGCGGCTGCCTCTTTGGATTTCTTTGTAGCCGGCGCTTTTTTAGGAGCCTTGGGCTTTGCTTCCACCGCCGCTGGTGCGGGCGATGTTCCGGGTGTTGGTTCTGTATCAGCCATAAATCAGTTGTTCGATTGAGTTTACTTCGCGCCTTCTTTTGCACGTTGGACGCCGACGGTCTTCCGTGGGCCTTTCCGTGTGCGGGCATTTGTCTGCGTCCGCTGACCGCGAACGGGTAGTCCACGACGGTGGCGAATGCCACGGTAGCAGTTGATGGCCTGAAGGCGCTTTAGGTTCTGCTGGAGCTCCCGACGAAGGTCGCCCTCGATAAGAATCTTCTGCGCACTTATCGCATGAATGATCGCATTCAATTGCTCAGGCGAAAGGTCCTTGGCCCGAATACTCGGGTCGATGTTAGAAGCTTCGAGAACCTTTTTGGTGTTGCTCGGGCCGATGCCGTAGATGTATGGGAGCGAAGCTTCGATGCGCTTGTCGCCGGGGATGTCAATGCCGAGAATTCGTGGCATAAAATGATGATTTTTGGTTGTGTTGGTTTAGCCCTGACGCTGTTTGTGGCGCGGGTTGGTGCAGATGACGCGGAGAACATTCTTCCGCTTGACGATTCGGCAGCTTTCGCATTGCCGTTTTACTGATGCTCGGACTTTCATTGGATTTCTGTGTTAAAAACGTTGGAATTTGAGAACAAAATATCGCTCGGAAAGCCTCTGTTTATGAGCTTCGGCTGTCCGTGCGCTACAGTGTTTTAAGTTACTTGTGACGGAATGTGATCCGCCCCTTTGTCAGGTCGTAGGGCGACATTTCTAGCGAAACTCTGTCGCCTGGCAAGATGCGAATGAAGTTTTTACGCATTTTCCCGCTGATATGCGCTAGGATGCGATGCCCATTCCCCAGATCCACGCGAAACATGGTTCCAGGCAGACATTCGGTGACTTTACCTTCTATTTCGATTGCAACTTCTCTCGCCATGTTAGGATTTCTGGTTGTTCTTTTGTAATAAGGATTGTGTGTTCAAAGTGAGCGCTGGGCTGACCGTCGGCCGTCACGACTGTCCAATCATCCCCCAAGGTGCGGACGCTTGCTGTCCCCAAGTTCACCATAGGCTCAATCGCGATGGTCATACCAGCTTTCAATTTCGGACCAGTGCCGGGACGACCGAAGTTTGGAACCTGCGGTTCCTCGTGCAGGCTCCGGCCAACGCCATGCCCGACGAACTCCCGGACAACATTATAGCCGTTCGCAACGATTTCGTCTTCAATAAACGAACATAAATCTCCAAGTCGCCGTCCAGCCGTTGCCATCGGGATAACTCGGTCAAGCACATCCTCAGTCACTGCGAGCAGTCGCATCCAATCACTACGCACTGCACCTATTGGGACAGTTTTTGCGGTATCCCCGACCCAGCCGTTTTTGATAACCCCGACGTCAAGGGAGACCACATCTCCATATTGAATACGTCTGGAGCCCCCAATACCGTGAACAACTTCCTCATTCACAGAAATGCAAATCTGACCTGGAAAGTTTCGGTATCCTAAAAAAGCACTTTTACAGCCTTCATCAGCGATCAACGCTTTTGCAGCTTTATCCACTTCGCCCGTCGAAATACCGGGACGGAGCATTTTTCCGAGTTTGTCGAGCACCCGAGAAGCCGAGGCGCAAGCACTGCGCATCTTCTCGATTTCGTGTTCATTTTTGATGTGGATCATCAGTTCAATAAAATCGTTCGGAACGCTAGGCCCGTCCAGCTCGTCGAACGCATGACATCAAGCAATCAATGGAGCCTCGCGTTTCAGTAAAACAAATTTCATGGTTCCACCAAAAACACCCGCGCCCAACGCCTAATAAGACTCGGCTATTCTCAACGCTGCGCATAAGGTCGGTTTCTCGCCGTGCTCTATTATCGGACGCCGGAAATCCCAGCAACAAAAGTTGCTGTTTCACTTATTAACAAGAAACGCGACAATTCCGACCAAAATGAAACAAGCGGAGCCAACAGCAAGCCAAATAATCGTGGTGTTAGTAGAAGCCTCAGCGATCGCCTCCGGCGAACGGTCAAATCGCCCGCGCAGCTTACCCTTACGCAAAAACCCGTCGTAATTCCGCTGGAGAAGATGAGTCTCAATCTGCTTCATCGTATCAAGCACTACTCCGACTACAATCAAAATGCTGGTTCCGCCGAAAAATTGCGCCGCAATATACGGAATCCGCGCCTGTTCTGCGAGCATCTGAGGGAGTAACGCAATAATCGTAAGAAACACCGCGCCCGCGAACGTCAAACGGGTCATAGAATTATCTAGAAAATCTGCAGTCGGCTTCCCCGGACGCACACCTGGAATATAGCCCCCGGCCTTCTTGAGGTCGTCAGCAATTTGCTGTGGCTGAAATTGCGTAGCTACCCAAAAATAGCTAAAAAAGAAAATCATCCCCGCTGTAACGATGTAATGAACACTCCCACTCGCCAAACTTGCAGCAATTCGGCCTGCGGTCTGGCTCTCCGGCCAAATCGTGTTAATTAGAAAACCCGGAAATACTAGTATCGCCTGCGCAAAAATTATCGGCATCACGCCCGCATAATTCACCTTTAGCGGCATATACTGGGCAACACCGCCCATAACTTTTCGACCCACTACACGCTTCGCGTATTGAACTGTGATTCTTCGTTGGGCTTGGGTAATACATATGACTCCAGCGATTACAAGCACCAGAAAACCGATCATCATCACCAACTTCATCGGACTTGCTTGGGCCATCGCCGACACACCGCTGGGCACAAAGGTCTTCCATGCTTGCACTAACGCCGCAGGAAGCGTCGCTACAATTCCAACCGAGATAATCAACGACATCCCATTTCCAATGCCTCTCTCTGTGATTTGATCACCGAGCCACATCAGAAGCATTGCGCCAGTCGTGAGAGAGAGGACAGCAAGGGCGAGAAATCCCCACCCACCAATCGGAACCAAGGGACCGTAGAGCGCCATTGTCCTCTCGATGTTCGGCAAAAGATTGCCCGGACTCTGAAAGGACTGCGCCAACAGCAATCCCTGAAAGATACAGAGGATTATGGTAACGTAACGCGTATATTGAGAAATCTTTTGCCTCCCCCCCTCCTCTTTCGCTAGCTTTCCAAGTTGAGGCACGACTGCCGTCAATAATTGTAGCATGATGCTCGCGCTAATGTAGGGCATTACCCCAAGAGAAAAAATCGCACACTGTTCGAGCGCCCCCCCCGAGAAGATGTTAAAAAGCTGAGCAATTCCCCCGCTTGATGAACTGTTTACCTCTTGGCTAAAATACTCACGCAGCACCATGGCATTCACACCAGGAACAGTCAGCGAGCACCCGATGCGATAAAGCACCACCATTAGAAGCGAGAAAAGTACTCGGTTCCTGAGTTCGGGAATTTTACGGATGTTAAAGAACGCTGATATCATTAAGCTGTTGAGCAGTGAATGCGGAAGAGCCGACTGGTTAGAGACATCAAACGACAGTCCCAAACCCAAGTCGGCTCATTTCGGCTACCATTACTTCAGAGTCAAAGATCCGCCAGCCTTCTCAATTGCTGCCTTCGCTGACGCACTCGCCTTATTCACGGTAACGTTCAATTTTTTTGATAACTCCCCGGTCGCGAGTATCTTAACGCCATCATACGGTTTACGAATGAGGCTGGCTTCAAGCAAAGAAGTTTCATCCACATTTCCGCCATCCTCAAAGGCCTCGTTTAACGATCCAATGTTGACGACTGCGTAGTTCGTGCGAAATTCAAAGTTGTTAAATCCGCGTTTGGGCATCCGCCGGAAAAGTGGCATTTGACCACCCTCGAATCCAAGTCGAATACTACCACCCGACCGTGCTTTCTGTCCCTTGTGGCCCTTACCGCAAGTTTTTCCTTTTCCGCTGCTTTCACCGCTTCCGAGGCGCTTGACTCGATGCTTTGAACCGGGGCGCGGTTTGAGATTTGTAAGATTCATGTTCAGTAAATATCTACTAATTCGTTGGAGCGACCGACTTAAATGTGATTCCACGCCCCTTAAACACATCCGCACGTTGGCGAAGTTGCCCAAGCGCGTGAAGCGTCGCCTTCAAGACGTTCGCGTGATTCGACGACCCGAGACTTTTTCCAATGATGTCCTTGATCCCCACAGCGTCGCAGACGGCACGCACGGCACCGCCCGCTTTAATACCCGTTCCGGGACTCGCCGGTTTTAAAATCACGTAACCACCGCCGTGCTCCCCGGTAACTGCGTGCGGGATAGTTCCGGTCTGCAGCGCAACAGCAATGAGGCCCTTCCGTCCACGTTCCGAAGCCTTACGAATTGCTTCGCTGACTTCGTTCGCTTTTCCGAACCCAAAGCCAACGCGACCTTTCTTGTCGCCGATGACTATTAAAGCACTGAAGGAAAAGCGCCGACCACCCTTTACGACTTTAGCACAACGATTGATGAAAACGGTCTTTTCAACCAACTCATTACCAGTCGTAGGGACAAATACACCGTCCACCATCGCGCCTTCCATTGCGGGCGCCGCCTCTGCGCGAGGGCCACGAGGACCGCGTCCTTTGCCACCGCCGCCTGGGCCACCGCGCCCAGGACCACGTCCCCCCGGACCACCAGGTCCACGATTTTGCCGCTGTTGCGGCTGTGTGTCAGTTGTTGCTGCTGGGGGCGTTGTTGGAGTCTCGTCAGCCATATAAATTAGAATTGCAATCCTGCCTCGCGAGCCGCATCGGCCAACGCTTTTACTTTTCCGTGGTAAATGAAGCCTCCTCGATCAAAAACAACTTTGGAGACATTTGCAGCCTTCGCGCGTTCTGCTACGAGTTTCCCGATCACCGTCGCTGTTGCTGAATTTGCATGCGGTTTCTGGCTTTTAAGACCGGGCTCCGTCGTATTCGCGCTTGCGACCGTCTTGCCGACAGTGTCGTCGATGACTTGTGCGTAAACATTTTTCCCACTGAAGTGGACAGCCAAACGAGGACGCTCGGCTGTGCCAGCGACCTTCTTGCGAAGGCGCGTGTGGCGCATTTTGATTTTTTCTTTGCGGTATGCTGTAGCCATGGCTTATTGAACGGTCTTGCCTTCTTTGCGAATGATTTTCTCGCCCGCGTAGCGGACACCCTTACCTTTGTAAGGCTCTGGTGGATAGAACGAACGGACTTCCGCTGCAAACTGACCGACCATTTGTTTGTCGATGCCTTCCACCTTCACTTTGGTGTTTTCAACGACGGTGATTTTCAGTCCTTCAGGGATCGGATGATTGATGTCATGGCTATAGCCAAGATTCAAGTTCAACACTTTTCCCTTAACTGCCGCCTTGAATCCAACTCCTTGGATTTCAAGGTCTTTAACGTAACCAGTGGTGACGCCAACAATCATGTTGTTTATAAGCGCTCGGCTCAAGCCGAAAAGCGCGCCCAGTCCTGCTCCAGCGGAGACGGTCAAGGTCGTGCCTTCCACTTTGCCGGATATTCCTGCTGGGAGGCTCCACGAAAGCTTGCCTTTCGGGCCCTCGACATTCACTGCTCCATCGTTACCGAACTTCACGGTTACTTTTGCAGGCAGTTCAATTGGTTTTTTGCCGATTCGAGACATAGTATTTTTACCAGACGTACGCGAGCAGCTCACCGCCAACGTTTTCTTTTTTGGCCTCACGGCCGCTGAGCACTCCTTTAGGAGTCGATAGGATTGTGATACCGAGACCACCGAGAACGCGAGGCACCTCTTTGGCGCCAACGTATTTCCGGAGACCGGGTTTCGATACGCGCTTTAGCCCAGTGATAGCCGGTGCGCGATTCACGAACTTCGTGACTATTTTGATGTTTTGAAACTCGCCAGCTTTCTCAATGTCCACTGAAGACACATAGCCTTCCTGTTTGAGTATCTTTGCAATTTCAAATTTAATCTTGGAATACGGTGCCAAGACTTCGCTTAGTCCTGCCTGACTTGCATTGCGCAAGCGGGTCAGAAAATCAGCTATTGGATCAGTAAGTGCGCTCATTATATTGAATTACGCTGCGGGTGCAACAGTTGCCTCTGTCTTGGGCTTGCGCCCCTTGTCGCTAAAAGGCATTCCCATTTCCATCAGAAGACTTTTTGCTTCTGCGTTTGTTTTTGCGGTTGTAACGATACACACGTCAAAACCGATGTTTCTCTTTATTTTGTCGAGTTCGATTTCGGGAAAAATTGACTGATCTGCCACTCCGAGCGTGTAGTTCCCGTTGCCGTCAAACGCCCGCGTCGAAACACCACGAAAGTCGCGGATTCGGGGTAGCGCAGTCTTAATAAGGCGCTCAAGAAACTCATACATCTGCTTACCACGCAGCGTCACTTTCGCGCCAATTGCTTGATTTTCACGAAGTTTGAAGTTTGCTATGCTTTTCTTCGAGCGAGTCTCGGCCGGCTTTTGTCCCGTGATCGTCGAAAGCTCGTTCTTGGCGTCTTCGAGGGCCTGTTTGTAATCTGAAAGCCCGGCGTTGATACACGTGTTCACAACCACTTTCGTGACCTTCGGAACCTGGTGAACGTTTTCGTAACCATGCGACGCCTTAAGCGCCGGGATGATTTTGGATTTGTATTCTTCTAAAAGTGCTGATGCCATATACTACTTTTTGGCTTTGTCAGCCCCTGTTTCGACGAGCTTGACGTTGGAAATGTGAAGCGGCCCCTCGACTTCGAGAATAGCTCCGTTTGGATTGTCCTGACTTTTCTTCGTGTGCTTTTTAATAATTCGCACACCTTCGACGAGGACTTGTGATTTTTTTGGAAGAACGGCAAGAATCTTACCTGTTGCGCCCTTGTGATTACCACTAATCACTTGAACGGAATCTCCTTTTTTGACGTGAAATGTTGGACGATTTGCCATGACTTACAGAACCTCCGGTGCGAGCGAGATAATCTTCATAAAGCCGTTCTCACGAAGTTCGCGAGCGACCGGCCCGAAAATACGAGTGCCTTTCGGGTTATTATCCTTGTCGATGATGACGATTGCGTTGCTGTCGAAGCGCAGGTAACCCCCATCCTCGCGGCGGAGAGGTTTTTTCGTGCGAACCACAACAGCGCGAACGACCTCGCCCTTTTTAACGGTTCCGCCCGATTGGGCCTCCCTTATATGCGCGGTGATAATATCTCCGACATGAGCAATCAGAGTCGGCTTTCCGATCACTCCAATCATTTTTGCCATCCGTGCACCGGTATTATCGGCGACATCAAGTCTTGTGCGAATTTGAAGCATTGTTAAATCAGTGTTTAAGGATTTCGACGAGTCGCCAGCACTTCATTTTACTTAGTGGGCGTGTCTCCATAATGCGAACAAGGTCCCCCGGCTGGGCTTTCCCTTCTTCATCATGGGCATAAAACTTTTTGATGTGTTGGACGATTTTCCCGAACTTCGGATGAGGCACGCGGGTCGTTGTTTTTACAACGATCGTCTTAGACATTTTGTTGGATACAACCGTTCCGACGCGGGTTTTTCTCAGGTTTCGGTCAGCCGCAGGCGCAGCTTCAATAGTAGCGGGTTCGCTCATTATATTAATTTAATTGGCTACGGCCGGTTGATTCTTTTGTGTAAGAACTGTCTCAATGCGTGCGATTTCACGGCGCAGCAAACGGAGTTCACTCGGCTTCTCTAATTGTCCACTCGCCTGTTGCAGGCGGAGATGGAAAATCTGCTCCCGAAGTTCGCGCTTTCTGGAGCGCAATTCATCTGGCGTAAGTTCTCGGATTTCTTTGATCTTCATGAGCTTATTCTAGCTGTTCCGTGTTAGGAATTTTGTCCGTACTGGTAGTTTGTCGGCCGCGAGACGAAACGACTCCCGTGCAAGGCTCTCAGGAATGCCATCGACCTCGAACAAAATATTTCCCGGGCGAATCGTCGCCACCCAATACTCTGGCTGGCCTTTGCCTTTTCCCATTCGAGTTTCGGGCGGACGAGCAGTAACCGATTTATCAGGAAAGATTCGAATCCAGAGCTTTCCTTTTCGTTTCATATTACGCGTCATTGCAACCCGTGCAGCTTCAATTTGCGTATTAGTAATCCAAGCGCGCTCAAGTGTCTGAAGTCCGAAGACTCCGTAATCGAGATTAACAGTGCGAGTTGCAACTCCGGCCCGGCTCCCGCGCTGGGTTTTCCGGTACTTCACTCGTTTTGGCATCAAAGGCATAAATTGTTTCCTCCTAAATTAAAGTTAAGCCTGAGCGGGCTCCGCCGGGGCACTCTCGACAGAATTCACTGGGGCTGCGTCTCGGCGTGGACCACCCCGCCGATCATTACCACGGTCGTTTCGGTCATTACGCCGCTCGCGACGCTGATCTCCTCCAGCCGGGGTCTCTTTGTTTTCGTTCGCTTTATCACCCTTACAAATCCAGCATTTAATTCCTATCTTTCCGTATGTTGTGTTTGCTTCCGCAAATCCGTAGTCAATCGGGACCCGTAGTGTGTGCAATGGGATCTTTCCTTCGCGATACCACTCAGCTCGGCTAATCTCTGCACCACCGAGACGCCCAGCGCAACGAATACGGATTCCGTCAGCGCCCTGCTCCATTGTAATTTGCAGGGTCTTTTTCATCGCACGACGAAAACTAATTCGACGCTCAATCTGAGCAGCTATGTTTTCAGCAACCAACTGCGCGTCGAGGTCTGCGTTCTTAATCTCAACAATGTCGATCTTAACCTGCTTACCGCCAGCTAATTTTGAAATATCAGCGGTCATCGTTTCAATTTCCGCACCTTTCCGTCCGATGACGATTCCAGGACGCGCGGTGTGAATTGTGACGCGTATGCTGGCCCAAGCGCGCTCAATCACGACTTTAGAAACTGCCGCCAAGCGCAGTTTTTCTTTAACATATGCTCGGATCTTAATGTCGCCCGCTAGGAAAATTGGAAAGTCCTTGCGGGTTGCGAACCATTTGGAGCGCCAGTCTTTATTGACTGCAAGTCGGAAGCCGATTGGATTGGTTTTCTGGCCCATGAGTTATTCGTTTGATGTTGCTGCCTGCTTCGCGGCATTCTTTTTCGCGCCGGATTTTTCTTTCGATTTAGGCATGCGTCTTTTAATTTCGATTTCGTCGGTCAGCGTGATGTATATGTGGCAGGTGCGCTTTCGGATCGGTCCTGCGCTTCCCCGTGCCTTTGGAATAAAACGCTTGATCGTAGCACCTTCGCCAGCCACTGCCTCTTTAACTACTAGCTTCTCAGCACGCAGGTTGTGATTGTTTTCTGCGTTAGCAACAGCGCTCTTGAGAGTCTTTTGAACGAAAAACGCGGCCTTCTTCGGGCTAAACGCGACTATGTCGAGGGCAGCAGCAACTGCTTTCCCTTGAATCTCGCGGGTCACGTCTCGCATTTTGAATGCGCTCATTCGCACGTAGCGGTATATGGCTTTAACTTCCATTTGTAAAATTTTGGATGATTTGAAATGTTATAATTTGGCGTCGATGGTAATCGTGTCGCCGAGCTTGATTGGCTCTTTGTTTGATAGTTGCTTTTGAATCACTGTTCCTGAAAAGGACTGCCGAGCGTCCACAACCCGGAGTATAGCAATCTCCTTGTCGCCCCGCTTCACTGAAAATGGCATCCCAACTTTGACGCCCTGTTTGGCTCCAAGGTTGATTACCACACAATCTAACTCCGGCTTAACCGCACTCACTCTGCCTTGCAGAAGGGTTTGCGGTTGGCCAGCACTCGGGTCAACTTCCTGCGAAGCATCTCCAATTGCTGCATTTGAAAGCGCTTCATCTGCTTTTTTAAGCTCTGCTTCAAGAACAATCTTCATTTCCGGGTCAGCTTTTTTTGCAAATTCGCCCGCGACTCTCGCGATACGAACTAACGCAGCGCTCATTTGGCTCTGCGCGTCTTTCGCGTGCCCAAGTGAATTTGCTGCCCGAAGCACTCTTTGCTCAAGTGCTGATGGGGACGATGTACTTGCCCCCAACGCTTCCATGCGCAGAGAAAGGTCGGCTACCTGTCGCCTGAACACCTCGGACTCAGAAACCGCATTGGCCAAAACTTTCTTAAGGTCATTGTTTTCTTCTCGTAGTTTCCGATTGTCGGTTACGAGTTTTTCAAGCGCGATAATCGCCTCACCCTCCGGTGATTCTAATTTCCTATCATTCAAAGAACTGTCGTCACTTAACGCGACGGGTCCGCCAAAGGCAAAACCTAAAATGAATACTGCAACTGCATGTTTGGCGTGCATTTTTGCGTCCAAACTGCCATTAAAAATACTATTTGGCTACTTTAGCCGTGTGAGCTCCATGCTTCTTGAAGATCCGCGTTGGCGAGAACTCTCCAAGCTTGTGGCCCACCATGTTTTCGGTAACAAACACCGAGTTGAAAACCTTCCCGTTATGAACGAGGAATGTATGCCCGACAAAATCGGGAATAATTGTAGAGCGGCGCGACCAAGTTTTGATCGGCTTTTTACTCCCACTTGCGGTGATTTTATCGATCTTCTCGAGCAGGTGCTGGTCGATGAAGGGTCCTTTCTTGAGGCTGCGTCCCATAAATTACAGTGATGCTTTCTTCGTGGAGTTTTTGCGTTGGACGATGAATTTGTCGCTCGGTTTGTGCTTGCGACGGGTTTTGAAACCCTTCGCCAGTTGGCCCCAGGGCGACATCGGATGGTGACGTCCGCCACCACCTTTAGATTTACCTTGGCCACCACCCATCGGATGGTCGACTGGATTCATCACCATTCCGCGAACGGTGGGCCGAACGCCCTGCCAGCGGGTCCGCCCGGCTTTGCCAGAACTCACGTTCATGTGCTCGACATTGCCAACCTGCCCTATAGTCGCCTTGCATGTGACGTGCACCTTGCGGATTTCGCCCGACGGCATTTTGAGCAATGCGTAATCGCCTTCACGGTTGTTCAAAATAACTTGGGCACCCGCGCTTCGCGCCATCTGGCCACCTCGTCCAGGTTGCAATTCTACATTGTGTAGAGCGACACCTAGAGGAATCTCGGAAAGGGGAAGCGCGTTGCCGACCTTCGGCTCGCTACCCGAGCCCGCTGAAACCTTCATCCCAACCGTGAGTCCGACAGGCGCTAAAATGTAGGCCCGAACCTTATCCGCGTATTCGATGAGTGCAATACGGCAAGTACGGTTTGGGTCATACTCGATAGCGATTACATTGGCGACGCCAGCGGTTTTACGCTTGAAGTCTATAATGCGGTACTTCTGCTTATGGCCCCCACCTACGTGGCGGGTTGTAATGCGGCCACGATTGTTACGGCCTCCAGTTTTTGGTTTAGCTTCTACAAGCGACTTCTCGGGCTTTTTCTTCGTGATCTCAGCGAAATCAGGAAGTAGTTTAAAGCGATTAGTGGGTGTAAGCGGTCGAAATGTTTTGAGTCCCATATTGCTCCTAGGTTATACGAGTTCGATTTTGTCGCCCTTCGCGAGCGTCACGATTGCCTTTTTCCAGTTGCTTGTGCGACCGGGATGCTGTGTACGGCCTTTTTTGGCTTTCCCGCCAACCCGGCAGGTGTTAACTCGAACTACTTTCTTTTTAAAAAGCTTCTCAATCGCTTGGCGAATCTGGACTTTATTGGCTGTCAATTTCACCTTAAACACGTACTGGTTGTCCGTCTCAGAGAGAATGGACGCCTTTTCGGTCAGGTGAACTGTCTTGATGATGTCGTAAGGCTCGTTCATTTATTGATACGCTCCGCAAGTTGTGTGAGTGCGTCGTTCGTCACGATAATTTTCTTATAAAGGAGAAGATGCTCAGTATTGACGTCCGCGCTTGTGATGAGTTGGGTCTTCTGGATGTTTCGAGCAGCCAATTTTGTATTGTCGTCAAAACCAGTTCCGATGACTAAGGTTTTTGGCTCTGTGGAGATCGCGCCGATCGTGGCGACAAAGTCCTTGGTTCGAGGCGATGGTGTCGAAAAAGTAGTGACGACAAAGACATCTCCAGCAAGGATGCGGGCGCTCAGGGCTTTTCGAAGAGCAACACGCTTAGTCTTTTTAGAGACTTTCTTTGAGTAATCACGGGGATGTGGGCCAAAAACGACACCACCTCCACGCCAGATTGGGCTCTGGCGGGAACCGGCGCGTGCGCGACCTGTCCCCTTTTGTTTCCAAGGCTTCGCTCCACTTCCGTTTACGGTAGCCGTCGTTTTCACGCTGGCGGTTCCGCTGCGGCGGTTGGCGCGGAGTGCGACGACCGTTTCGTGGACTGCTTGGGTGTATTTTCCGTTGAGAATGACCTCAATGTTCGCAGCTTTCGCGGCTTCGACAGTTAAAATTGTTGCGCTCATTATTTAGCGATCTCCTTTTTGACTTTCTTGGCGGGGCGGACCACGACGTAACTGCCTGGCTTGCCGGGGATTGCACCGCTAATGAGGATAACACCTTCTTCTTCGCGGACTGCAACTACGCGCAGATTCTGCACAGTGATGCGGTCATCGCCCATGTGACCAGGCATACCCATATTCTTCCAAACACGACCAGGAGTCGAACGATTTCCAATTGCGCCGTTACGGCGGTGCATCATCGAACCGTGCGAAGCAGGCTGTCCCGCCATGCGGAATCGCGCGACAACGCCCTGGAAACCGTGTCCCTTGCTTTGTCCGATAACATCGACAATATCGCCGACTGCGAACTGCTTCACTGTGAGGTCCACAGAATCTTCTAGGACTGCGTCGTCCGGGAGGCGAAATTCCTTGACCCGCTTTTTCGGCTCGCTGCCTGCCTTTTTGAAGACTCCGAGTTCCGCCTTATTGACGCGGCTTTCCTTCTGCGAATCAAAGCCTACCTTCGCGGCGACGTAGCCGTCTTTTTCGATAGTCTTCTTTTGGAGAAGAGTAATTCCACCTGCTTCGATGACAGTTACCGGCGTGATCACGCCTTTACTATCGTAGATTCGGGTCATGCCCAGTTTTTTTCCTAAAAGTCCGATTTTCATTGGTTCCTCAAATCTTAATCGTGATATCGACGCCCGCTGGCAGGTTTAGCTTACGGAGTTCATCCACGGTCTTCGCCGTCGGCTCGATGATGTCGAGCAGGCGTTTGTGTGTGCGGATTTCAAATTGATCCATGCTCTTCTTATCAACATGAGGCGAGCGGTTCACAGTGAACTTCTCGACGCGAGTCGGTAGTGGGATGGGCCCGGCGACGCGAGCGCCGGTGCGTTTTGCTGTTTCGACAATGTCGGCGCTTGAAGCATCAAGCACGCGGCTGTCAAAAGCCTTTAGACGAATACGAATACGTTGTCCTGTCATGGCGATTGGTTAGTGTTTGCCTTTCGTGTCGAGCACTGCGGCTTTGACGTTCTCCGGCACTTGCTCGAAGTGTGAGGGCTCCATTGTGTAGGAGCTGCGACCTTTGGAGAGCGAACGAATTGCGGTGGAGTAACCAAACATTTCTGCAAGTGGCACATCTGCATTGATGTTGCACAAGCCGAGCTTGGTCTCCATTCCCTTGATGATTCCACGGCGGCGGTTGAGGTCGCCCATGATGTCACCTTGATAGTCTTCGGGGGTAACGTTCTCAACCTTCATGATTGGCTCAAGAAGAATGGAGTTGCCGTTTTTGAAAGCGTCTTTCATGGCAAAGATGGCGGCCATCTTGAATGCCATTTCGTTAGAATCAACGTCGTGGTAGCTTCCGAAAACGATGTCCACTTCAAGATCAATAACGGGGTATCCGCCAAGGATGCCGTTAAGCAAAGCTTCCTCAATGCCTTTTTTGCAGGCCGGGATGTAGTCTTTTGGAATGGTTCCTCCGACCACTTTACTCTCAACTGTGTGGCCCTTACCACGCTCGGCTGGGCGAATATCCACTTCAACGTGGCCGTATTGACCGCGTCCACCGGACTGCTTGATGAGCTTTCCGACACCGTGTGCTGCTTTAGTGCAAGTTTCACGGTAGGCGATCTGTGGTTTGCCCGAGTTGGCTTCAACCTTGAACTCGCGCATGAGACGGTCGCGAATGATTTCGAGGTGAAGCTCGCCCATTCCTGCGATGATGGTTTGGCCCGTCTCTTCGTTGGTGAACACCCGGAATGTCGGGTCCTCTTCAGACAGGCGTCCCAGCGCCATCGACATCTTTTCTTGGTCAACCTTGGTCTTAGGCTCGACCGACATGCTGATAACCGGGTCCGGGAAGGACGGTGGCTCGAGCATGATTTCGACATCTTCATCACAAAGCGTGTCGCCCGTAGTGATATTACGCAGACCAACGATGGCCGCAATATCTCCCGAGTAGCAAGTATCAATGTCTTCCCGCTTGTCGGCTTGAATCTGGATGATTCGGCTGACGCGGTCACGCTTTCGAGTGCGCGGGTTGTAAATGGTGTCGCCCTTCGAGAGTTTTCCGCGATACACGCGGAAAAAGACGAGCTTTCCAACAAACGGGTCGCTCCAAAGCTTGAATGCCAAGCCGATGAACTTCGCATTGTCATCCGGCGGAGTCTCGATTTTCTCTTCAAGATTGTCAGGGTTATGACCTTCTTGCGCTGGAATTTCGATAGGCGAAGGAAGGAAATCGATCACTGCATCCACCAAGAACTGGACGCCTTTATTCTTGAACGCCGAGCCCCCAACTACAGGGATGAAGCGATTAGCAATCGTCTGGCGACGAATGGCAAACTTGATCATCTCAATCGAGATTGGTTTCTCTTCGAGGAAAGCCGTTCCCATTTCGTCATCAATGTCGCAAAGTGCGGCAATCAACTCTTCCCGAGCTTCTTCGATGATCGCCATTCCTGCCGCATCCGGCTCGACCACATCAAATTTCGAGCCCATCGAAGCGTCATCGACGTAGATGATCGACTTACGATTGATGACATCATACTGACCCTTCAATTGGTCTTCCGCACCAATCGGGATGAGCACCGGCCAGGCATTCGCCTTGAGCTTGTTGCGCATATCATTGATAGCGTTTGCGAAATTCGCACCGGTGCGGTCCATTTTATTGACGAACGCGACGCGAGGCACACCATACTTTGTAGCCTGACGCCACACTGTCTCGGACTGCGGCTGCACACCCGCCACACCACAGAACACTGCGATTGCACCGTCGAGGACGCGGAGCGAACGCTCCACTTCCGCCGTGAAATCAACGTGACCGGGAGTGTCGATGATGTTGATACGCATCTTCTGGTTCTGGAAGAGCTTCACGACACCTTCGTGCTTCTTCTGCTCCCAAAAGCAAGTCGTCGCTGCCGAGGTAATTGTAATACCACGCTCACGCTCTTGCTCCATCCAGTCCGTCACGGTCGTGCCCTCATGCACTTCGCCGATCTTGTGGATCATGCCGGTGTAAAAAAGGATACGCTCGGTCAGCGTGGTCTTGCCTGCATCAATGTGAGCGGCGATACCGATGTTCCGCGTCTTTTCAAGGGGGTATGCGCGGTCTGGACTATTTAGATTGGTGGACATTCTTAACTACGTCGGGAGGAGTAAAATTTAGAATCGGAAGTGAGCGAACGCACGGTTGGCCTGCGCCATCTTGTGTGTGTCGTCGCGTTTCTTGACTGCGTTGCCTTGAGCGAGCGCAGCTTCCTTGAGTTCGTTGGCGAGAGCTTTCTTGAAGCTCCCTTTGCGTTTCTGGGCGAAAGTAACGATCCAGCGGAGAGCAAGCGCTTGGCCACGGCCTGGAGCGACTTCCATCGGCACTTGATAGGTCGCACCACCGACACGACGGCTCTTCGTCTCAAGACGAGGACGGACGTTTTCGACTGCCTTGTTCAGCGTCTCAAGCGGGTCGATTGCTTCGCTGTTCTGGCGGCTCTCTTCGATAGCGGCATAGACGACGCGCTCGGCGAGCGAGCGTTGACCGCTCAACATGATAGTGCCGATGAGGCGAGCCACCAATGGGCTGCCATAACGAGCATCCAGCTTCTCTACTTTATGAATTACGCGACGACGACGTGACATGGTTCTTGGAAAATTGGTTTACTTCTTCTTCTTACCAGCGGCAGCGTCAGGCTGGCCGGGCTTCGGACGCTTCGCTCCATACTTAGAGCGCGAACGGCGGCGACCTTCCACTCCGAGGGAGTCAAGCGTGCCACGGACAATATGGTAACGGACACCGGGAAGATCTTTCACACGACCGCCACGAATCAAAACGATACTGTGCTCTTGGAGGTTGTGCCCCTCGCCAGGAATATAGGCAATCACTTCGATCCCGTTTGTGAGACGGACCTTCGCAACTTTACGCAAAGCCGAGTTCGGCTTCTTGGGCGTGCGGGTCATGACCTGAAGACAGACGCCGCGTCGGAACGGGCAATTCTTCAGAGCTGGTGACTTGCTCTTATATTCTACCTTTGAGCGTCCTTTGCGGACGAGCTGGTTGATGGTTGGCATCGAAAAAAATCGTTTGTTAATTCACTCCACTTGCGGACGCCGATGCCTTGCGACATCAGCTCCCACGTTTGCTGTCTCCCCTAGCTGAATGCCTGACTGGCACACGATTTGGACCGACTCTCCGCAGCGATATGGAGTGAGCCATCTACTGCGAAGGGGCGCGGAAACTAGCGACTGCGATTGCGTTGGCAATCACAATTTTCGTTTTCGCGAAATTATTTTTCCTTCCCCTACTCGTTCTGGCCATACATCACCCGCAGTCCACAGCACGGAGTCAATAAAGACACCCGTTACCAGAACCGCGAATTCGCTTAAAGCCAGAGCGCGGAGAAAAAGGAGGGGCGGGATATAACTGACTTTCTAAAACGGGCAAGAGGTTTCTGCATTTTGTGCGATCTTTTTTCGTCTGAACCCTCCCGCAGCGGAGGAAAATGCGACACCCCACGCACACTCACATCATCCCCGGAGGCCGATGAATGCAGCGTCTCCGAGCATCGCAACGCTCGACGCAGCGATTTTCGCCACTCCGGTGTGGTTCGCAAAATATTCTGTCAGACATTGCCGCAGCCCGCCAATGCTTTGACTCAGCGGTCTCGCCCATTCACCTTCCCCCTCATGAACTGGACTCAACACATCTCCGTCGATCCAAACATCTGCCACGGGCAAGCGTGTATCTCCGGCACGCGCATCATGGTGTCAGTCGTTCTCGACAATCTTGCGGCGGGCCTCTCCCCTGCGGACATCGTGTGCAGCTACCCATCGCTTCGATTAGACGACATCTCGGCATCGAACTCTTACGCAGCCGAACTCGGCAGCACCCAGCGCAACAATGTGGACACACTGCGCACCCAATGGGAGCTCATCTTTTGCGGCAGCAACACTGGAAAAGCCGGACGCCATACCGCCCTCAACGACGCCAAGACCGCCGCAATAGCCCTCCGCGCCCAACTCTTCGACAACCTGCTGACGTGCGCGAAAAAATGGCCCGGCCAACTCGACCGCGCCGCCCTGCTCTTCCCGCAACACCTGCTGGAAAACCCAGCCGCGCCGGAAGACGAAGAACCCTCGCCAACGCCGACGCCGCCAGTGTAGTAGGAGACGGGAAAGAATGATGAGTGAAGATTTCAAGCAATTGCGGGAGTACGTTGACGCTTGCATCGATCCGGATGCTGCGCCAGACCACCTGAAGGGGACGCTTACGATTGATCCACGTCCATTGTATAAAATGATCGACGCATTCGATGCTGAACTGGAACGAGCAAAGTTGCCGAACTATCGGTCGCTAAAAGATATTCCGACGGCAGGTTCGGCCAATAATCAACAGGAGGGGCGTCAGCAAAAGCTTCTCGATGACGCTTCGGCGTTCCAAAGGAAAGTGCTCGCTCGTCTGAGGCGGGATATCGAGAAGAACACTGTCAACGGCGTTCTGATTCCGATCGAACGTTTGAACTGGGTAATTCTCCCCCACGGTGCATCCGGGCTATCCCAAGTGCGCCACTACTGCGAGCAGTTGGGCGCTCGAAACCCATACGCACAGGTGGAAATGAGCAGAATCGAGTATGTTTACGGGCTCACTCCTGACGCGACGTATTGCGGAGTTGATGAATTCGATGGGTATCTCGTTTTCTATTTTCGCAGTCGTGGGTTTGCCGTCTTGGAATGTCCATTGGTGGGCAATGCTCTCTACGTAATTCGCGGTGACTGGGTTTCGCTCTCGCGAATGACCAAAACGGATTTACTCCGAAGTCATCCTTCGCAGGTAACTCGTATCATCCATTCATACCGTTGGCGTTATGAGCTCGAACAGATCATGAGTCTCGACGGGGAGTAAGCGCGACACCGCCTTCGCAAGGCGTGCGACGGAGCAGACAACTGAGCGCGCCTCCGCCACCGAGAAAACCACACGCGCCCGTAGCACAGCGGAGCGCTGACAAGGCAGTGTCGCGCGCTTTCCTCGCTTGCCACCGCACTACAAGGTCGGCTATCGGCTCCAATAAACCCACAATGAACCACACAGATCAGCATGCCCACTCATAACGAAAACGTTCAGGAAATGGCAGAGAAAATCGCGATCGAATACAGGTGCCGCGTCGAGCCTACCGGGAGACAAACAGCGCACGTCACAATCGAGTTTTATGGCAAGAAACCGGAGTTTCAGGTCGAAACCTTTCAACTTATTGGCCACCCAACAGCAGATACGGTGTACGCTTGGATGTGGCCACTCGTTCAAAAAGAGCGGAACAAACCGCGTGAGGTGATCACTCGTCTGAGGACGGGGCAGATCGATTCCCCTTTTGAAGCGGTAAGCGAGTGGTTCAGCGACTTCCCGTAAACATCATTTTTGGTTTACGTGTTCGAGCAGAAACGTTGAGCGGCACTTTTCAATCCTCCACCTTCTCAATCCTCGCCATCGCATTGTAATCCGGCACACCGCCGCCGGCATCGACTACGCCGCGACGGATGATGACGTTTCCTTCGGGCCATAGGACTTGCAGGTTGCCGGGGGCGAGTTCGGCGAGGAAGACGCGGCCTTCGTAGCGGCCGAGATCGTTGACGAGGGCGATGCGCTGGTTTTGGACGAGGCCGTGGCGCTCGGCGTCGGCGGGGGCCATGAAGATGGCGTCGCGGTCGGCGCCGGTGAGCGGGTCGGTCTCGGCGTAGATGAGTGTGTTGAACTGTTTGCCGCGCCGGGTGCTGACGTGGAAGCCGGGGCCGTGCTCGGGCGGGAGTTCGACGGGGCGGAGATTGGCTTTGCCGTCGTCGGTCTCGAAGTGACCGTCTGCACAAAGATGCGGGCCGCCGTATTGGAAGGCGTCGCCGGTTTTGCGCAGGTGCTGCACGCCTTCGTAAAAGGGAACGACGCGGGCGATTTCGTCGCGCATTTTCCATCCGGTCTCGCAGCCGAGTTTGTCGGCGCGCTCGGGATAGGCTGCGGCAGCGAGGTCGCGGAGGATTTTCCATTCGGCACGGCATTCGCCGACTTGACGCGGGATTTCGGGGGAGAACATGACGCGGCGTTCGGTGCTGGTTTCGGTGCCGCCGTCGTCCTGCTCGTATCGGGTCTTCGCGGGGAGGAGGAGGACTTCGCCGCGGGCTTCGATGAACATTTGGTCGGTGAGGATGATGTCCTGGTGGACGCGCATGGGGACGTTTTCCATGGCGCGTGCGACGTATGCGGGCTCGGGGAGTGTGCGGAGGAAATTGCCGCCGAGGCAGTAGAAGAAATCGAGTTCGCCGCGACCGCATGCATCGACCATATCGACGGCGGTCATGCCGGGCCATGAGGGGACTTCGAAGCCGTACTCGGCGCTGAGCGCGGCGGCGTTTTTTTCGTTCACTGCTTTGACTCCGGGGAACGCGGTGCAATACGCGCCCATCTCCGCGCCGCCTTGTACCGAGCTGTGTCCGCGGATGGGCATGACGCCGCATTTGTCTCGCCCGACCCAGCCGCGGGTGAGTGCGAGGTTGAGGATCATTTGCACGCCGTCGGCACCGTGCGGGTGTTGCGTGATGCCCATGCTCCAAATGAAGATACCGGTCTTCGCGGCGTGCATCATCCGCGCGAATTCCTCCATGCTGTTCTTCGGGAGCCCGGCCTGCTTTTCCAGCGCGGGCCAGTCGAGCCACTCGATCTTTGCGCGCACCGCCGGCCAGCCGTTGCAGCGCTCGGCGAGGAACTTTTCGTCGATCCAGCCCATGCCGATGGCCGATTTCAACACGCCGTAGATAAATGCGATGTCGCCGCCCTGCGCGACGGGGAACCAGTAGTCGGCGATGTCCGTGCCAAAGAGCGCGCTGGTCGGCGTGGAGGGCACCCAGTAGCGCTTCATGCCGGGCTCGAGCAGGGGATTTACGAGGATGACTTTGGTGCCGAGTTTCTTGGCCTCGTGGATGTATTTCGTGGAGAGCGGCTGGTCGTTCGCGGGGTTGCTGCCGAAGAAGACGAGCATGTCGGTGCCATACCAATCCTTGTAGGAGCACGTGCTCGCGCCGACGCCGAGCGTGGCCTTCATGGCAGCGCCCGACGGGCTGTGGCAAAGGCGCGCGGCGTTGTCGATGTGGTTCGTGCCGAGGAAGCGCGCGACTTTTTGCGCCATGTAATAGATCTCGTTCGTGACGCCGCGGGACGTGATGAAAAACGCGGTGCGCTTCGGCGCAGCGGCGCGGATTCTGCGGGCCATGCGCTCGTTTGCTTCATCCCACGAAATGCGCCGGAAGCCCTTGTCGCCCCGCTCGCGCAGCATCGGATACGCGAGCCGTCCCATTTCGCGCAGCTCGTCGTTGCGGAGTTTCTTCAGCGGCTCCACGTCGGCAAGCAACCGGTGGTCGAGCGCGGGCATGGTGTTGAGGCGAAGAAGGTTCAGCCGCGTGAGGCAGATGTGCGGGCCCTTGATGGTCCAGTCGTAGAGCCCCGCAACGCCCAGCGCGCAGCCGTCGCACACGCCTTTCGTGATGACGTCGTACGCATACGGCAGGTTGTCGCGGTTTTTCCAGACGACCTTGAGCGTGTCGCGGATATGCTGCGGCTTGATTTCGCCGAGCCCGAAAGGAATGAGTCGGCGAAGGATGTTGGTTTTCTTAACGGCGTAGTCGGACATGGCGGAGTCAGGTTTGTGTCCGCAGATTACGCAGATTGCGCAGATTTCGGATACATTCGATCTGAGCGACTACGCGACGACTATGTTTACCAGCCGTCCGGGGACGACGATGAGCTTCTTGATTTCCTTGCCTGCGATGGCTTCGGCGACTTTTGGCGCGGCTTTCGCGATGGCTTCGATCTCGGGCTGCGTGGCGTCTTTTTTCACCACGATCTTTTCG
Source organism: Prosthecobacter debontii (assembly GCA_945905735.1). Classification (GTDB taxonomy): domain Bacteria; phylum Verrucomicrobiota; class Verrucomicrobiia; order Chthoniobacterales; family Chthoniobacteraceae; genus SXWH01. The sequence goes on along the minus strand of CAMDQC010000063.1, from coordinate 4,189 downwards.
CGGAGCTTGCCGTTCACTTGCACGGGCATCTCGATTTCGTCCTCGATGAGCAGCGCTGGATCGTAGCTTGGCCACGGCTGGTCGGCAGCGAGGCCGGTTCCGCCAACACGCTCCCAAAGCTCTTCGGCCAAATGCGGCGCGAATGGACCGAGGATGGTCACCAGCAGCCGCACGGCTTCGCGCGAACGCGGGTTCGCGGACGTGAGCGCGTTGGTGCAGACCATCATTTGCGAGATGGCGGTGTTAAAGCTGAGCGCTTCGATGTCTTCGCCGACTTTCTTGATCGTCGCGTGGACGACCTTTGCCGTCGCTTTGTCCATCGGGATGTCTTGCAGCGCGCTGGACGGGAGCCATTCGCCTTCCGCGTTTTCCTCCATGACCAGCCGCCACACGCGGGCGAGGAAACGGAACACTCCTTCCACGCCGCTCATGCTCCACGGCTTCGTGGCTTCGAGCGGGCCCATGAACATTTCGTAGAGCCGCAGAGCGTCGGCGCCATATTCCTTGATGACGTCGTCCGGGTTCACGACGTTGCCGCGTGACTTCGACATCTTCTGCCCGTCCTCGCCGAGGATGAGCCCTTGATTCACCAGCCGCTGAAACGGCTCCGGTGTGGAGACGTGGCCGAGATCAAAGAGCACCTTGTGCCAGAACCGTGCGTAAAGCAGGTGCAATACGGCGTGCTCGGTGCCGCCGACGTAAAGGTCAACGCCGCCGTGCGGGAGTTGAGAGTTGAGAGCTGAGAGTTGAGAGACGCAGCCCGTCGTCCAGTAACGCTCGGCCTCCGCGCCGACGAAGCGCTCGGTGTTTTTGTTGTCGATGTATCGCAAGTAGTACCAGCACGAGCCTGCCCACTGCGGCATCGTGTTCAGCTCGCGCGTCGCGGTGTCGCTGTAGCGCACCCAGTCCGTCGCTTTCGAGAGCGGCGGCTCGGGCGTGCCGGTGGGTTTGAAGTCCAGCAGCTCCGGCGGCAGCAGCGGCAGTTCGCTTTCGTCGAGCGCACGATGTTTGCCGTTCTCCCACACGATGGGAAAAGGCTCGCCCCAATAGCGTTGGCGGGAGAAGAGCCAGTCGCGGAGCTTAAATTGAATGCGGCGCTTCCCAATTCCCTGCTGCTCCAAGCGAACAATGATCTCCGCCTTTGCCTCGCTCGTCGGCAGCCCGTCGAGCGGACCGCTATGAATCGCGAAACCTTCGCCGCAAAAAACTTCCAGCGGCTCTGCATCGCACACACCGCCGCCGCCGAGACCGAGCCGCGGCTCCGGCGAGACCACTTCGCGGATGGGCAGCGCAAACTTCCGCGCAAACTCCCAGTCGCGCTCATCGTGCGCAGGCACCGCCATGATCGCCCCAGTGCCGTAGCCCGTCAGCACATAGTCCGCGATCCACACGGGGACCTTCTCACCCGTCACCGGATTGATGGCAAACGCACCCGTGAACACGCCCGTCTTTTCCTTCGCCAGTTCCGTTCGCTCCAGGTCGCTCTTGCTCGCCGCTGTCTTGCGATACGCTTCGATCTCGCCCTTCTGCTCCGCTGTAGAAATCGAATCCACCAGCGGATGCTCCGGCGCGAGCACCATGTAAGTCGCGCCGTAAAGCGTGTCAGGCCGCGTGGTGAAAACGGTGATCTTCTCCCCACTCCCGACGACCGTAAAATCCACCAACGCACCCTCGCTCCGCCCAATCCAGTTGCGCTGATGCATCTTGATCGAATCCGGCCAGTCCAACCCGTCCAGCTCATCAATGAGCCGCTGTGCAAACGCCGTGATTCGCAGCATCCACTGCCGCATCGGGCGGCGCTCCACCACAAATCCCCCCACCTCACTTTTGCCATCCACCACTTCCTCATTCGCCAGCACCGTGCCGAGTTCCGGGCACCAATTCACCGGCGCGTGCGAGATATACGCCAGCCGCACGCTATCCACATCCTCTCCCGTGAAAGAGGACACATGCTCCGCGCGATTCGTCGCCGGATTCAGCCACGCATTGTAGAGCTGCAAGAAAATCCACTGCGTCCATTTAAAATACCCGGGGTCCGTCGTATTCACCTCCCGCTGCCAGTCGTAGCCAAAACCAATCGCCTGCAACTGCCGCTTAAAAGTCGCGATATTTGCCTCCGTCGTCGCCCGCGGATGCTGCCCCGTCTTAATCGCGTACTGCTCCGCCGGCAGCCCAAACGCATCCCACCCCATCGGATGCAGCACATTGAACCCGCTCATCCGCTTAAACCGCCCGATGATATCCGTCGCCGTATAGCCCTCCGGATGCCCCACATGCAGCCCCGAGCCGCTCGGATATGGGAACATATCCAGCACGTAGTATTTCGGCTTCGAAGCATCAAAGCCCGGCTCCCCCGGATTCAGGACGTGAAAAGTCTGCCGCTCGTCCCAGACGCGCTGCCAGCGAGGTTCAAATTGATCGAATGGAAATGGTTTGCGGCGCTCAGTGCTCATAGAAATGTGGGCGCGGGGAGGTAGCGGGCATCTCCGTCCGGAGCAAGCGCGGAGTCATCGACTGAGCCAGCCCACCACCAAATTGCGCTCGTTGCCGAATGAGCCCATAGCGGTAGCACCCGCGAAAAACCCGCCACCGGCCGAAGCGCGGTTCGTCCAAGAGTCCGGCAGCGGTTTGCTCGACTAGGTAAAAGCGGCGAGAGTTGCTCATGGCGGGAATGAAATGAGGAAGCCATACGAAACGCCAAAATACTCTTGATAACAGCGCGGGGAAATACTTACAGGAGCATCAGTCATTAACTTACTCACCAGAACCCATGAATCACCTCATGAAATCGAAGCTCTCTTTCCGCGCCACCATCCTCACCGGCTCGGTCGTCGGCCTCCTCTCAGCTTTCGCACCCGCTTCCACACTGAATTGGGACGGCAACGCGACCTCGGCTCCGAATCCGAATGGCGGCACGGGAACGTGGGACGCGAACACGTCGCTCAATTGGTGGGACGGTGTCACAAATGTCGTTTGGCCCGCACTCGGCGGGACCAATGACGGCGCAATTTTCGCGAATACCGCAGGCACCGTCACGCTCGCGACAGGCGGCATCACTGTAAACGACATCACCTTTGGAACCACAGGCTACACGTCCAAAACGACACCCTCACGCTGAATGGCACAACTCCGACGATCACGTCGGACCTTGGCATCACCGCGACGATTTCTTCCAGCGTTGCGGGAGCGACGAGGAATTTTTCGTTGATCAACGGGACGTAGGGAGCAGGTGGGACAAACAACATCACGATTGGCGGCGGTGAGTTGACGGCGCAGTTGCTGGATCGCTTTCGCAATCGCGGGCGATTTCAGGCCGGCAAGGCTCGCCATCGGCAGACCGGCCTGCCGCCCAAACATCGCGAACGCGGGCGCTCGCTGCGCGGCAAACCATTCCAGCACCGGCTGCGATCCCGCGCGAAACCCACAAGAAGTATTTCCATTGCCACTTGTCCTGATTTCCGATAGTCTTCCGGGGATGGGAACGTTTCGTGTGCTGACGGCCGCCGAGCAGGTGGGGGAATACCTGCGGGCGGAGCTGTGCCGCGGGGCTTGGGGCGGGCGGATGCCCGGGGGCTCGCGTCTGGCGACCGAATTGGGGGTCGGGCGCGACACGGTGGAAGCGGCGCTGCAGATTCTGGAGCGGGATGGGTTGCTGGTGCCCCAGGGCGCGGGCCGCAGACGGCGGATCGATCTGGCCGAGGGCATAGTGGCGCGTCCGATGCGGGTGGCGATTCTGGTGACTGATCGTTACAGTGAAAACTACCTGATCGAACTGCGCCACTTGCTCGCGGAGGCGGGGCATGTTCCTTTCCATCCCGCGAAAAATCTCATCGAGCTTGGCACGGACGTGGGGCGCGTCGCCCGCTTGGTCAACCGGACCGAGGCGGATGCCTGGGTGGTGGTCTCCGGCTCGCGCGAGATTCTGGAATGGTTTTCCCGGCAACGCAAGCCGGCCTTCGCCCTGTTCGGTCGCCGGGGGCAGGTGTTGATCGCCGCTGTGGGGCCGGACAAGGTGCCGCCCATCGCAGCCGCCACTGCCCGCTTGATCGGGCTCGGTCATCGGCGAATCTCGCTAGTGTGTCGCGGTCAGCGACGCTTGCCGCAACCGGGTCCCCCCGAGCGAGCATTCCTCAATGAGTTGGCGGCCCACGGCATTTCGACGAGCGACTTCAACCTGCCGGACTGGGAG
>CAMDQC010000062.1 GCA_945905735.1 Prosthecobacter debontii | reverse complement strand
ACTCCAACTCGCCAAACGCATGGCCCGAGGCTTCCGCAACTTTGAGTTCTTCCGAGCCATCTCCTACCTCAAAGCCGCCTCTCTCAACCTCAATCTCCCCTCCCTCAAACCCTCATGATTTTACCCACTCTAAACAGCGATGAGCCGGTCTTTTGGATGATGGTGAACTTCTCCTTCGCAGCCGCCCGGTCGCCGCGAATGAAGTCGCGCTGGGCTTCCGTGAGGAGTGTCTGCACGTCTTGCGCTGACGCGGCGATGGTGAGGATGCTGGCGAGAAGGATGAGTGTCTTCATGAGGTTGAAGATGCCTTAACCGTCGCCGGAGCCAACTGAGTTTTCTGTTAAATACCCTCTGGAGAGTCCGAATTCGCTGCGTTTGCTGTGAATGTGACAGGTTGAGTCGCAAGTGTTTTCGTGGAACTCCCATGGTCACACAATCGTTGCAGAAAGTGTTTCTAGGATTACTGTCCGCCCTTCTATGTCACCCGTCTTCCGCCGAACTTTCGTTACCTTTGCTGCTGCGGTGCTTTCTGCGCAGGCGCAGATCGTAATCAATGAAATCCACTACGATCCTGCGGACTCGACGAAGCAGGAGGAGTTCATCGAGCTGCACAACGCGGGCGCTTCGCCGGTAAATGTCGGGGGTTGGCGGCTGGAGGATGCGGTGGCGTTTACGTTCGCGCCGGGAACGACCATCCCGGCGGGCGGCTATGTGGTGGTGGCGGGGAATACAGCGCATTTTCAAACGCGATACGGCTTCGCGCCGTTGGGGCCTTGGGTGGGTGGGCTGTCGAATGAGGGCGAACGGATTTCGCTAAAAAACAATGTCGCTGCGGTGGTGGACGAGGTGGACTACGCGTCGGGATTTCCGTGGCCGACTTCGCCGCGCGGGCTGGGGAATACGATGGAGCTGATTCATCCGTCGCTGGACAATAGTCTCGGCGGCTCGTGGCGGGCGTCGCAGGTGACGTCGGATACGGTTCTGCTGGCGCGGGCTTCGTCGGGCTGGCGGGTGCGCGAGACGCGCAGTGAACCGGCGGCGACTTGGAAGCAACTTGGCTTTGATGACACGGGCGTGGAATGGGCGAATTGCACGATGCCTGCGGGCTTTGCGCTTGGTGCGGCATTTTCGCCTGCTGTGACATTCGGGACGACGCTGGGCTATGGCGGGAACACGGCGGACAAGACGCGGGCGTATTATTTTCGGAAGAAGTTCAATGTTCCCAACCCGGCGGCAATCAGCGCGTTGACGTTTCGCATTCGTCGCGATGATGGGGCAATTCTTTGGCTCAACGATGACACGACTCCGACGGCGATGTCGGTGGATGCGGCGGGCGCGTGGAATCCTGTGGGACCGCCGTACGGGTTCAGTAGCTTCGCGCCCAATGCGTCGGGGAATACGCCGGGGCTGGGCGACTACGCCAGCTTTAGCATCCCGACTTCGAAGCTGGTGGCCGGGGACAATATTGTGGCGATTCAGTTGCACCAGTCGTCGGCGGGTTCGAGTGATATTTTGATCGATGCGGAGGTGGTGATTCCCGGTGCGACGGGGGGCTCTCCGGGCGGTGCGAATACGGTATTCGCGACGCTCACGCCGCCGCAGATTCGGCAGGTGGCGCATTTGCCGGAGCAGCCTGCGGCGAATGTGCCGGTGCTGGTGACAGCGCGCATTTCGGATCCGCAGGGCGTGGCCTCGGCGACGTTGTCGTATCAGCTCGTGGACCCCGGCACTTACATTCGCAAAAGCGACGCGGCCTACGCGACAAGCTGGACGAATCTCGCGATGAACGATGCCGGCGCTGGCGGCGATGTGCTCGCGGGCGACGGGATTTTTTCGGCGACGCTGCCGGCGAATCTGCAAACGCATCGCAGGCTGGTGCGCTACCGCATTTCCGCGTCGGACGGGACGACGAGCGTGACGGTTCCTTACGCGGACGATGAACAGCCCAATTTTGCATACTTCGTTTACAACGGGATTCCCGCATGGACCGGCCGCAATCAACCGCCGAGCAGCACGCCGACGACATTCCCTTCCACGCTGATGAACACGCTGCCCGCTTATCATCTCATCACGAACGAGACGGACGCGATCAACAGCCAATACAACAGCGGCTTCGACACGATCCGGATGTGGGGCTCGCTGGTGTACGACGGGAAAGTTTACGATCACATTCTTTACCACAACAAAGGCAGCGCCTCGACCTATCAGTCGGGCAAAAACAAGTGGCGTTTCCATTTTAATCGGGCGCGCAATTTTGAAGCGCGGGACTCGTGGGGTCGGAAGTATTCGCAGTCGTGGGACACGTTCACGATGCACGCTTGCGCAAGCCCGTGGAACCCGTGTTTCCGAGGCTGGGCGGGGCTCGATGAAGTGGTGTCAGCGCGAATTTACGAGCTGGCGGGTGTTCCTACGTCGAAGATGCACCACACCGGTTTCCGCGTGATTCGGCGTGCGGTGGAGACGGCGACGCCGGGTGTGACGGTGAGCGATCCATTCGCGCCGAGTGGGTCTTTTGATGGGCAGTATTCGAGCGACATGTGGGGCCTATATCTCGTGATCGAGGACCCGGATGGCTCGTTCCTCGACGAGCGCGGGCTGGAAGAGGGAAGCGTGTATCACATCGCCAACAACCTCGGCGATAAGACGTATCAAGGCTCGATGTTTCCGACGAATACGAGCGACTGGGACACATTCCGCGCGGGCTCGCAGGCAAACACGGCAAACACTCCCGCGAACGAAACGTGGTGGCGGGCAAACATGGACATCGCGGCCTACGCGAGCTTTCACGCGGGCAATCGCATCACCGGCAACGTGGATCTTCGCGAAGGCTGGAACCATTATTTTTACCATCGCGGAGGCGACGGTCGTTGGGTGCCGATTCCGTGGGATCTCGACATGATGTATTTCCCCGAGACGCATTGGAGTGGAACGATTGACCAAAAGAACGCGTTGCTCATGACGGGAATCAGCGTCGATTTTAAAAACCGAGCGCGCGAGTTGCTCGACTTGATCTGCGAAGACGGGACGGCGACAGGCGGACAGATCGGACAACTCGTGGACGAATACAAGCGCATCATCCGCCCGGCTGGGCAGCCCGCTGGCTGGGACTTGCTCGACCAATATATGTGGAACTACCACCCGCGCGCGGCGGGCGGGCACAGCGGCGCATTCTATCTCCCAAATCCGACGAACGATGGACGCATCGGCGGAAATTGGACGCGCACATACAGCACGCCGGATTTCCTCGGAGCGATGAACTTTCTGCTCAACTACGCGACCGACACCGACCCGAATACCTTCGCGGTCGGCGATGGCGACCAGCGTGGCTACGGCTACAACTACCTCGAACTCGAAGCGGCGGACTTGGATATTCCGAACCGTCCGACCATCGCGTATGCAGGAACGCCGGGCTTTCCTGCGAACGGACTCACATTTTCCACGAGCGCATTTTCCGACCCGCAGGGCGCGGGCACTTTCGCCGCGATGCAATGGCGTGTCGGCGAAATCTCCGCACCGGGAGTCGGCGCGTATGTCGCCGGGGAGCCTTTCAAATATGAGGCTACGGACGCGTTTCGCTCAGCGGAGATCACGTCGGCCGCAGGTGGCTACGCGTTTCCCGTGACGGCTTGCGAGCCCGGCCACGTGTACCGCGCCCGCGTTCGCTACAAAGATAGCACCGGGCGCTGGAGTCGGTGGTCGCCCGCAGTGCAGTTTTCCGCCGGGACGCCGGACGTGAGCGTTTACACCGCTGCGCTCGTCATTACCGAGCTGAACTACAACCCTGCGGCCATCACGCCTGCGGAGTTCTCCGCTGGATATTCGGGCGACGATTTCGAGTGGGTGGAGGTGAAGAACATCAGCGCCTCGCCAGTCGATATGACTGGCGTGCGCTTCACGAAAGGCATCGACTTCGACTTCCCCGCTGGCTGGACGATTCCCGCAAACGGCTACGCGCTCGTCGTGCGAAATCTCGCAGCATTCCAATCGCGCTGGGGCACTGCGTTGAACTCGGTCATCGCCGGAGTCACCGCAGACAATCTGAGCAACGGCGGCGACGAAGTAAAACTCAGCTACGGCGTCGGCACGGAAATCTTCCGCGTGGTGTATGACGACGTCGCGCCATGGCCGCTCGCGCCCGATGGCGCTGGCCGCACTCTCGTCTTGAAAACACCTGCGCCACTTCCGCTTGCCGACCAGACGAATGGAACGCTCTGGCGCGCCAGCTACGCGCTCGGCGGCTCGCCCGGCGCGGATGACGTCCTCACGTTCGACATTTGGAACGACGACTACCCCGGCGTCACCAGCCTCACCGCCGATGATGATGGCGACGGCATCGCAAACCTCGTCGAGTATGCGCTCGGCACCAGCCCGCTTGCTGCTAGCGCAGGCCCAGCGAGCAGTTCGGGAAACTACACCGTCCTCGGCGTTCCCGGCACGTATCTCGTGCTTACGTTTACACACCGCGCAAGCGCCAGCGACATCACCATCGCCGCACAATTTACCGCTGACCTCGCAGGCACTTGGCTGGCCGCCGGGGTGGTGGAAAATAGCATCACCAACGGCGACGGGAGCGTGACGGAAACATGGCGCTCGCCGAGCAGTCTGGCCGAGCAGCCGAAGCAATACGCACGGATCAAAGTGACGAAACCCTAAGTCTCCGCACGCACTCGCGCAACGAGCGCGGGTTGTCGGGAGAGTTGCTGGGTCAGCGCCTCGATGACGTTCATCGTCGGAGGGCTGATGTGGTGCTCCATTCCCTCCACATCGTGATAGATCACATCTTCATCGAGCCCAAACAGCCGCAGGAAATCCGTCAGTATTCGGTGCCGCCGCGTGATATTCTGCGCCAGCGCTTCGCCAGATGCAGTGAGCGCGAGGCCGCGATACTTTTCGTATTTCAAGAGCCCCTCGCCATCGAGCCGCTGGACCATGTTCGTGACGCTTGCCTGCGAGATTTTCAACGACTCGGCGATGTCCACCACGCGGGCGTAGCCTTTCGTGTTGATGAGTTCGAGGATGCGTTCGAGATAGTCCTCGACCGCCGCAGAGTTGCGTTTTTGCGTCTCTGCCGAAGTGGTGCGTTTTTTCGCCGACATTTGCGGACCGTATCCGGGCCTTGTGTGAAAGGGCAAGCCAACCGTCGAAGATTGAATTTCCGTTAGATGCCGCCGCTAACAGTGCCTTCACTTTTTCCCACGGAGTCGATGTGCGATAAGCATCCCACGCCCGAGCGGGCAAAGAACTTGGAAGTGCTGCCGGTCTTGGGGTGGGGACCTTGAGATTGGAAAAGCGTCCGAGTTTGCGGACCAGTGGACATAGCCATTGGCGCGAAGGAGGGTGGGAGCCTTTGTGGCGCGCGCGAAGGGGCAGACCGTTCGGTCTGTCGCGTGCGCCCTGGGGTGAGGCTCCCGCCCTCGACCTTCGTTCGGCTCAGCGCGCTTGTGCCCAGCCAGATGGAAGCACTTTGGGGCGTGCGCCTTCGAGTAGTCCGAAGGCCGCTTGCGCTGACTCTGGAGTGAATGGAATCTTTTGGTAGATGCGATGGATCACCACGTCTGTGAATCGTCCGAGCCCGATGGCCTCTGTCGCTTTTACCGCCTGCGCTTTGTCGGTCTCGCTGCTGCCGGAAAAGCGGACGACTTCTTTCAGCAGTGCCCATTCTTGCGATGGCGTGAACATCTCTGCGCGGCCTACGAAGACGCGCTTTATCTCACGCGGCGCGGGCGAAAATGTGAGAGGCAAGACGCGGTCGGCCCACGTTTGTGGCAGCACATACAGCACGCGCATTCCCTGCTCGCCGAACCACGAATCGTCCCAAGTCTTCACCATTGCGGTGGCTTCTTTTTCATAAAGCCCGCCCGCGACAATCGCGGCCTTGAGCTGTTGCCCGAATGCTGCGCGCACTTCGGCGAGCGGCTTGGCGTTTGCGAAATCATACTTCACCTCACGTGGCTTTTCGTCCTTGCCGGAGATCGCGCCGAGTGGCTCTAGCAGTGCCTTGTCGCCCCGCACGATGTAGAGGAACGAATCCGGCAGCACCGTCTTGGGCTCGGTGACTTTCATGCTGATGCTGTCGGCCCCTTGGGTGACATTGAGCGGCGCGATGAAGCCGCCGATGCCGCGATAAAAGAGCATCTTCTCCTGCTGCACTTCGCCCTGCGGCGAGGTGAGGCGAAGCGGCGTCGCATCCGTCTCCCGGGCGGCGAAGTAGTGGCTGGCTTTGCCGTCTTTTGGAAAGCCGTTCTCGTCGAGCCCCGGCACGAGTTCGACGCCCGACCACTTCATCGTGTGGGTATGCACGCTCTCGACGATGGCCCGCTTGCTTTCGGAAATCTGCGGATACCATTCTGTGATGCGTCCGCCGTTGAATCGCACGGAGACGTCCACTTTCTGCGGCTTGGCGGAGTAGAAATAGATGACCGGCGTCTCCATGCGCTGCCGTGTCTCGAAGTCTTGCGCTCGCGATTTGGCAGCGTAGCTAAATCCGGGAAGTTGGGGGGCGGCGCGTCTAGCCGTCGGATTGGAAGTCGAAAAAACAAATGGCGGCAGGTCCGCTGCGATGAGCGGGTTCCACCCGAGTTGCACGCCTTCCGCGCCCTGCACGGAAGTGAACGTGCCCCATTCGTGGGCGATGTAGCCGTCGGCGGCGAAGGTTTGAGCTGCGATGAGTGTGGCGAGAATAAGCGGTGTTTTCATGGTGCGATACTGCCAGCGAGGAGATCCCGCGTGTCATAGGGACGTGCGCGCGTTGTAAAAGATTTGTCAGTGCGCTATCTCCCCATCATGCCCAATGTAGAAGTCATTCCGCCGGATCGTAATGATCCGCTTTCCAAAGACCCCGTGCTTGTCTGGCTCGCAGGGCTGATGGACAGCACATTCGTCATCCCTGGTACAACGCTCCGCTTCGGCCTCGACCCAATCATCGGGCTCATCCCAGTGGCGGGCGATGTCATCACCGCAGCAATCTCCAGTTTCATCGTCCTTCGCTGTAGCAGGCTGAGGATGCCGCGCATCGTGCTCGCAAGAATGAGCATCAATGTGATCCTCAATGCACTCATCGGAGCCATCCCGGTTGTCGGAGACCTTTTCTCGCTGTGGTTCCGGAGCAACGAGCGCAACCTCGACCTCGCACGCAACTATCTCGTTAATCCGCACAAAGCCACGTTCCGCGAATGGCTCGCCGTTCTTGGAATCCTCGCAGTCATCATCGGTTGCGGCGTGCTGTTCGTGTGGATGCTGGCCGGGCTATCCGGATTCATCGGGCAACTCTTCGGGATTTCCTAGCTCCCGAGGAAACCGCGAGCCGTGAGATTTTTTCCACTATCGTGGAACGCGCTCTTGCCACGCCCCGTTGCAGTCGCCTACATCCCGCACTTCAAACGAACCCTTTCTAAAACACCTGCCTTATGAACTCTGGAATCCGCCTTAAACTCTTCATCATGATGGTCCTCGAATTTTTCATTTGGGGAGCATGGCTGCCGCCGCTCTTTCATCTGATGGGACCGGACGGCCTGAACTTTAGCGGAAACGAAAAAGCGCTGATCGGCAGTTGCTTTGCCATCGCTTCGGTTCTCGGCATCTTCTTCTCCAATCAGTTCGCCGACCGCACATTTGCTTCCGAGAAATTCCTCGCCTTTAGTCATCTCGTCGGCGGCGCAGCGATGATCGGTCTGTTCTTCGCGAAAGACTTCGGGATGTTCTTCGCGCTGATGCTCGTTCACTCGATCCTCTACGTCCCCACCATCTCGGTCACCAACTCCCTCGCGTTCGCAAACCTGAAGGATGCGAACAAGGAGTTCGGAATCATCCGCATGGGTGGAACGATCGGCTGGATCCTCGCGGCATGGCCTCTCTACTTCATTCTGAAGCCAAAGACAGACCTGCTCGGAACGGCTGCGAAGACCCTCGATGACTTGAAAAAAGGCGGCGCTACCGATCAGCTTGCCTCGGCGACCGAAGCGGTCAGCACAGCCGCAAAAGCGCTCGTAAATGCTGAGAGCTACGCATTCATCATCGCCGGCGTCGCATCACTCATCCTCGCGGCGTTCTCGCTGACACTTCCGCATACACCGCCCAAACCCGCCACGAGCGGCAGCGATTCACTCGCCTGGCGGAAAGCATTTGGGCTCCTTGGTGTTCCGTTTGTGCTCGTTCTGTTCATCGTGACGTTTATCGATGCCACGATTCACAATGGCTACTTCGTGATGGTCTTCGGATTCCTGTCCGATATCGGCATCAAGTCCGAGAACATCATGCCTGTGATGTCCATCGGTCAAGTCGCTGAAATCGTCACGATGGCGTTCCTCGGCGGAGTGCTGGCGAAGTTCGGGTGGCGCACGACGATGATTGTAGGAATCCTCGGTCACGCAGCGCGCTATGCTGTATTTGCCTTCTTCCCGACAACCGTGTCCCTCATCGTCGCCGTGCAGGTGCTTCACGGCATTTGCTACGCATTCTTCTTCGCAACCGTCTATATCTTCATCGACGCCGCATTCCCCAAAGACATCCGGACCTCCGCACAAGGGCTGTTCAATTTGCTCATCCTCGGCCTCGGTGATCTTGCGGCGAAGTGGCTTTTTGTGCCGCTCATGGACAGTTGGAAAATCACTCAGGTTGTCGCCGGCAAGGATGTGACAATGATTGATTACCACAAGCTGTTCCTCGTGCCCGCGGCCATGGCCGTCGTTGCTACGGTGATCCTCGCGCTCTTCTTCCACCCGCCAAAAACGATCAGCTCAGGCGGCGAAGTGAGCGGCTCCGCGCCGCATTAGTCTTTAACACCGGGAAGAGTTCCGGTTTATAAAGAGGGAACGATGACCGCATTTCGACTTCCCATCCTGACTCTCGCCTTTTCGGCGTACGCACTTGCCGCGACGCATCAGGAGATGATCACCGCCGACTCGCCCGTTGCTTTTTGGCGGTTCGACGATGCGCTGGATTGTTGCGCGCAGGAGGCGGCATTTCGACACGAGTTGAAGGCGGAGAAGACGGATGTCGTTTCGTTTGTCGAGCCGGGGCCGCGCGGGCCGAAGTTTCCGGCGTTCGACGCGCACAATATGGCGGCGGATTTCACGGCTACAGGTGGATCTGCATTCATGCGGGTGAAAGATCCCGGCGCGAAAAGTGCGCTCGATTTTGCAAAGGGCGACACCATCACGGTGGAGGCGTGGGTGCGCTGCGAGGGACTGAAGGAGGGGCAGCACGTTTACGTCGCAGGCAAAGGCCGCACTGTCGGGGGAAGCACCAATCAAAACTGGGCGCTGCGCCTGCGCGGAGGTCGCGCTGACGGCAAGCCGGTGGCCTGCGTTTCGTTTCTGTTTCGCGATGAGAAAAACGAGGGTGAGGGCTCGTGGCACCGCTGGACGAGCGCCCGAGGCTTTAGGCCTGGCGAAGAATGGCACCACGTCGCGGCGAGCTACACTTTTGGAAAGCCCGATAGCGCGAAGACATGGATCAACGGCATCGAAGTCGAAGGCACGTGGGGAATGGGCGGGCCGACCGAGCTTGGTCCGTTGCAGGACAACGACGAACTGTGGATCGGCGGCAGCATGGGAGGACTGGCGGACGCGCAGTTCCCCGGCCGCATCGATGAACTCGCGATTTACCGGACGGCGCTGAGCGCCGAAAAGATGCAACTCCGTGCGCGCCGCGAGGGAACGCTGCCCGCGCTGATTCCCGTCTCGTTTTCGGGAGGTAATGCAACGCCCGCCGCGCCGAAGAAGCCTGCGCTCCCCCCAGTTCCCGTCGCGGAAATTGAGCGCACGCAGCTTCCAGCACAAGGGACGCGCGTGGAGATTCTGGAGTTCCCCACGAAGGCCGATGAAGCGAGCGCCGAGGTCTTTGGCGACGACAAGAAAAAGACCGGCGACGGTGCGCGTGACCCGGCGTGGAGTGAGCTTCCGGCGTTGAAAACGGAGGAGTTTCTGGAGCCCTCATTCGCGCTCACGGCCCTGCCAAACAAGTACCTGCCGAGCGGCGTGAAGACCGACCGCTCGCGGCCTTACCTCGTTCGCGTCGCTGGCGTAGTCACGCTTCCGCCGGGCGAACACACGCTGCTTTTGCGCTCAAACGGTGGTGCTCGTCTGGCGCTCGATGGGCGCATTTTGGCCGAGACTTCGGTGGAGAAACGGAAAGGCGGCGACCTTGAGGCCGTGCCGGACCAAGCGGCGCTTCAGATCGTGAAGGAACTCCCGCTTTTACCACCCGGCCATCGCGAGGCGCTCGGGAAAATCGTCGGCGATGGGAAGCCGCGCGTCGTCGTTGTCGAAGCGTGGGTTGGCGGAAAAGGAATCCGCCCCGAGGCTGGCGAACTCGTCGTGTGGGCGAAAGGCGCGGGCGATTGGGCGTTGCTCGCGACGACGCAAGGCACGGCGGGATTCGCCGCATTTGCAAAGGCGCAGCGCGAACGTATCGAGGCGATCAACAGCCAGCGCCGCCGCAATCCCGGCGAGGACGCGTATTGGAAAATGCGGCACGATCTTGCCCGCCAGCACGCCGCGCCTGCACCGGGGAAGTCGGTGGATGAGTTCCTCCCCGCGACGACTCTTGCGAGCGACACCGCGTTTCTCCGCCGCGTGACGCTCGACACCATCGGGCTCATCCCGACCGCCGAAGAAACGTCCGCTTTTCTCGCCGACCATTCGCCGGATAAACGGACGCGCGCAGTGGACCGCTTGCTCGCGGACCTGCGCTGGGCGGACCACTGGACGAGCTATTGGCAGGATGTGCTCGCGGAGAACCCGAACATCCTCAAGGGCACGCTGAACAACACGGGCCCGTTCCGCTGGTGGATTCACGAATCGCTGCGGGACAACAAGCCGATGGACCGCTTTGTCACCGAACTCGTGCTCATGGAAGGCAGCGCGAACTACGGTGGTCCGGCGGGCTTTGGCATCGCCACGCAGAACGATCTTCCCACCGCCGCGAAGGCGCAGGTGCTCGCCAGCGCGTTCCTCGCCGACGAGATGAAATGCGCGCGCTGCCACGACGCCGTGCATCATTCATTTGAACAGCGGGAGCTTTTCCAAATCGCCGCAATGCTCGGGCGCGCGCCGATGAAAGTGCCGGAGACTTCGCTCACCAAAGGGCTGAGCAAAAACAGCATCGTCGTCGTGTCGCTGAAAGCCGGAGAGACGATCCAGCCGCACTTCCCGTTTTCATTTGCGAAAGAACCGCTGCCCGGCGTGCTGCGTCGCCCGAGCGACTCGCGGGAGCAACTCGCCGCAATCCTCACGGATCCGCGCAACGAGCGCTTTGCCCGCGTGTTTGTGAACCGTATTTGGAAGCATCTCATCGGCACCGGTATCGTCGAGCCCGTGGATGATTGGGAGACCGCGCTGCCCACCAACAAAGAGCTGCTCCAGTGGCTCGCCCGCGAGTTCGTCACGCACGATTACGACGCCAAACATGTCGCACGGCTCATCCTCACCAGCGCCGCCTACCAAAGCGCCGCGCACAGCCCGCGCCGACTGACGGCCGAGCAGATGCTCGACTCCCTCATGCTCGTCGCCGAGGCCGAGTACGACAGCGAACCGCTCACTTTTGACCCCGAAGGTCGGCAAGACGCATCCGCCCATACGAACCTCGGCGTGCCGCAGCGAGCGTGGGAATTTGCCAGCCTCAGCAACGAGCGCGACCGCCCCGCTCTGGCCAAGCCGCGTGCGCAAATCTACACCGACTTCCTCATCGCCTACGGCTGGCGTGAGAGCCGCCCGGAGCCACGCAGCACGCGCGACCACGACGCGAACGTCGCGCAATCCGCGCTGCTGGCAAACGGCACCCTCTGCAAGCTCCTCACCACCGCGCACGACGCCAGCGCGCTCACCGCGCTGGCACTCAAAGACCAGCCCGCCGAAGCACTCGTGCGCGACCTTTTCCTCCGAGTGCTCAACCGCCCGCCCACGGCAGATGAACTACGCAAAATGAGCGCCGCACTTTCCTCCGGCTACGACACCCGCCGCACCGGAGCCGAGCCCCAGCCACCGCGCCGCCGCGACACCCGCGCCGTCTCGTGGGCGAACCATCTCAACCCCGACGCCACGCGCGTAATCCTCGAAAATGAGCGCGATGTAAAAGCCGGGCCGACGCCCACCCAGCGCCTCACGAGCGACTGGCGAGATCGCTTTGAAGACGCCGTGTGGGCGCTGCTGCTCACGCCAGAATTTGCGGTGGTTCCGTAGCATCGCTTGACACTCCCGCCGCACGTTGCGTGAACATCGTGCAGTCGATGACTCGGGCCAAATTTCCACGTTGGCCCTCTTGCCTGAACACTCTGCGCGGCTTTGAGCCCGTGCGGAGACGCGGCCTTGTCGCTACGACTCACGATCCTCTTGGCATCGCTAAAGGAATACCCGGCGCAGAAGTTTTTCTCAACAGCCACCCCATCGTCACCCGCCAGTGTTTTGTTTTCCGTCGATTATCGAAATCCAACATCCAATCAACCAAATGAAAACGCTCCGCAAACAACTCAACGCCCATCGCATTCTCATCGGCAGCATCGCCGCCTTCGTCATCGCCGCACAGCCTGCTGTGCAGGCGGCAACCATCACGTGGAACATGGCCACCGCAGCGCCATCTTCGATCAACAGTGCGGATGTGACGGGCGGAACGATCACCCAATACAATAACAACGGAACGACCACTCTCATCGGTTCCACTAGCGCATCATCGGGCTACACGGGCGCGACTGGAACGAATAACGCTGGCGCGGCTGCTCGTACTGGGGTGCTGAATACGGCGGCATCTGGCTCCGCAGCGTTCGAGTTCACGTTGACCCCTGCTTCCGGAATCACACTCACGTTTTCCGACATCAACTTCGGCGTGCGTTCGACGGGCACTGGACCGGCAGCTTGGACGCTTCGGAGCAGTGCAGACAGTTTCGCCAGCGATATTTCGCTCGGAACATATTCAGCCAATTCGGCGTGGACCCTTCAAAACCCCACGGACTTCAGCTTCGTAGTTAGTGCCGCCACGACGTTCCGGCTCTTTGGTTACAATGGGGCAGGCACCCCAGGTGCAAATACAGCGAACTGGCGAATTGACGACCTTCAGTTTTTTTACACCGCATCCGGTGGCGTCTCCTACACTTGGACGGGTGACGGACTCGGTGCCATCTGGCAAGATGTCGGGAATGGACACTTCGGCTCGGCTTACGCAAATACGCTCACGACGCCCGCGACTTTCACGGGAACGGGAGAGACGGTCACTTTATCTGGAAACGTCCAGAGCAGTGGACTGACGATTAACTCCGACGCCTACACATTCACCAGCTCAACGCTCGAACTCGGCGCTGCTGGGGTGACCGTCGCCAACGCAGCTCATACCGCAACGATTCAATCGGTGATCGCTGGAAGTGCAGGGCTCAACAAAGCGGGCGCTGGTAAACTCATCCTGAGTGGCACGAACACTTACACCGGGATCAATAACATCAGCGCGGGAACTCTTTCGATCAGCGCCGACGCCAACCTCGGAGCAGTCGCGAACACCGTCCAACTCGGCGGCGGCAAGCTCGAAGCCACCGCTTCGCTCTCCCTCGATGCGGGACGCAGCATGACGGGAAGCGGCACGCTCGCCGTCGGAGCCGGGCAAACGCTCACGGTTCCCGGAACGATGAACGCGTCGGGCATTACTCTGGAAGGCACGGGCACGCTCGCACTCACAGGCGCAACGCCCACGATCACCACACTCACGATGGCCGGGGCCGGCACCGTCAGTTCTACAAACCCCATCACAAACACCGCAGTCACTTCGACCAATCTCTCGGGCACCGCGACCATCAGTGCAGCACTTGATTTCGGCGCGACGAGCCGGACGATCACTGTCGCCAACGGCTCAGCGGCAGTGGACCTCTTGCTCTCGGGCGCACTCGCGATGACCGGCACCAGTAGCCGCCTTGCCAAGCTCGGCGACGGCACGCTGGAACTCAGCGGCACAAACGCTATCTCCGGCCTCCGTATCGGTGCCGCAGGGACTACCTCGGCAAACGGCGGCACCGTCATCATCCACGATGCGGACGATCTCGGCGGCAACCAGCTCCAGTTTAATGCGGGCACCCTCACGAATGCAGGCAGCGCGATTACCACGGCTGTCGGCATCTCCATTGGCGCGGGGCAGATCGGAAATGGCGCGACCTTCACCGGCAGCGCGATGACTTTCCAAGGGGGGAGCAGCCTCTTCAAAGGGACCGGCTCCACGTATCAGCACAAGATCACAGCGGATACCGACATCGCGCTCGAAGGCGGGCTGAACGTCTCCAGCGGTTCTGGCACCAGCACCGGCCTCACCATCGCGGGAACTGGGACGGTCTCGCTGCCAAACGCAGTCAACACCATCACCGAGAACATCACCGTTGATAACGGCAATCTCGAAGTCTCCGGCACCCTCACCGGCACGACGATCACCACGCAAAACTTCGGCATTCTCAGCGGCAACAGCACGGGCGTGGGCCTTGGCGTAGTCATCGCGGGGGCAGACGGCCTCGTGGACCCCGGCACGATTGCCGATTCCACGGGCACGCTCAGCCTCGGGAACTTCACGGTCCAAGCAACCGGTGGCCTAAACCTCGACCTCGGCGGAACCACGGCAGGCAGCTACGATTCGCTGAACGTCACCGGTACCGTCACGCTCTCTGGCATCCTCATCACAACGCTCGTCGGCGGCTACGTGCCCGGCGGAGTGGACGCGCTCACCGTCATCCTGAACGATGGCACGGGGGACGTCGTCAGCGGCACATTCACCGGGCTGCCCGAAGGCTCCGCAGTCGGCGCGACGGGCCTCTTCATCACCTATATGGGAGGCGATGGAAACGATGTCGTTCTCACCACCGTGCCCGAGCCTACGAGCGCAGTATTGATGCTCAGCGGCCTCGCTCTACTCGGCGCACGCCGCCGCCGTCGGTAGATTTTGTTCTAGCAGGCTCGGTAAAAAACGAGCCTGCTTCAGCCAATCGAAACTTGAATCCATGAAAGCTCAAATTCGTCATTCACGCCGTCACCGAATCTCCCCAGCTCTCATCATCGCGCTTGCCGCCGTCGGAGTCACTGCGCAGGCGGCAGTCCTCCTTTCGACTGGCTCGGGAACTTACACGCAAACTTTTGATTCGCTGTCGCTAAGTGGCACCACAAATGTATGGACCGACGATTCGACGCTCCCTGGATGGTATGCGGCAAAATCGCTCCCTGCTGGTACACCTAACGTAACGACTTACCGCGCTGACGCAGGTGCTTCGAATGCCGGTGCGCTTTATAGTTTTGGCTCGGCAGGGAGTTCGGATCGCGCACTGGGTAGTCTTGGAAGCGGCACTCCGGGCAACTTTGCCTTCGGTGTGCTTTTTCAAAATACATCGGGAAGCGACCTGAGCCTCAATGCGTTTTCGTTCTTTGGTGAGCAATGGCGTAATGGCGGTAACGTCACAGCGCAGACGATGTCGTTCTCTTACAGGATCAGCAGTTCGCCGATTACGGCTTTTGACGCATCCAGTGTCGCTCCTGTTGATTGGACTGCTCTATCTACGTTCAATTTTACCAGCCCCGTCGCAACTGCGACTGTTGCGGCTTTGGACGGAAACCTTCCGGCGAACCGAGAGGAAAAGACTGGGACACTCGGAATCACGCTTCCCTCAACGCAATACATCGCGTTCCGCTGGTTTGACGCGAATGACAGCGGCAATGATCACGGCCTTTCGGTTGATGATCTCCAACTCGTCTATGCCGCCGCCGGTAACCCCACGGGTCGCAACCTAATCTGGAGCCCCATCACCGGAGTCTGGGATTTGACCGTGCAAAACTGGACCGAAGTAGGCATCCCCGGAACGCCCGTCGCTTTCCAAGCTGAGGACAGGGCGACGTTTGACGACACCGGGCTCGCGAATGGTTCGACGGTCACCATTCAGGCCGCAGGCGTGACCATCGGAAATACGAAAGTCACCAACACCACGGGCACCTACACTTTTGTCGGCGGCGCAATTAGCGGCTCAGGCTCGCTGACCAAGACTGGCGCGGGAAGACTCGTACTCAGCGCGCCCAATGCGTATACGGGCGGGACGGTGGTCACCGAGGGCACTGTGGTCATTAGCGATGACGCCCAGCTTGGAGCGGCGACAGCGCCCGTCACTCTCGGAACAGCGGGCACATTAGAAACCACCGGCAGCCTTACGCTCAACGCCTCACGCCCGGTTACGGGCACAGGCACGCTCATAATCGCACCAGCGACCACGCTAAATATTGCAGGCACGGCCAATACCGGACCGCTCACGCTAAGCACCATCGGCTCGCTGCTCCTCTCGGGCGCGACGTCCGCGCAAATCGGTGGCTTCAATATCCAGCAACCGATTAACATCGCGGCGACACAGCCGATTTTACTCGGCGGCTCGATTGTCACCACGAACACCACCGGCACGCTCGTCATCGCTGCCCCGCTCGGGCTCGGGACGGCGCTGCGCGTTTTCAATATCGCCGACGGCAGCGCGGCGATAGACGCCTCGATCACCGGGCCCATCTCCGCCACTTCCGCAGGCGGTCGCATTCACAAACTCGGCGACGGCACGCTCGAACTTCTCGGCGACGACTCCGGGCTGCTCGGCGGTGTGCGGCTCGGCACGGCGGGCGCGACGCCTGTAAATGGCGGCACGCTGATCGTGGGCAGCGCCACCAGCCTCGGCCCCGGCGGTGTGGGGACATCGGGGCAATTTCAGTTTAATGCGGGCACGCTCCGCGCGACGGCGGCGATTCAATTTCCCAGCACACTGGCGCTTTCCATCGGCGGTAGTTCTCCGCTCCTGACGACCTTTGCGGGCTCCGATGTGGAGTTCCTTGGAGCCACGTCGCTTTTCCTCACGGGAGCTGCGCCGCACATCCTTATCGCCGACTCGAACGTCCGCTTCGCAAGCGCCATCACTGGCTCCACGGCTGGGCTTACGGTCCGTGGAGTCGGTAGCTTGACTCTTGCGGCGGGCGGTACATTTGTCAGCGACATCATCGTGGACTCCGGAAAGCTTATCGTCGTTGGAAACCTCGGCGGCCAATCACCTGTGGACAATCGTCCCGCCATCACCGTCATCGCCAACGGCATTCTCTCAGGCAGCGTCAGCGGTACGGATGGCGGTAATCCGATCGCCCTCGGAAGTCTCATCGCTGGCGACCTCACGACAGTCGGGACCATCAGCCCTGGCACCGCAGCGGATCCCACGGCAGTCCTCGCAGCGATTGGTACCATCTCTCCCGCGAGGGATGCGCTTTCTGTTCTCGCGAACGGAATCCTCGCGATGGAACTCGGCGGCGTGAATTTGGGAGACTACGACCAGATTGCAGCCACGGGGGCCATTAGTCTTGCAGGCACGCTCAACCTCACCGTCCTCAACGGCTTCGCCCCGAGTGTCGGCGACACCTTCTCGCTCATCTTAAATGACGATGTCGATTTCGTGACTGGCGAGTTCATCGGAAAAGCGGAAGGCTCCGAGTTCAACGCGAACGGGTATTTCTTCCGCATCAACTACAGAGCAGGCGATGGCAACGACGTCGTCCTCACCACCACCGTCCCCGAGCCGGGTAGCGCTGCGTTGTTGCTCGGTGGGCTGGGACTTCTCGGTATCCGTCGCCGGAAGAATTAGCAGCCTGTTGAAAAACCGGGATAACTCCGGGGAGTTGGACCACGGATGGCCCGGATGATTTGGATGGAGGTTCGAGCTTGAGAGGAAAACCATCCATCCCCATCCCCGGCATCCGTGTTCAATCTTCGGCCCTGCGCGGTATTTCAACAGCCTGCCAGTGGTCAAAAACAACCAATCCTCAAGGTGGTGTGTATTTTTGATGCACTTACAGAGAATATTATAATTTCAATACCCATTATTGATATGAATATTAATGGAAGGAAAGTTCCTCCATTAATTATTCATATCAAAAATGGTCGGCGGGACGTTCCTGTTGTCGTTCCTCATATCAAGAATGGTCGGTGGGAAGTTCCCGCTGTCGTTCCTCACATCAAGAATGGTCGGCGGGAAGTTCCTGCTGTCGTTGCTCATATCAGGAATGGTCGGCGGGAAGTTCCCGCTGTCGTTCCTCATATCAAGAATGCTCGGCGGGAAGTTCCGCCAGTCATTCCTTATACGATTTCCACAGAGCGAGGCCGGGAAACAAGGCGGATGTGTGAGGGGGACCGCAGCGTGTCTCTCGCGAGAGGGTGCCTTTTTCTCAAAGCGTGCGTCTCGCTCCCTCCGCGGCAGTCTTTTGTGTTTCCTGACTGCTGGCTGTGAAACTCGTATTATTCCGCCAGCGTCGCCACGATGCGGTAAAATTTCTCCGTCGTCGCTGCCCCTCCGACATCCGTCGCCGTAGCTGTGTTCGCATTGATGAGCACGGGGATCGCCGGAGCGGAGGACCACTGCACGAGGTCCGTGCTCCACTCGACTTTGTAAGTGATTCCCGCCTGCGAGCCCCACGTCAGGATCACGTCGTTGCCGGAGCGTGCGGCGGCGAGATTGCGCACGCATTGGCTGAGCACGGGCGTGAGCGTGAGGTCCATCCAGACGAGGCGGTGGTCGGTCACTTGGTTGTTCTGCGCGATAGTCGTCGTGAGAAAAAGCACGCTGTAAAGCGGGTCCGCGCTCGCTGGCCAAAAGACCCCGCTGTTCGTGACGGCGAAGCCCGCTTTGCTCGGCAGGACGTGGTCCACGCGCAAGTTGCCCGTGCCGGGTGAAAAGTAGGCGGTGTCGTTCGCGTGCGCGCCGAGGTCGTTCGCATTCGCGCCGCCGAGCAGCGCACCTTGCTCTGCACCGCCTGCGCTGGCGGGATTGGGCGCGGAGTTCACCAGCGAGTGATTGCGCAGTTGGTTTATTGCGCTGTTGAAGCTGTCGCCGTCTAGCGGGTCCGCATTCAAGTCGCCGAGGATGACGAAGCGATGCTCGCCGCTCAGCCCGCCGAAAACGCCTGCGTCGTCGGAGAGAAATGGCGCGTTGCTCAGATACTCCTTCCACATCCGAATCTCGTCGTGATTGCGCCGTCCGTTGCGGTCCTCGGTGGAGTCGAACGCAGGCGGTGTCGGGTGCGAAGCGAGAAGGTGAAAGACTTGCCCCGGCTTTACCTCGATGGGCAGGTCCACATGGTTCTTCGACGAAAGGCGAAAGATGTTTTGCTCCGCCGTCGAGTAGTAGCCGGGCGGCATCACGTTTCCCGGCATGTCCTTCCATTTGAAAAACTGAAACGAGCGAATCGCCGCCGTCTGAATCGGGAACTTCGAGTACACCGCGAAGCTGTATTGGCCGGGGAACCAGCCGAAGCCGAAGCAATCGTTGCCATACAAATCCTTCTGCCCCGTCGTCGCCGTGTCCGAGTAACTCGTGACGACTGCGCCGTTGTTGTCAAAGTCCGCATTCGCCGAGACGCCTGTATTGGAGAGGGCTGCGTAGCGATACGGGTAGTTCAGCGGAGCCAGCCCATTCTGCGAAACCGCGAGGTAGTTTGCATGGAAGCGATTCAGCGACAGCACGCGGAAAGCGTTGCTCGTCGGGTCCACGTCGAACTCATTGATCAGCACCACATCGGGCCGCACGCGCTGCAAAATCTCCGCCACTTTTTGCGCCTGCACATTCGTCGTCGTGCGGAGGTCCGCAGGCAATCCGTCCTGCGTCGTGCGATTCAGCGAAGCGTTGAAAGTCGCCACGCGAATCTGCAAAGACGCCGCGTGCAACTGCGCAGCGAAAAACAGAATAACGAAGAGCCGAATCACGCCGCGAATCATGCCACGAGGGACCGTTCGCGCAAGTTACGGTTCCGCGCCGCGCTTGCCAAAGCTAGCCGCGCCCGCTCTTCGTTGCGCATGAAACTCATCGCCGCACTCGCACTGTTTGCTTTCACCGTCTCCGCTGAACCCATCCGCCTCTGGCCCGCAGCCGCGCCCGGCGAGACTGCGCCCATCGGCGAGGAAAAGGATCAGTCAAAGCCCGGCCAAGGTCTTGTGGCGGGCAAGCCCGTCATACGCACCGGCAACGTCTCCGACCCGACGCTCACCGTCTTTCGTCCCGCGAAAGACAAGGACACCGGCACCTCCGTCATCGTCTGCCCCGGCGGCGGCTACAACATCCTCGCCTACGACCTCGAAGGCAGCGAAGTCTGTGAGTGGCTGAACACCATCGGCGTCACCGGCGTCCTCGTAAAATACCGCGTCCCCGCCCGCAAAGATCGCCCGCGATTTGAGGCCCCGCTGCAAGACACACAGCGCGCCATCTGCCTCACGCGCCAGCACGCGGCGGAATGGGGCATCAATCCGCAGCGCATCGGCGTCCTCGGATTTTCGGCGGGCGGGCACCTCGCCGCAGTCGCCAGCAACGCCACCGCGCTCTCGTATCCCGCCATTGACGTCGCCGACGCCGGGAGCTTCGCGCCAAACTTCACCGTGCTCATTTACCCCGCCTACCTCGTCTCAAAAGATATGACACCCGCGCCGGAAATCCCCGTCAGCGAAAAGACGCCGCCGACCTTTATCGCCATGTCGCAAGACGACCCCGTGGGCGTGGAAGGCGCGCTGCACTACTCGCTCTTGCTCAAAAAGGCGAAGGTGCATTTCGAGACCCACATCTACCCCGTCGGCGGACACGGCTACGGCCTGCGCCGCACGGATAAAGTGGTCACGACATGGCCCGACCGCGTCGCCGACTGGATGCGCGCGAGTGGGTTGCTAACGCTTTAGCCGCGCCCGATGCGGACTTCGGGGCGGTAGGTGATTTTTACGAGGAGGTCGCCGCGTCCGCCGCGTGGTTTTGGCAGACCTTGGGCGGGGACTCGGATGAGTTCGCCGCGTGCGATGCCGGCGGGGATTTGGACGCGGATGAGCCCGCCGCTGGGGCTGGGGACCATTTCGGAGCCGCCGTTTTTTGCTCGCTGGGTTTGTATGCGCAGCTCGCATTGGATGTCGGAGCCACGGGCTTTGAAGCGGGCGTTGGGCGTGACTTTCACGCGCACGGTGACGAAGCCACCGCTCATCGCGCCTTCGCGTGGGATGCGGAAGCGCTCGCCGGGGGCGGTGTCGGGCGGGATGGCGAGCGAGTAGCGTTCTTGCCCGGCGGGGTTGCCAGGATCGTCCACGCGGACATCGAGCGTCGTGCCTCGGATGAACTCCTCGATCCGCAGGCGCGCGTCTTGGGCGATGTTGCGCTGCACTTTTGCGCGAGGCGCGGGCTTGGGTGGGCCAGCGGGGAAGTCGCGCACGTCGTCGTAGGCCTTTCTGCGGGCGGGGTCGGAGAGGACGGCGTGGGCGGCGTTCACGGCTTGGAGCTTGGCGACGGCGTCTTCCGAGCCGGGATGAAGATCGGGATGATGGCGCTTGGCCAGCCGCCGATAGGCCGCGCGCACCTCGTCCAGCGTACAGCGGGAGTCGAGGCCGAGGACGGCGTAGTAATCGGGCTCGGGATCTTTCACGCTTACGCCGCAGCGGGGGCGGCGGCGGCGGCAGCCTCGATCTCGGGCCAGACGGCGCGTGCGGACCAGTCGCCGAAGCGTTCGCTGCCGATGCGCTCTGCTTTCCAGCGGGCGAAGAGTGCGCCGAGCTCGGCGTCGATCTCGGCGTCCTTGACGGTCTCTTTCCAGATGCGATTGAGTCGGGTGCTGGCCTCATTTCCGCCGAGCCAGACTTGGTAGCGTCCGGGGCCTTTGCCGACGAACCCAAGCTCCGCAGCGTAAGGGCGGGCGCAGCCGTTCGGGCAGCCGGTCATGCGGATGACGACTTCCTCGTCGCCCATGGCGAGGCCGGTGAGCGTGGCCTCGATGCGGTCAATGAGGCTGGGCAAATAGCGTTCGCTTTCTGCCAAGCCGAGGCCGCAAGTCGGCATGGACGGGCAGGCCATGCTGGCGCGGCGGATGACGGTCGCTTGGTTTTCCACGGGCACGCCGTATTCGGCGAGTAGGGCGGTGACGGCGTCTTTTTGATCTGCCGGGATGTTGGCGAGGATGATGTTCTGCTGTGGCGTGAGTCGGACTTCCGGCTGGAAGCGATCTACCACGGCGCGAAGGCCGGATTTTTGGCGGAGTGCGCCGTCGTCTTTGATGCGGCCTGTGAGGACGAAGAGGCCGAGAAAAAGGCGTCCGTCTTCCTGCTGGTGCCAGCCGAAGAGGTCGCGCTGGGTCTTGAATTCCACGGGCTTTGCTTCGTCGAGTTTGAAGCCGACGCGCTGCTCCAGTTCGGCGCGGAACCACGCCACGCCTTTTTCCTCCAGCACGTATTTGAGGCGGGCGTGCTTGCGGTCTGTTCGGTCGCCGAAATCGCGGTGCACGGTGAGGACGCCGCGCGCGATGGCCACGAGTTTATCCGGCGTGAAAAAGCCGATGGTGTCGGCGAGGCGCGGATACGTCATCGTGTTGCCGTGTGCGCGACCGAGGCCGCCGCCGACGGTGAGATTGTAGCCGGCGAGCGTGCCGTCTGCCGCTGGGATGCCGATGAAACCGAGGCAGTTCGTGAGGATGTCCACGTCGTTCGTGGGTGCGATGGCGAAGGCGATCTTGAATTTGCGCGGGAGATACGTGGCACCGTAGAGCGGGTCCACGAAGTTCTTGTTCTCCGGGTCTTCGAGGTTGAGCTGCACGCCTTCGACCCAGATGGAGTGATACGCTTTCGTCGTGGGCAAAAGGGCCGCGCTCACGCGAGCCGCGTCTTCATTGACCTGCCGCCCGATGGCGTTCATCACGGGCACGGCGGGTGCCATGACGTTGCGGTTCACGTCGCCGCACGCGGCGAGGGTGTCCATCATCGAGTCGTTGATTTTCTTCATGAGCGGACCGAGGCCCGATTTCACCACGCCGTGAAACTGGAAGCTCTGGCGCGAAGTAAGGCGCAGCGTGTTGTTGCCATAGCGCGTCGCGAGGTCGTCATAGACGGCGTAGCCCGCCGAGTTCAGGACGCCGCCGGGGATGCGCCCGCGAATCATGAACATGAACTTTTTGCCCGTCTTGCGAAGGTCGCGGTCGTCTTGCTGATAGATGCCGTGGAACTTCATGAACTGCTGATCGTCGTCGGAGAAACGGTCGGTCGTCGGGTCCGCCAAGGTCGCCGCGAGATTGCCTGCGAGCGTGGGGATGGCGGTCTTGATTTCTTCGTTGTGTGTCGGTTTCTTAGCGGCGGGTGCCGGTGCGATTTCAGTGCTCATAATAGTGTCGTCTTTAGATGAAAAAAGCCGTCCTCCACGATGGCATTTTGGTGCCTGCTGTGGATGAACGGTCGGCGCAAGGTGCCATTGGGGTTTATCGATGGCAAGATGGGAATGGGGCGGATGGAAATGACGAATGACGAAACTTGCGAACTTCGTCATTCGTCATTTCAGGCCCGACGCCACAGTGTCGGCCTACTTCGCGGCAGCGGCGCTTATCGCCTCGGCGACGGTTTTGACGCCGAGCGGCTTCGGGGTTTTTGCGGCGTCCACGCTGCCTTTGGGTGGCTCTTGGCTAAACTGGTCGTCGTCTTTGGCCTCCTTTTTCACGCGGGCGAGTTCGAGTTTTAGCTCGCCGAGTTTGGCGGCGGAGGCGGGGTCGTTGGCGAGGTTCCGTTGCTCGTTTGGGTCGGTGGTGAGGTCGAAAAGTTCCCAGGCGTCTTGCTTCCAGTAATAGATGAGCTTGTGCGTGGCGGTGCGGACGCCGTAGTGGGCGCGGGTGTTGTGGTCGCCTGGGTCGTGGTAGTAGCGGTAGTACATCGCGGTGCGCCAGTCGGCGGGTGCAGAGCCTGCGAGGACGGGCTTGAGCGAGCGGCCTTGCATGTCGGCGGGGATTTGCAGACCTGCGAAGTCGAGGAATGTGGAGGCGAAGTCGGTATTGAGTGCGAAGGCATTTGCGACAGCGCCCGCCTTTACTCCGGGGCCGCTGACGAGGAGCGGGACGCGCAGGCTGGGCTCGTACATGAAGCGCTTATCGTAGAGTCCCATGTCGCCGAGGAAGAAGCCGTTGTCTGCGGTGTAAAAGACGAGCGTGTTTTCGGCGAGGCCGTTCTTTTCGAGGTAGTCGAGGACGCGCCCTACGCCGTCGTCCACGCTCTGCACGCAGGCGAGGTAGTCCTGCATGTAGCGTTGGTATTTGTGGCGGGTGAGGTCGTCGCCGGTGAGCTTTTTTACGGTGCCGTCGGGTTGTTTGACTTCGAGTTCGGTGGGCACTTTGCCGTCGAGGGCGAGCTTGAGGTCGCGGTTGTTGAGGTCGTTGGCGACGGTCTGTTTGTTGGCGGGGAGAGCGCCGGGGCGGGTGTCGTATTTGTCGAAGAGCGTGGCTGGTTCGGGGAAGGTTTTCTTGGCAAACTCCTCGCGGTATTTCTCGCTCGGCGTCCAGTTGCGGTGCGGGGCTTTTTGGTGGAGGAAGAGGAGGAACGGCTTGTCTTTCGGGCGCGTGGAGAGGAACTCTAGGCCGAGGTCGGTGGTGATGTCGGTGACGTAGCCGTTCACCGTCACGCGGCCTGCGGGGGTGATGAATGCGGGGTCGTTATACGCGCCTTGGCCGGGGAGGATGATCCAGCGGTCGAAGCCCGTCGGGTCAGTGCCGAGGTGCCATTTCCCAATCATCCCCGTGTGGTAGCCTGCGGAGTGCATGAGTTTTGCGACGGTCTGTTGCGAGCCGTCGAAGGTGTTGAAAACGGGCGTGCCATTGATATGGGAGTATTTGCCCGTGAGGAGCGTGGCGCGGCTGGGCGTGCAGATGGAGTTGGTGACGAAGGCGTTGGCAAATCGGGTGCCGCTTTTGGCGAGACGGTCGAGCTGCGGGGTCTGGTTGACCTTCGAGCCGTAGGCCGAAATGGCGTGAGCGGCGTGATCGTCGGACATGATGAAGAGGATGTTCGGCGGTCCGGCAGCGACGGACGCGGCGGCGAATGTGAGCGCAAGGAGCGAGGCGAGTTTCATGCCGTGTGTAAATGGGTGGGCGGGGCGGTTGTGTCCAGTCGGGAATCAGGATGGCCTATCTCTCAATGCGTGGCGGCGAGCGCGTTTTGCAGGCGTTCGTCTGTGCGGACGAGGATGACATCAATGGGGAGGATTTGCCCGCTGCTCAGGAAGAAGTTTCCGGCGTGGCAATCGAAGGCGGCGATGCCGTCTTGCTCGCGGAGGAATGAGAGCGCCCCGGAGTTTCGCACGACGACGGGCGGGAGTATGGAAAAGCCGAGCGCGACCATGTAAGCGGCGATTTCGTCGGGTTCGGGAGGTTCGCCGCAGATGGTGGGTTGGCTGGTGACGATCTGCATCCCTTTGCCTGCATCAAGAACGCCGAGGAGCGCGATGTCGTCGCCGAAGAGTTCATTCGCGAGCAGAAGCCGGTCGAGGTATTCGAGAGCGGTGGCGATGCGGGTGAGGGGGCGCGGGACGTATTCATCCCACGCTTCGTCGAAATACTCATCGGAGTCCACCGTCCATCCGCATTCGCCGGGGAGTGTGAGTTTGATGAAGCGCTCGGCTTTGTCGTCGGACCACACGATGTGCTCTGCGCCGCCTTTTCGAGCGGGTGCGAGCCAACGTGAGGGGTCGAGGATTAGGCCGCGCGTTTGCGCCCACTGCCAGAGCGCGCGGGCTTCGTCGGCTGTGCGGGCTGCGAGGCTGCTTTGAGGCTGCGCTCCATCTGGGCGTAGGCTTGCTCGGAGGTCATGTGCGGCTGATTCAAGCGTAGTTGGCGGAGTTTTTTCGGGTCGGTTTCCATGTGGCATTGAGTGCGTTGGGATTCTCTTTAGCGAAGGAAGGCGGATTTGCAACCCCGCCTCTTTGACTCTCCTAAGTATCCCGCTCGCCGGAGGTCTTCTGCCCACACTTATGCGTCTCTTTCTCCTACTCAGTTTTGTCGCGTCCACTTTTGCTCGGGCCAATGCCATCGCGCCCATGCAGCCGGAGGTGCCAGAGGCTCTACCGAAGCAGCCCATCCTTTCTTTAGAGATCACGCCGCCGGAGGTGAAACTCGTGAGCGCTCGCGATTATGCGCAGGTGCTCGTGACGGCGAAACTCGCGGACGGCGGGACGGCGGACGTGACGCGGCTGGTGAAGTTTTCCGCAGAAGGCGCGTCCGTTTCGGCGACGGGGATCGTGACGCCGAAAACGGATGGCGCGGGGAAAGTGCGAGCGGAGGTGGCGGGGAAAAGTGTGGAGCTTTCCGTCTCGGTGAGCGGCTCGGCGACGAAGCCAGCGGTGGACTTTATCCAAGATGTGAATCCGGTGATGACGAAGCTCGGGTGCAACGCGGGGACGTGCCACGGGGCGAAGGATGGGAAGTATGGGTTCAAGCTCTCGCTGCGTGGATACGACCCGATTTATGACATACGCTCGCTGAAGGATGATCTGGCGGGAAGGCGCTTAAATCCTGCATCGCCGGACGATTCGCTGATGCTGCTGAAGGCCAGCGCGGCGGTGCCGCATGAGGGCGGGCAGCGGACGAAGATCGGGGAGAAGTATTACGACATCCTGCGGACGTGGATCGCGGGCGGCGCGCAGTTGAACTTGGAAGTGCCGAGGGTGACGGGGATCGAGGTTTTCCCGAAAAATCCCGTCGTCGCCGAGCCGGGCGCGCGGCAGCAGTTCCGCGTGTTGGCGACGTTTGCGGATGGGAAGCAGCGCGATGTGACGCAGGAGGCTTTCGTGGAGAGTGGGAATATGGACGTGCTCGCGGTGGTCGCGGAAACTTCCGCGCTGACGAAGACGCTGCGCCGTGGTGAAGCGCCCATTTTAGCCCGCTAC
>CAMDQC010000061.1 GCA_945905735.1 Prosthecobacter debontii | reverse complement strand
TTGGCGCGGGCGGGTTGACGGTGCTTTTGGGCGGTGAATCAGGGGTTTTCTCTGTTGCGAGGCGGAAATCACGCGCTGTGCGGTACCGCCGAGATTTTGCGCGGCCCCGCAGAGGATCTGTGCGGTACCGCAACGATGCTGCGCGACACCGCAGACGATCTGTGCGGCACCGCAGAGAGGCTGCGCGACCCCGCAGCAACGGTGCGCGACCCCGCGAGGAGGCTGTTTTGTTTCAAAATGGCGGCTGTGTGGCCCCGCAGAGCGTCTGTGCGGTACCGCAGAGATGCTGAGTGGTGCAGCGGAGCGGTCGTGCGGTACCGCAGAGAGGCCGTGCGGGGCCGCGGCGAGGCTGATTTTCGTGGAACAAGAAAAAAAACCTTGCGCGAAAACGGCGCTTCGCCTAACGGGGCACCTTCACGTTTCCACTCGCAGACTATGCCAGCACCTAAAGGCTTTTTCTATGACAGTCCAACGGCCTTTTATGATGTCGGCCTCGTTTATGACGGGGACATAAATCCAACCCAAACTACAAAAAAACATAAAATGGCATCGTTCAACTTAGGTCTCTCCCGCAAAAACCCGACACAACTCGTCGCCCTTGGCGAATTGGTAGTGCCGAAACTCGCGCCAGCCGCTCCGGCGACTCCGCCCGTGCCAAACATGGCTGCAAAAGCGGCCACGCTGGCGACGAAAACCACAGCCGCAAAAACGGCCAACGACGAATACGAAGCCGCGAAAGCGCAATTGGTCGTGCTGAAACAACTCCGCGATGCAACGGCGGATGACCTCCGCGATGAGCACAACTCGGTGTCAAAAGCCGTGGAGAGCGAGGCGAAGGGCGATCCGGTGATGCTGGCAGCGAGCGGATACCCGCTCGCGGCGGACAGCACCTCATCCACCCAGCCGCCCGGACAGGTGAAGAATCTCGCGCTGACTGCGGGTGACAATCCAGGCACTCTGGATGCGACGTTTGACCCGGAGGATTTTGCGAAGGCGTACGAACTGCAAATCGCAACGGTGGACCCGGTGACTGGTCCGTGGGTGACGCATTGTTCGCAGACGGCCTCGCGGTGCGAGATCACCGGCCAGACGAGCGGCCAGCGTGTGTGGGCACGGGCCCGCGCAATCGGCTCGAACGGCCCCGGACCTTGGAGCGACCCGGCGACGAAGATTGTTCCTTAAAACTCTCAATTACGAAGGGCGGGCTCGGCTGACGGGCCCGCCCTTCTTTCTTTCTACAACCTACCTTTATTCTTTTTATGCCATTCGATCCTACTATCCCGCCCGACGGTGCTTTCGCCACGGGTGCCGCATTGCGCGGGCAGTTCAACGCACTCAAAGACCTCATCGACGCCGTGCCCGCAGGGCCAGCGGGCCCACCGGGGCCGGTGGGACCGGCGTTTTCCAATGTCCAAATCGGCTCGGTGATCACGGGGATGGCGGGGACGGGTGCGGCGGTTTCGGTGACTGTGAACGGGAGCATTGTGGAGCTGTCATTCACGATCCCGGCGGGGGATGCGGGGCCGATGGGCGAGGTGTCGAGCGCGATGCTGGCGACCGAGATCACGGGGACGGCGCGGAATCCGAATACGGTATCCGATTTGGTGCTCTTGCCGAGCGACCCGCCGACGCAGGGGGATTTGCTGGCGGTGATCGCGAAGTTGAATGAGCTGCTCGCGGCGCTGCGGCGGTAGGGGGCGGCGGCGCGTAGGTAAAAATTTGGGATGAGACGCGCTTTGACGGGTAGCGCTCATCTTTCCACCCGCAGCGGCACATTTGGCTGCCAGCGCCCGCCGTGGATGGCGTTCTGCGTCTCGGAAATTTCGCCAATTGGCGACGCCGCAGAGTTTCAGGGTGATGGTCGGCTATTCGACGACGACAACGGGCGAACCGAGCACTTCCATTTTCGGCGTGATGCCGAGGCCGGGGGCGGTGCTGGCGGACATGAAGCCGTCCACGCGCTGCGGTGCGCCGGTGGCCGTGGAGACGGTGACGTAGCTGTTGAAGTCGGTGCTGGTGAAACGGAATTCCTCCGGCGTGCTGTGCGCGAGATGCGCGATGGCGGCGGTGGTGATGTCGCCGCCCCACGAGTCTTCGAGCGTCATGGCGATGCCCATGCTGGCGCAGAGGTCGCGCGCCTGTTTGATCTTCGTGAGGCCGCCGAGCTTGCTGATTTTCAAATTCACCACGTCCATCGCGAGGTCTGCTTTGGCGCGCAGGAGCATGTCGAGGCCGTCCACATTTTCATCGAGCACGAACGGGTGCGACGTCTGTCGGCGGACGGCGAGGCACTCCTCATACGTGAGGCACGGCTGCTCGATATACACGTCCACATCGCGCACGGCTTTCGCCACGCGCACGGCTTCGTGCTGCACCCAGCCGGTGTTCGCATCAGCCACGAGGCGGTCGCCGGGCTGGAGCTTTTCCGCGACGGCGAAAATGCGCGCGATGTCCACATCGGGATCGCCTCCGACCTTGAGCTGGAAACGCGTGTAGCCCTGGGCGCGATAGACGGCGACCTTCGCTGCCATCTCCTCCGGCGACTCCTGCGAGATGGCGCGGTAGAGCCGCACTTTCTCCCCGAACCGCCCACCAAGCAGCTCGCAGACAGGCATCCCGGCGAACTGCCCGAGGATGTCCCAGCAGGCGATGTCGATGCCGCTTTTCACGTAGGGGTGGCCTTTGAGCGCGGCGTCCATGCGGTGATTGAGCTTCGTGAGCTGGCGCGGGTCTTGGCCAAGTAAGTGAGGCCCAAGCTCGCGCAGTCCAGCGCGCACGCCCTCGGCATACGCAGGCAAATAGAACGGCCCAAGCGGGCACACCTCGCCGTGGCCGACGATGCCCGCATCCGTCTCCACGCGGATGATCGTGCTATCGAAGACGGTGACGGATTTTCCGCCCGACCATTTGTAAGTCGTCTCGTGGAGCGGAAGTTGAACGCGGTAGGCGAGGATGCGAGTGATTCTCATGCGGTGAGTGATATGCGTGCATGGTGCCGCCCGTCTTGGCGCGAAAAATCGCGAGGCCATGAAACTCAGCACAGCAGTCCAGTTTATCCACCCTAGAAAAGCTCCACTCGCTTTGTATCGAGTGGCTTGCACTTTACGTAAATGAACGCAGCCGATCCCACACCGGAGTGGTCGAACGATGGCGTGTTTTCCGTCATCCTCGCAATCGGGTGAGGTCCCTACAGCTCGGTGACGCGTAGGCGGAGGAATACCTGCGGGGCTCCCGGCGTGATGGGCATCGTCGCGGTGGCGGTCTGGCCGATGGGCGTGACGGTGTCTTGATCAATGCCGACGCTGCTCCACGTCACGAGATCCGTGCTGGCTTCGACGGTGTAGATGAGTTCTGCGCGGAGGCGCGGGTAGCTGAGCGAAATGACGGAGCCGGTGCTCAAGAGCGCGGGCGCGGTCGCGCTCGCGGGATCGTTCGGATGAGTTCCAAGTGCGTATTCGAGCAGGCTTGCGATGCCGTCGTAGTCGGGGTCGGCGAGCAAGGCGCGATCGGTCGGTGGGTTCGCGAGTGCGAGCATCCAGGTGTCGTAGCTCTGCACTGGCGGTGGGTTAAAAAGCGTTGCGATTTCTGGCTGTGTCAGCGCACGGCGGTAGATGCGGAGGTCGTCGAGTTGTCCGTTCCAGCCGTTGCCGCCGAGCGTGGTGTCGCCGATGCGGAGCAGGCCCGCAGTCGTGGCGCCCGCGCCGGTGTTGAACTGCGAGACTTGTGCGCCGTCGTAATACACGCGCGTCTGCCACGTCGCGCCGTTAAGGAAATTGACCATCGTGAGCAAGTGCCATTGGCCGTCGTTCAGCGCGGGAGCGGTGGGCTGGTTGCCGCCCGCTCCGCCGTTGATGCCCTGCACGGTCGTCATGGTGTTCGTCGTCCAAAGGCGGTGTTGCACATAGCCGCTCACGGCGCCGTCGTCCTTGCCGAGCACGGTGCGATAGCCGCCCGCCGCAAATGTCGTCCGCACCCACACGCTCATCGTGAACGCATCGCCGCGTGGGAGGAAATTCAGGTCCGCTTGGTTCGCCGGAAAAAAGCGGACGAGCGCCGACGCTGTGCCCGCGCCGTATGCGCCGCCGAAGCGTCCGCTCGTCGTCCACGTCGCGCCTGCGACTGCGGTGGCGTGATTGTTGCCGGTCGGCGCGACATCCCAGATTTGGGTGCCCGCTCCTTCATCGAATGTGTAGTGCAGCACCAAATCCGGGTCCGAGCTGAACCCGCCGATGGGCCGCACGTCGATCAGCAGGGAGCGTGTCGCGAAGCCGCTCACATCCGCGACTCGGAATGTGAGCACGGCGCGGGCAGCTACAGTCGGCGTGCCGCTCAGCGTGCCGCCGGGGGAAAGGCTCAACCCGGCAGGAAGCAGGCCGCTCGTGATGCTCCACTCCCGCGCCGATGTGCCGCCGGTCGCGGCGAGCGTGGCGGAATACACGCGGCCAAGCGTCGTCACCGGCAGCGCGGCGGTAGCGATGTCGAGTGCGGGATTTATCGTCACCATCGCGGCGCTGGAAGTTATGGATCCTTGCGCATTCGTGACCTCGACCGTGTAGCTGCCAGCGTCGGCGGGCTGCACGGCGGGGATTCCGAACTCTGCGCTGTTTGTTCCGACGAGCGTGGCACCGCGCCGCCATTGGAAAGTGAACGGCCCACTGCCACTCACGGCGACGGAGAGGTAAAGCGGATTGCCCACCGCGAGAAGCTGGCTCGCGGGCGGCACGACGACGCTCGGCGCACTCGGCGCGGGCGGTGTGGGCGGGGGAAAAGGAACGCCGTTCGCATCGCGGCCATCGAGCTGGCGAAGATACGCGAGCAAGTCAGCGCGGTCGCCGACGCTGAGGCTTTGCACCACGCGGTGTGGCTGCGCGGCGGCGAGTGTCGTGGCATTGGCGACGTGCAGGACGTTCACGAAAAGGTCGCCATTTCCGCGCGCGATTTCGATGGTGTTAGTCGCGCCGGGATTGAGCGTCACGTCGCGCGTGAGCCAGCGCCAGCCGCTGATGTGAAAGTTGTTGTCCGGGAACTGCTGGAGCACGGTGAGGTTTGGAATTTGGTCCACGCCATTCACACGGAGCAGCGCCGTGCCGCCGTTGTATTGCCGCAAGTAACGCAGAGCGATGCGGGCGGTGCCGCCAGCTCCGCCGTCCACATTTGAAAACCGAATCGCGGGCGGCGTCACTGCTCCTGCTTCGTTGCCGATGAAAGCCGCGCTGCCAAACAGTCCACGAGTGGAGCCGCCGCCGCCTTGCAGTGGGTTGTCGGAAAGAATGCCGACGGCAGCGGGATTCACCGTCGTGATTGGTTGCCCGCTGCCTCCGTAAAACAGCGTGCCGCCCGCGAAGGGGAATACTTCCTCCAGCGTCGCCGCGAGGCCGTGGTGCAGGAAGACGCGTGAGGCGTGCAGGCCGTCGAGCGTGGGCACATCAATGCCCGCCAGCGCACCGCCGAGCCGCGCACCGCTGAGACCCGACTGCGTGCCGACGTTGAACAGCGGATGCGTGGCGACCGGTCCGAGCGTGCTGTTGGTGTGCGAGTTTCCGCTGTGGCAGCTCGCGCAGTTGTTTGCCGCGAACACCGCCTGCCCGTTCAGCGCGGCGGTGGTAAAAGTGCCGTTCGTCTTCCGCGTCGGGCTGCGCGGCGTGTGCTCGGGCGAGAGCGAACTCACGTAGGCGGCGAGCGCGTCGAGGTCGGAGCTGAGGCCGCTCTTTCCCGTCGATGGCGTCGGGTGCAGCGAGGCGAATTGCTGTGGCGTGACGCTGAGAAAACCCGTGCCGCCAAACGCGCCGCGGATGTCGTGCTCGAAGTCCTGAATCTCGTCGAAATTCCCAGTCCAATGCACGTTTCCATGCCCCGTCCCGCTGCGTCCGCGCAGGTCGGTGGTGCGGCGCAGACCTTCGCCGCGCCCAGTGAAATCCCACACGCGCCCATCGTGCCCGCCGTCGAGATGGCAGGTCGCGCAGGAGATGTAGCTGTCTGCGCTCATGCGCGGGTCGGCGGCGTTGTAAAAGATGCGTTTGCCGAGCAGGACGGGCGCGGTGAGCAGCTCGGTGGCGACACTCGCGGTGGTCGCGATGACCGGCAGAGAGGTGCGATTTTCCACCAACAGCGGCGTGGCATTTCGCACCGTCACGCTGCGGCCCATGAAGTCCTGCGTGAACAGCCGCCCGCTCGTCGCGTCCACCAGCAATCCTTGCGGCGCGAGGCCGGTGTCGAGGTCGAGCGTGATGACTGCGGGCGATGTCTCGGTGCTTCCGGCGACGATTTGCGCGACGAGCGGCGCGAGGTTCAGCGCGTCAATTCCGACGACGCGATTGTTGCCTTGATGCGCGACGAGCAGCGTGTCGCCGAGCGGTGTGAACGCGACGGCGCTCGGGCTGTCGCTGTTGTCGAAATCGCGGCGCGTGTGCGGGACTTCCGCGTTCGTCGTCGCGAGGTCGAGGAAGCTGACGACCGCACGCACGGTCGTTTCGTGCGTGAGATTTCCGACGCCGAAAAGCGTGCCGCGATTCGTGTTGTCCTGCTTCGACACGACGGCGGCGCGTGTGCCGTCTGGCGAAATGGCAATGCCCGTGAGGTAGTTCGGAACGCCCGCCGCGCGGTCGCCGCTGTCGAGTGTGCTGGCTCCGGCGAGGGTGAGCGTCCGCACGAGACCAAGCGTGGCATTGAGCTCCGCGACTTCCGCGTGCAGGTCGGGCGAAAGGAATCGCGTGATGAATACGCGAGCACCGTTTCCGCTCACGGCGATGGCGCGAGGCGTGGCGAATGTCGTCGCCGAGAGCGGTGCTGCGGCGGGGTTCGCAGCGGTGTAGCGGTGGATGCGCGAGGAGCCGTGCATCGTGACGTAGAGCAGCGAGCCATCCGGCGAAGGCGCGATGCCGAACGGCGCGGAGCCGTAGGGCACTGCGATGGTGGAGAACGGCGTGCCGTCGGCATTGAGCACGCGGATTTCATCGCTGCGATGGCACGTCACCCAATAGCGCCCGTTGGCGTCGCGGGCGATGTTGCGTGGGTTGGTGCCGACGGGGATTTCGAGTTCCTTCGCGCCCGTCGCGGCGTTGATGACGGTCACGGTATCGGCGTCAGGATTCACGCTCCACACGCGGCGCACGCCCGCATCGTCGCCGATGGTGAGCGTCGAGCTTTGCGACGGCGCGGGGCCGACGGGCGCAGTGATGACGAGCAGGCGCACGGAGTCAGTGACGACATTTCCCGCTGCGTCGCGCACCTGCACGAGCACACGCGGGCGCCCCGTGCTGGCGTAGGTAAAAGCCGCGCTCGCGGTGCTGCTCCACGTCGTCCACGAGCCGTCGAAATTGAACCGATACTCCAGCGGTCCCGCGCCGGTGGCGACTACGCTCACGGTCGTCTGCTGGCCGGGCGCGGGCTGGTAGAGCGTCGCGGCGACGGACGTGATTGCAGGCGGCAGCGGCGCGTTCACCGAGCCGCCGGTGGAGAAGCGATACGAGTATGGCTCGATGTAGTTTCCCGCTGCGTCGCGGAAGCCGATCTCGCCAGCCGCGTTTGAGTGGAAGTCCACTTGGAACGTCGTATCGGCGGCGAGCGGCGTGTCGGGAGTGAACGTCATATTTCCCGAGAAATCGTGAATCAAAAATCCCGGCACGAACGCACCGAGCACTTCGCCGGGGCCGACCGGGCGCACGGCGAAATCCACGCCGTTGCGCGGCCCGCCGCTGCGCGGGTGCTCGTGGACGAGGAAGCTCAGCGGCGCACTGCGCGGGTAATTTCCCCGCCCGACTTGCGGGATGTGAAAGCTCACTCGCGGCGGCGTGGTGTCGGGCGCTTGCTGATGCACCCAGACGCCCATGCCTTGATTGAACGTCGGGATCGGGTAGCCGCCGGTGAGCCACAAATTTCCGAGCGGGAGCGAAATCTGCGATGTGTTCACGCCGACGAGTGCGCCGCCGGGCAGCGCGGGCGCTCCGGCGGGGCGCGGCGGATTCACTTCATTGAGCGTGAGCACGACGGGATTCGCGTCGCCCGCGAGGAAGCGCGTCATGTCCACCTTGCGATTGTGGATGAAGCCGAAGTTGTCCTGATAGACGGGATACGAGGCATTGCTGAAGCCCGGCATGGTCATGCTCGCCGCAAGCGTGACTGCGCCGCTGCCCGCGGGATGCGCGGCCTGCGAAATGTCCGCGCCGATGAGGATGTCGGTCGTCGAGCCGATGACGTAGAGGCCGGTGCCGTCGGAGAAAAGATTCGGCCAGTAGCCTTGGAACCCGCCTTGCAGCGAGCCGACGAACTGCGCCGTCACTGCGTCGTTCGCGGGGTCGGCATCCTCCATATTCTGATAGGCGAGCCTATAGACGACGACACCGTCATTTCCCGCCTGCCCGCTGCGCGCCATGATGAGCAGGTCGCCGAAAAACATCGGGTGCCAGTCGCCGCCGCCGAACGCGCCGACGTGGTCAAGCACGCCGAGTGTGCGGAAGCCGACGTTCCCATTTTGACCAATGGCAGCCTTGGTGATGACGATGTCTTCGTCGCCCTCGTTGTACCAAAGCAGCGTCGCGCTCCACGGCCCGGCCATTGCGCTGCGGTTGTAGTCGAGTGGGAGATTCACGAGGGCCGGGATGCCGTTCGTGCCGCCGCGCTCGACGATGCCGCCGAAGCTCGCGACGCGCATCGGCTGGTTGAGTAGCAAACTTTCCCACTTCGCCGTGCCGTGGGCGTCCCAGCCGTAGTTGCCGAAATAAAACGAGTTGCCGGGGTAGTTCAGCAGGAAGTCCGACGGCAGCCGCCGCACGGGCGTCGTCGGGTCGCTGATGTCATAGACGCGCATCTGCAAATCCGACCCTGGCCGCGACCCCGGCACTTCCGCGCCGACGATGATCCAGCCGTTGAGATAATTGATGCTCGTCGTGCGCCCAATAGGCTCCGAGCCGTTCGTGACGGGATGGCTGAGAAGCGTTCCCGGCGCTTCCGCACGCGGGAGATTGAGAAAGCCAGGAGTCGTCACCTGCGCGAAAGCAGCGGTGCTCGCTAGAGCGAGGGCGGCGAAAGTGGAGCGGTGATTTTTCATACTACCCTATACTGGCTCCGACGCCCCTTAGTTACAGCCCGGATAAAGATTTATTGTGGATTCAAAATTGGTAAGCTGTGTCGCAATACGAACCGCACGCAAATTTCTCCCGTGGTTGAACTTTTCCGCAGGATCACGAAGGCTTTGCGCGGCACAGCACGCCGATATGAAACTCACCACCACCACCGCCCTTCGCACCGCCACATCCGGCGTCGAACTGCACCTGCTCGAACAACTCTTCGATCACACGCCGGACATCGCTTTTTTTGTAAAAGACGTCGCGGGCTTTTACATCGCGGTGAACCACTCGCTGCTCGAACGACACGGCTTGCACGACAAGGCGCAGATGCTCGGACTCCGCCCGTGCGACGTGTGCCCCGGCGACTTCGGGCGCATCCCAAGCGAGCAGGATGCGTATGTGCTGCGCACGGGGAAACCCATCGTCGAGCGGCTGGAACTCCAGTGGTATTCGCCCCACAAGCCCGTCTGGTGCCTCACCACGAAGCTCCCGATGCGCGACACTGCGGGCGCAGTCTGCGGCATCATCGGCATCTCCAAAGACGTGCGTTCGCCCATCGCGCCGCAGGAGATCCCGGCCGGCGTCGCCGCCGCGCTCACCCGGCTGGAGACGAGCTACGCCGAACCGCTCACGCCCGCCGGACTCGCCCGCATCGCCAAGCTACCGGCCGCACGATTTGCGCGCATCATCAAGCGCATCTTCGGCATCACGCCCATCCAGCTCATCTCAAAAACGCGCATCGCCGCTGCCTCTCGCCTCCTCCGTGAGACGGATCGCTCCATCGCCGAAATCGCGCTCGAATGCGGATTCTACGACCACAGCGCGTTCGCCCGCGCCTTCCGTAATGTGACAAGCGTGACTCCAACACAATTTCGCGCCGGATAGCGGTCGCGTCATTCGCCTGAAGGAAGATTTCCGGTATCTTGAGAAATCTTGCGGGTGTTTTTCAAAAATCCGCCTTTCGTTGTGTTGACACGTCAAACTCGGAACCCATACTCCGCCCAAGTTTAAGCGAGAAAACAGGCAGTTTTCGACCTGAAAACCAGACGCAGCGCCTACAGTGGGCGAGCGCGTTTCACGCAACAATCCAACGCCCAAATACAATGGCCGACACCACATCAAAGAACATCCTCAGCAGCGACGTAGAAATCAAAGGTTCGCTCAAATTCCAAAACGAACTGACCATCGACGGTAAGATCGAAGGCGAGATCACCTCGTCCGGCGTCCTCACCGTCGGCGAAAACGCCGAAATCAAAGGCGAGATCAAAACCAAGTCCGTGACCGTCCTCGGCAAAGTCCACGGCAACATCACCGTCGAAGAACGCTGCGAACTCAAGGCGCACGCCGTCCTTCACGGCGACTTGAAAGCACAGCGCCTCGTCATCGAAGATGGCGCGACTTTCGTCGGCAAATCCGAAGTGACGCCGAACAAGGTGGCCATGCGCCAACCCGAAATCGTGCGCCCCGCCGCGACCGGCACCCACGGGCCCACCCGCGTATAACGAAAGAGCCCGCTGGAAAGCGGAGCCAAGCTGTTTGCAATCCGCGCCCGCTGGCTGAGTGGTTCCCACTCGCCCAAGCGGGCAGCGGTTGCAGATGCGTTCCAGCCCGGCTGGAGCGTTCGTCCCGCTTTTTCTCTCAGCGCACTGTCGGAGCGCTGACCTATTCCCGTGGCCAAAAACCAACGTCGCAATACACAAAAACTCTCCGCGATGTGCCCGCACTGTGGGCACGTCCAAGAAGAGTCTGTCCTGCTGCGAACAACGGTCTGCCGCAAGTGCCGCAACGACTACCCGCTGGAGCGGATCTCGGACGATGCGGATACGAGCATCGTCAAAGAGCCCGGCCTTTTCCAAAAGCTGAGCCGCATGGTCTTCGGCGTGAAGGAGCGCGAGGTCGTCTGCTTTACCTGCGCGCACACGCAAGTCCTCAGCACCGAGGCGCAGAGCACGATGTGCCCAGACTGCGGCTCTTACATCGACCTCCGGGATTTCAAAATCACGACCCCCTTTAGCCGCAGCGTGCAGACTGCCGGCGAGTTGCACATCGCCCCCAAGGGCGATCTCACAAGCACGAAAGTCTCCTGCGGCTCCGCAAGGATCGAGGGCAGCCTGCGCGGCTACATCGTCTGCACCGGCACTGCCGCCGTGCGAATGAAAGGCCGCATGACTGGCGGGATCGATTGCAAGCAACTGCTCGTGGAGAAGAAAGCGGACGTGGAATTTGTGCGCACGATGAAGTGCAAGGAGTTCGTAGTGAACGGCAAGTCCACCGCGAAGATTATCGCCGACAAAGTCATCATCAACAAAGGCGGCTGGCTGGAAGGCACCGTCTATGCCCGCGCCATCACGGTGGAAAAAGGCGGCGTCTTTAGCGGCGAACTTTTCATCGGCCAAGACGACGGGATCGTCGCGCCGGAGCCCGTCGAGGAAGACAAGAATCTCGCACGTTTTGAAGAAGACGATCTCGGCTACGGCCCGATCAAATGGCAAGAGCCCCCGCGCGTGGATGACGGGGAGATTTAAGCCGGGCCGCGCCCTTTCGGACGGCCTCGAAAGTAATACGTGTAAGTAATAAATTGACTCTCCCCCTTCTACCGGGAAACAGTCCCCTCCATGAAGCTCCGTATCGCTCCTGTTGTCGCGCTCGCTCTCGCTTACTCACTCACGATCACCCATGCCCAAAAGCCTTCCGCTGCAAAGCCTGTGGGCTGGTTCCACTGGCGAGGACCGACGGCGAATGGCACTTCGCAGGAGACAGGGCTGCCGGAGAAAGTGGATGGCGCTAAACCGCTGTGGAGCGCCGATTTTCCCGG
The DNA here is from genome assembly GCA_945905735.1 of Prosthecobacter debontii. Taxonomy (GTDB): domain Bacteria; phylum Verrucomicrobiota; class Verrucomicrobiia; order Chthoniobacterales; family Chthoniobacteraceae; genus SXWH01. The sequence goes on along the minus strand of CAMDQC010000061.1, from coordinate 14,798 downwards.
CCAAAGCTCACCCGTGATCGCCAACGGGCGGCTGTATATCAACGGCTACGTCGGCGATGGGCCGGACCTTCGCGAAGGGGTCACTTGCTTCGATGCCGAGACGGGGAAGGTGATTTGGCAGTCGCTGCAAAACGACTTTCTGAGCGACACGATCTATCTGCGCTACGCCACAAGTTCGCCGACGGTTGATGCGGAGACGGGGAACATTTACGTGCAGGGCACGCAGGGGATTTTGACCTGCTTTTCGCCCGAGGGAAAAATCGTCTGGCAGCACTCGCTCATGGAGGAATACGGGCGGCTCACCTTCCCGAACTCGCGCACGGCGACGCCCGCTGTGGAGGCGGATTTAGTCATCACGCGCGGCGTGACGAGCGGCTGGGGCGCGAACGGTCCGGCGGGCGATCGCATCCTGGCATTCGATAAAAAGACCGGCGAACTCGTCTGGCTCAGCGCCCCGGCAGACCGCCCGCAGGACAATACGTTCTCGCCGTTCCAGTTTTCTTGGCTGGATGGAAAGCGCGTCTTTTTCACCGCGTGCGGCGACTCCTCCGTAGCCTGCATCAATGCGTGGACGGGCGACCCAATTTTCCGCTTCCCCGCCGCGAAGGCTGGCGCGAAAGGCGGCATCAACGCAGGCGTCCTGCGCTACAAGGACTCGCTGATTATTTCACACGAATCCGAGAATGTGGATACCAGCGAAGTAGGCCGCACCGCCTCGTATCGCATCCCAAAAGCCAACGAACAGCCCAAGGCCGTTGTGCCATCCATCAACGCCGTCCCGCCGGGAATGCGCATCTTTTCCCCGAAGGAACTCGAAAGCTGGCGCAACCCACTCGGCAACCTCGCCTCCTCGCCGTGCATCGTCGGCGACACCCTCTACGAAGTCACCGGCACCGGCGAACTCGCAGCGGTGAACCTCGAAACGGGAGAGGTGAAATGGAGGAAGAAACTCGGCGCGGAGCAGCGTCAATCGTCGCCGTTTTTTGCCGATGGGAAGCTCTATATTGCCTTTTACATCGCTGGCGCGGAGACGGCGGGCGACGGCGATGGCGGCGATGGCGAGCTTTACGTCTTCAAGCCCGGCGAAAAAGACGTGGAGGTCTTGAGCCGCACCAAGCTCACAGGCCGCTGCTTCGGCTCGCCCATCGCCTATAATGGCAAGGTGTACATCCAGACTGACAAGAAGCTCTACGCCTTTGGCAAAAAGGGCGCGAACGACGGCGCGAAGAAAGTGGACTGGAAAGCCGAGCCAATCCAAGGCTCCGACGCGCCCGTGGCAAAGCTCCAGCTCATCCCCAACGAAGTCCTCCTGCGCCCCGGCCAGAGCGTGCAAATCCGCGCTCGTGGTCAGGCGGAGAACGGCGCGACCGTTCAGCCTTCCGTGGATGTGAAGACGCTGAAGTTCGACACCTTCATCCCGCCGACCGCGCTCGTGAAGGCCACGATGAGCGGCAAATTCGATGAAGCCGGAAAGCTCACCGCCGACGCCAAACCAATCGGCAGCGCAGGCGCATTCTCCGCATCGGTCGGGGACAAAGTGCTTGGCACCATGCGCGGGAAAGTGCTCCCCGATCTGCCCATCAAGATTGATTTTGAAACGACGGAGCTGAAAGAAATCACCGGCCCCGGCGTCGGCAACGAAGTCGTCGCCCTCCCGCCCGCCGAGCCCGGAAAACCTGCGCCGCAACCCGCGCCAACGAATTGGAACGTCATCGAACCGCCCACACCGTTCTCCTATCCGCCGCTGGCATGGAACGGCGCGCGGTTCCGCTTCGAGGTCCGCGAAAAGGACGGCGGCAAGGCGCTGTGCAAATCTATTGATAACAAACTGTTCCAGCGCGGCCAGATCTTCATCGGCCACCCCGACATGAAGAACTACACCATCGAGGCCGACCTGATGAGCGAGGGCAACAAACGCAAAATGTCCGACATCGGCCTCATCAACCAACGCTACCTCATCATCCTCCGAGGCAACGCCCGCGAGATCGAACTCAGCAGCAACCTAGAGCGCATCAAAGCCACCAAGCCCTTCACTCTCACGCCCAACGAATGGCACCGCCTCAAAGTCCGCGTGGATACCGAGAAAGACGGCAGCGGCACCGTGCGCGCAAAAGCGTGGAAGAAAGCCGACGCCGAGCCCGCCGAGTGGACCCTCGAATACAAACACCAAGCGGCACATCAAAACGGATCGCCCGGCTTTTTCTCCCTATCGCCACAAGAGCAACGCGCCTGGATCGATAATATCGAGGTGAAGGCGAACTAAACGCGCAACGAGGCGGCTACTTCACCGGATCGCGCGGGAACTTCACGTAGGGAAGGCGAGCACCTTTGTAGGCAAAGTGGTCGGCGCGGATTTTTGGCGGCGGCGGGAAAAGGGATGCGCCAGCGGCGGCGATGATGTCGTCTTGGTCCACGCCGTCACCCGAGACGCCGATGGCTCCGATAAGCGTCTTGCCGCGATAGAGCGGGAAGCCACCGGGGAAGATGGTCAGGCCGTTGGGGAGGTTCGGGTTGCCGGGAAATGATTGAGTCGTGGGATTGACGCGCAGTGATACGGCTTCTTGGAACCCGAAGTAAGGACCGAATGGCCGCCCATCCAGACCCGGCGGGAAATTGCGCTGTGCGAGAAAGCCGACGGTGCGCGAGCTTTGGGCGAGCTGGGTGTTGCTAAAGAAGACTGCGGTGCGTGCTTTTTGGGCGCTGACATCCCACGAGAAAACGGGTGCCTCGCCGACTCGGAAGATGCCGAGAATCGGCGGTGGTTCGCCCGCCTTGTGAGGATTGCCCACGACGCTCACCCACACTCTAGCAAAAGTGCCGATTGGGACCCGGATAGCTGCACGAGTGCGGCTGGCGCGCTCTGCCGCTGCGGAGATGATGGCGCGAACTTCGGACTCGGTGAGTCGGTCTGCGGAGCCGATTTTTCCCGGCGTCGGGTCGTCGCGAAATGGGAAGCGGATCTCGCCTTCGACTCCGCCGAGCGTGGCGACGGTATAGGGATAGCGGGCCGGGGATGCTTGAATGGTGAAGCCAGAGATAGGCGCACCGTGTTGCGGTGGGCCAGAGTCACGCTCCACGGGGTAGTTCTCGGGTTGTGGGGTGACGTAGGCTAGGCGGACGCCGCCCGCGAGGATGTTCGTGGCGATGATGTCGCCGGGGGCGCGATAGTTACTCTGGCCTGCGAGGGCGACGAGTTCGTCCCTGTCCTCGCCGAAGACAAAGCCCGGCGTGGAGTTTTTCTGCACTTCTCTATTTAGGATAGCAGCAGCCGCGCTGAGATTCGTAGGTACGCCATCGCCTGTGACCCCGATACCGCCGACAAGTTCGCCATTTTTATAAAGCGGGACGCCTCCGGGGCTGTCTTGCAGGGAAGTGAATGCGACTCCCGGCGCACGAACACCTGGCGATGCCGTATCTGGTACGAGCGCACTGCCGTCGAATCCATCGGGGATTTGCTTCACGCGGTTCACATCGGAGTAAAAGAGATTGGAAAAACCGACACCAACCAGTGGTCCGGGCGGCGTGTTGCGGATGCCGGGCGGGAAGTGCTGCTGAATGATCCAGCCCGCCGTGCGCGTGGTGAATGCGTTCTGGTTGCTACTGAGAAATGCAGCAGTCGCAGCCCGCCCGGTGGCTGCGGCAATGACGCCCGCTTCCGGCGGGGCATCGCCATTTACATCCCACGCCCCAAGGACGAAGCCCTCGCGGTCGGTGACGGCGATGACGCTGTTGGGCGAGATTTCACGGGCGCGGTTCACAGCTTGCGCGATGATGCGCTCCACATCGGAGAGCGAGAGTTGCTCGGCGCAATGTGCGGTCGCGGTGGTCGCGAGGACGAGGATGGTTGCGGAAAGGCGGTTCATTCCCGCACTTTAAGCATGAATTCCCGGCGTTCGGCAATCGCTCATTGCAGAGTTTGTCGTCGGGCTACGAGAGCAGCTTTTCGTAGATACCACCAAAGCCGCCGCTGCTGAAAACGATGAGCACATCACCGGGGCGCGACACCGCATCTATGCGTGAAACGATCGCGTCCGCACCGAGCTCCGCCGTGGAGGGGTGCCCGCGCTCGGTGAGCTCCCGCGCAAGGCGCACAGGGTCCAGCGCGTCGCCGGCCTTGAAGCGCTCCGGCCTATCCACCGGGCCAATCATCGAGCCGTGACAGACTTCGAGCGCCGTGCGCAAGTCGTCGTGAATCTGCGAGCGGCACATCGTATTTGCCTTTAAATCCACCGCCGCCCACACCCTCGAACCGGGGAAAAGATACGGCAGCGCTCGAAGCGTCTCGCGGATATTCGTCGGGTGCTTGCCGAAGTCCTCCACGATTTTCACCCCGCGCCGTTCGCCGCGCAGGACTTGGCGGCGCTTCACGCCTTTGAAAGTGGCCACCGCATTTTCGATGTCGCACAAATCCACGCCATAGTGCCGCGCCGCCGCGATAGCCATCGCCGCATTACGCACGTAAATCTCACCCACCATCGGGAATGCGAAGCGCGTATTGAAAAGCGTGAACTCGGAGCCGTTCGGCTTGAGCAAAATCTCCGTCGCCTGCACATCGCTGCTCTCGCCGAGCCCCACGCCGAGCCGCGTCTTCGTCTGCGAGGTCGCCGCGACTTCGCACGTCTGCGGGCAGTCGGCGTTGTAAAGAAGCACGCCATTTTCCGGCAGCACGCGAACGAGAAGCCCGAACGCTTTTTTCACCGCCGCGATGTCGGCGTAGATGTCCATCTGGTCCAGCTCCACGGCGTTCAAAATCGCCAACTCCGGCAGGTAGTGCGCGAACTTCGGCCCCTTGTCGAAGAAGCACGTATCGTATTCATCGCCCTCAATGACGACATGCTCCGAGTCGTGCAAACTAGAGCCCTGCCCGAGGTCTTCGGCGATCCCGCCGATCATCCAAGCCGGGTTCAATTTTCCCACCCGCATGATGTGCGTGAGCAGCGCCGCGGTCGTCGTCTTCCCATGCGTCCCCGCGACGACGAGATTGCGTTTTCCGTGCAGGAAAAAATGCCGCAACGTCTCCGGGAGCGACTGGTAGTGCATCCGGCGATTGAGCACCGCCTCCAGTTCCACATTGCCGCGCCCGATGGCATTACCCACTACGACGAGGTCCGCAGTCGCCGGGATATTCTCCGCAGCGTAGGGCGAAGAAATCGCGATGCCTTTGCCGATGAGAAAGTCCGACATCGGCGGGAAAACGCCCGCATCAGACCCCGTGACAGTGTAGCCTTGCTCCTTCATCGCCACCGCGACTGCACCCATCGCGGTGCCACAAATGCCTATGAAATGAACGTGTTGAGTGGAGGACTTGTTCACCGGCGCGCTTTAGAAAATTTCATGGGCGCGGACGCTACCAGCCGACGCGCCGCCCTCCAGCAGTTTCTTCGTCGCTCTACTCGTAAATCTCATACACCTCGCTCCCGAGTGCAAACGTGACGCTGTTGCCGAGCGCCAGCCATTGCGCGGAGTCGGGTTTGTCGTTCAGCAGCTCGAAGTATTCTTTCGAGGCAAACTGCACGCGGTTGCGCTTCGCGTTCTGCGTGGCTTGGAGCGCGGTGTCGTTCCACTGGTTTCCGTTTTGGGTAAAGGACTTGCCGTTCACGACTCGCGCCGCTTGCTCCACATCCGTCGTACGGCGGGCGATCTCGCCAGCGATTCCGCGCGTGCCCTCGTTGCGGTCGCGCTTGTCGGCATAAAGTGGCGCGGCAGGCTTTGCTGACACCGCACCCGCAGCAGGGGCTTCGGCTGCTGGAGCGTTGTTCGCGATGATGCTGCCGAGGTTTTCCTGTTTCGCCTTTTCCAATCCCGACGCGAAAGAATCAGCGCTCTTCAGCGCAGTGTTCCCGCGTCCGGCGAGTGAGCCGTTGTAGCCGTCTTTGCCTTCGCTCATCTGGCTCCAGTTCCGCTTGTAGTAGGTCTGCGCCACGGCGTCGCGGTCGAGCATCGGAAGGCTGCGCGAGGCCACTGGAACACCGCGCCGCGCCTCGTCTTCCACGATGAGGTAGCTCGTGTAGGGCGTGACGATGGCGAAGCGCCGCGCGAGGTCCACGACCTCGTCTCGCAGCTCCTTGCTCTCGCCGCGCAGGCGCACTTCATCCAGCAGCCAGCCCACCCGCCGCAGCGCCCAGAGCTGCGCGATGAACTCATTGCCGGAGTCGCCGGAAAACTTCACCCGTTGCGTCATCCGCTTGGGTTGTCCGTTCAGCGTTCCATCGAGCACGATCTCCCCTTCCCCATCGCCGCTGTAACGCCCGGCCAGCACGAGCTGGTCGCCGCGAAACAAGTCTGGCAGCGGATTCGGATACAGCTTCGTCGCCCGGATACCGGCGGGGAATTCGAGCTTCAAGTTCGTGAGCAACGGCTCGCGAATCTTCAGGAAGAAGTTCGAGACCTTCACTTCGAGGTCTTCCTCCGGCAGCACGAACTGCGACACAGCGCGCGTGCGCTCGGCGATTTTATCGAGCAAGTGCGTGTTGATGTCCGTGCCGATTCCGAAGCAGAAAATCCGCGTGCTCGACGCTTGGTCGCGCGCCACTTTCGCCACGATGCGCTCCTCATCCGTCTCGCCGATGGTCGGCTTTCCATCCGTCAAAAACACGACAACAAATGGGCGCGAAGAGTCTGCTGGCTTCAGCTTTTGCGCAGCATCCAGCGCCTCGGCGATAGCGGTGCCGCCGATGGGCTTGAGCTTCGAGATGAAGTCCAGCGCCTTGTCGCGATTCGCTTTCGTCGCGTCTGTGAGCTTCTCGAACAGCGGCTCGGCCTCGGTGGAAAAACGGACGATCTCAAAGCGGTCGGAGTCGTTCAGATTCTCCACGCAAAAGGTCATCGCCTTCTTCGCCTGCTCCAGCTTCTTGCCCGCCATAGACCCGCTCGTATCGAAGACAAAGACGACATCCTTCGGGTTCACCTCTTTTGCCTTCGCCATGTCCGCGCCGGGCGACGCGAACAGCAGGAACCAGCCGTCTTCGCCCGGCTTCTTGTGCGTGAGCAGATGCAGCCCGACCTCCGTCTCGGCGGTGGAATAAATGAGCTGAAAATCCGTATCGGGCCGCACGTTCGTCGCCTCCCAGCCGAGCGTCGCGCGCTTGTCGCCATCGCGCCGGATGTCCACGGGGTGCGACGGCGAGTAGAGCGCCTTGATGGGCGAATCCGCGTTCACCTTCACTCGCACGGAAACCGTCTTGAGCGGCTGCGCGGAGAACTTCTCCGTGTTCAGCGGATACGTATAGCTGGCGAGCCCGGCATCCACTTTCAGCAGCTCAGTGTATTCGAGATTCACCTTCTTCCGCGAATGCGCCTCGATGGGGAAAATGCGGACGCGAAACGCCGGGCGTCCTGTATATTCCAGCAGCGCCGGGTCTTTCTGCCGACGCACGATGTCTTCGTAAATCGCCCGCGCCTTCGCCGCATCGAGCAATTCCGCCTCCATGTCTTTGTCGCCGATACGCATGGTGAACTTGTCGAGGTGCGCGCCTTTTGGGATGGGGAAAATGTAGTCGCCCTCAAGGTTCACGTTGTTCGGATTGAAGAACTCCTGCTCCACCCGAGTCGTCGCCTTTTGCCCGGAAATATCCACGTCCACTTTGTGAAACACAACCTCCAGCGGCGCGAAGACAAAGTGGCGACCGATGCGCGGTGGCGGGTTGTGGATGATGATGAGCCCATCGGCGTGAGCCCCGGTGAGCAAGGCGGCGACGAGCGCGAGCAGTGAGAGAAGACGTGTTTTCATGGGGAGGACTCTGCCACGTCCGCCCGCCGGGGTTGTCAGTCGTTCGTGCTGTGTTTGTCAAAAATACGTCACGCAAGGCTCTCACGACATCGCCGGAGGAAACCCCGCAGCGCAGAGGCTCGCGAGCCGTGTCCTTATTTGAGTTCCTTGATGCGGATGTTGCGCCAGCGGATTTCTTCGCCCGGCTTTTTGCTTTTGCCGATGCCGTGGACTTGAAGGGCGATGACTCCTTTAGGCGTCAGCCCATCCTTGAGCTCCGCAGCCGGAACCCCGTTGATCCACGTTTTAATGCTGTCGCCTTTGCACTCGATGCGCGCGGCATTCCAGTCCTCTTGCTTGAATGCTTTTTGCGCGGGCTCGTTGCCCTTGAGGTCTTTGAGCCAGCCGCGCCGGGCTTCATCGTAGATTCCGCCGGTGTAGGCCCTCGGGGATGGGTCGATTTCGTATTGGTAGCCGTGGACGCGATCCGCGGAGAATTTCTTGGGCTTTCCGTCGATTTCCACGGTGGTCTCTTTCTCGTAGAATTGGCTGCGAAACTGGACGCCGGAGTTCATGTCTTTGGCGACTTTGAATTCAAACTCGAGGACGAAGTCGCCGTACGTTTGTTTCGTGCAAAGGAATGAATTACCCGTGCCGAGGACGGTCTTGCCGACGACTGCGCCGTCCTCCACGCGATATTCCGCTTTGCCGCTGTGCTGCTCCCAACCGGTGAGGTCTTTGCCATTAAAAAGAGGAGTGAACTCTTCCCCGGCGAACGCGGCGAAGGAGGAAAGGGCGATGATGATGAATAGTGATTTCATGTGTGAGCAGGGACGATGGATGAAATTGCAGAGTCGTGCGACAGAGTTTTGCGTCATCTACGGTCGCTTCTGTGAGAGTATCGCGTGCTTTTAAAAAAAAACGCACTCGCCGCTTGGCAAGCGCGTGCGGCCCGCTATTTTCCCGCCCCTTTCCACTTTTCCGAAATCTATGACCGTTGAATTTGAAGCTCTACCAAACTGCCTCGCCACACTGAAAATCGCCGTTAGCCCTGACCGGGTTACTAAGACGATGACGGAAGTTGCGAGCAACTACACCAAACACGCAAAACTGCCCGGATACCGCGCTGGCAAAGCCCCGCGCTCGGTCATTGAGCGCAAGTTTTCCAAAGAAATCCGCGAGGAAGTGACGCAGCAGGTCGTCTCAAATGGTTGCCGCGATGCGATCAAGGACAAGGGGCTGCGCGTGCTGGAGCTGCAAGGGGTGGAGGATGTGGTGTGGGGCGATGACCAGTCGGTCAATTTCCGTGCGACGCTAATCGTGCATCCGAACTTTGACTTGCCGGATTACAAAGGAATCCCGGTTTCCGTTCCAAGTGCTGAAGTGACGGATGCGGAGATCGAAGAGGCGCTGAATAATCTCCGCGACCAGCAGGCGGACTTCCCGGATGTGGAGCCTGCGCGCCCGGCGGCGATGGAAGATTTTGTGGTGGTGGATTATGACGGAACGATTGAGGGCGAGCCTGTGGATGTGAGGTTCCCGAAGGCCGGCAAGCCGCTGGCGCACAATACGGAATTCTGGATCAAGATGACGGACGAGGCGTTCTTCCCCGGCTTCTGCGAGAAGCTCGTGGGGATGAATATCGGCGAGACGCGCGAGTTCGACGTGACGGTGCCTGCCGATTTCCCGGTGGAAGAAATGCCGGGCAAGACGCTGCACTATAAAGTGGAGCTGAAGGGGCTGAAGGCGCGCACTTTGCCGGAGCTGGACGACGCATTTGCCGCGAGCATCGCCGATGGCAAGTCGCTAAACGAACTGCGCATCATGGCGCGCGAAGAACTCCAGCGCCAAAAGCACGCAGCCATCGATACGGCCAAGCGCAACGGCGTGATGAGCTCGCTACTCTCGAAGGTGGAATGCGAACTCCCGACGGCGATGGTGCGCAACACGACGCAGACGATCCTCCAGGAAATCGTCCGCGAAAACCAGACACGCGGCGTGGCGGAAGAAGTCATCAAAGAGCATCAGCAAGACCTCGTTGGCAGCGCAGCGCAGTCGGCGCGCGACCGGATCAAGGGGACGTTCGTTCTGCTCCGCATCGCCGAGCAGGAGAACATCCGCGTGACGGATAACGAACTGCGCGCCCGCATCAACGGCCTCGCACGGAAGTACCAGATGCCGTTCGAGAAAGTGCTCAAGGAGCTGCAAAAGCGCGGCGGCTTGGACCAAGTGAGCGAAGAGATTCTCACGACAAAGACACTCGAGTTTATCGCGAAGGAAGCGACCGTCTCGACATCCACAGAGGCCCCGAAAGCCGATGAAGCTGTGGAAGAAGTGAAAGCGTAATCTATTTTATCCCATGACAATTCAATCCAACGACGACAGCGCAATCGTGAAACCCTCCGCGACGTATGATGTGACGGTAATCGAGAACGACGGACGTGGCGAAAAGCACTACTCACTGTTCTCTCGTTTGCTCAAGGACCGCATCATTTTCCTCGGCTCCGAGGTGAATGAGCATGTGTCCAATTACATCGTCGCGCAGATGCTTTTCCTCCAGATGGACGACCCGAAAAAGGACATCCATCTCTACATCAACAGCCCCGGCGGAAGCGTCACGGATGGGCTGGCGATTTACGACACGATGCAGTTCATCAGTTGCGACGTGAACACTTACTGCATCGGCATGTGCGCCTCGATGGGCGCGCTGCTCCTGTGCGCTGGCACGAAGGGCAAACGCTTCGCGCTGCCCAACAGCCATATCATGATTCATCAAGCCAGCGGCGGTGCGCGGGGCACTACTGCGGACATCGAGCGCACGGTGCAGTTCCTCTACAAACTGAACAACCGCACGAAGCAAATCATCGCCCACCACACAGGCCAGCCGCAGGATAAAGTGGCGCAAGATTGCGACCGCGATAATTACATGACGGCGGCAGAAGCGAAAGAATACGGGCTCGTCGATGAGGTCGTGGTAAACAAGAAAGACGTTCCGAATTTCGCCGATCTCGCGTCGGTCCCTAAATAGAGACGCAGAGGGAACAAAAGCAGCTTTTCCGCTTACAAAATGGCCCGTGCTTCAAATCTAACTATGTGCTCCTTCTGCGGCAAATCGCACGCAGAGGTGAGGAAACTGATTGCAGGACCAGGGGTCTATATTTGCGACTCCTGCATCAACGTCTGCAAAGGCATCCTCGACAAAGAACTGAACGAAGAAGCCAAGCGGCACAGCACGCAGCTCCGCGTGCCGAAGCCAGCGGAGATTCGCCGGAACCTCGACAACTACGTCATCGGCCAAGAGACGGCCAAGAAGACCCTCAGCGTCGCCGTCCACAACCACTACAAGCGCATCCTCCACAACAGCACAGTCGGCCAAGGGATCGGCAGCCCGCTGGACCCGCTCTCGGAGGTGGAGATTGATAAGAGCAACATCCTGCTCATCGGCCCGACTGGCAGCGGCAAGACGCTCATCGCCCGCACGCTCGCTCGCGTGCTGGACGTTCCTTTTTGCATCGCAGATGCCACGACGCTCACGGAGGCCGGCTACGTCGGTGAAGACGTGGAGAACATCATTTTGCGCCTGCTCCAAGCGGCGGATTACGACGTGAAGCGCGCGGAAATCGGCATCGTCTATATTGATGAGATCGATAAAATCGGGCGCAAGACGGAGAACGTCTCTATCACCCGCGACGTGTCGGGCGAAGGCGTGCAGCAAGCGCTGTTAAAAATCCTCGAAGGCACGACTTGCAACGTCCCACCGCAAGGCGGGCGCAAGCACCCGCAACAGGAATACATCCAAGTCAGCACGGAGAAAATCCTCTTCATCTGCGGCGGTGCATTCGTCGGCCTCAACAAGATCGTCGAGCGCCGGAGCAGCGGGAAAAAGTCGCTCGGCTTTGGCGGTGCTGTGAATGTGGAAGACGCACCTGCGGCAAACGTCCCCGAGAGCGAAATGCTGCGCCACACAGAGCCGGAAGACCTTCTGCGCTTCGGGATGATCCCGGAGTTTGTGGGCCGTCTCCCCGTCATCACCGCGCTCGACCCACTCACGGAAGACGAACTCGTCTCCATCCTCACCGAGCCGAAGAACGCGCTCGTGAAGCAGTTCCAAAAACTCCTTTCGATGGAAGGCGTGAGCCTCACCGTCACCAAAGACGCCCTCCGTGCATTCGCCGAAGCCGCAGTGAAACGCGGCACCGGAGCCCGTGCACTGCGCTCGCTCTTTGAGCGCATCATGCGCGACGTGATGTACGACATTCCAAGCCGCGAAGACATCGCCGAAGTGACGATCAACCGCGCAGTCGTGGAAGGCAAGAAGCTGCCCACGCTCCGCCGGAAGCAGGACAAAGACGCGGCGGCGTAATGGTGAAAGAGTAGGAAGCGCCACGGACGAAGGGGCTCAATGCGCCCGCCCGGCAGCGTGGGTTCCAGAATGGGTTCAGGTTCTCATTGCCGCGGCATTACCGGCGCTATAGTGGATTCGACATCCACGAGCATGTTTGGTGTGGGCTTTCCTCTGTCCGACCCCACGTCCGTCGGCACGAACGACGAGTGAGCGGTCAGGAACTCGTTCGCATCACCTGCGCCAAATAAAACAATTACACCGAGTCTATCGACTCAGCTTGGCGCATTTTCTGCTTTTTCCATAAACCGCGATGGACCTTTTCGACACACATTTCGTCTCCGCTTTCGAGCGGCCCACTCGGCCGGGGGCTCTGCTTGGGTGTGCCGTTCGTGCTCTTGGTCAGCGGCGTTCCCACGGTCGATCGGAGAGAACGCAAACATCGCCTCATCATCAAAGTCGCATATGAAACCGCTTTTCAGTCGTCACCATTCCCAAGCCGGCTTTTCGCTCGTGGACGCACTCGTGGCGTTAGGAGTCACGGTCGCCGCCCTAGCGGGGTTTGGTGCCGCGGCGCAGCAAGCCACTGTGCTGGCTCGATCGGGAAAGGCCTTCGCATCCGCCGGCCAGTTGCTCCAGCAACGGACCGAGTCCTTCCGGCGGTGTACGACTTGGGCCAATGTGACCACTGCGGCGGGGATCGCGTCGCTCACGCCGGCGCCGTTTGAGAACGCCACCACTTTTTCGAACTTCACAGAAATCTTCACCGTCCAGCCTTATCCAAGTGGCACCGCGCTGGTGATCACCCGTTCCCCGACTGGAGCCTTCTCAAACAACGGTGTCACCCTGCCGACTACCACACTAGTGAAACTCACCATCACAACGACGTGGACGGTCACTGGGAATAAGCAGCGCAGCAGGCAAGTTTCCACCCTCATTGCGAAAGGAGGGATCTAATCGATGAAATCTGCGAAATTTGATGTCCGAGGAGAGCGCGGCGCCTTGCTGGTGGAGTTGATGGTCACCGTTTCCGTCGCTGTCGTGGTGGTGGGGGTGCTCGTCTATGCATCGACGGGCATTAGCAGGAGCGTCACCGCCACCGACCAATACATGGTCGGTGTGGCGAATACGAATCGCATCCTTGATACGATTGCCCTCGATGTTCGCCGCGCGGTACGCATTGGGATTCTCTCGGGAACGACCACTACGCCGATCAAAGACACGGGGACCACGACCTATACGGTGGGCAGTTCGAGCATCCTCGTCATCTACGTCCCCGACTATTACGGTTCGAACACCCCGAACAACGTAGCTGGATCGACTTACAAGACCACGCGCTACTCACGGGAGACACTGAATAGCTCCAGCACCTACAACAGCAGCGGCAACACGCTCCTCAACGGAATCGTCCCCTGGACTGACGCCCAGACCACGGTGAACGACAAAGCGGTCACGCGCTTCACCCCCATTGCTGCAGGCACCGGGGAACTCCAGATTCGCTATTACACGGGACAGCGCTCCAACAAGGATGCGACGCAGTGCCTGCTCCGCAGCGAGTATCCTTCAGGGGCCACAAGTCCGAGTTCCACTCGGGATATCGCGGAGAAAATCACGGACAGCACATCCATCACCAGCATCGTGATCAGCGGAGCCAACGGCGGCCAAACGATCCGGCTGCAATCCTCATTCACGCCCCGCTTTCGCCTCAAAGGTGCCTCGCCTACCTCGGCAACAACGGTGGTGGATGTGAATCCTCGCAATCCACGCCGCGACTAATATGAAAATGCAAGCACTCCACCGACGCCACGCAAGCACACTGGTCATCTCCTTGGTCGTTGTCGCCTGCATCGGCGTATCCATCGCCGCCTCTTTCCAGAGCTTAGTCCCGAAATACCGAGGCACGCACCAAGGCATCGTATGGCAGGAGACCCTCCATGGTGCCGATGCCGGGGTAGAACTAGCCCTCAATACGCTCAATACCTGGACCAAGAGCCACCCCAACCCTGATGCCTTCCCCTGGACGTCGAATTCGTGGACGCACACCGATTCCACAAACTATTCCGTCAATGGCGAACGGACGCTCGCCGCTGCGAGTCTGCCCGTCATCGGTGGCCCCAATAATGTGCGGGTGACGAAGATCGCCGTGGATATTTACACCCGCGAGGGAACCGGCACTGCGCCTAACTATAATCCCTGGTTTCGCATCCGCTCGAGCGCGAGGGCGGATCTTCCAGGGAAATACGTCTCGTCCGATTCGCGCGACGTAGAATTGCGCCGGATGAAGCTCTCCGCGAAGACCGCCACCGGGGCTGCGGACCCGCACGTGATCCGGACGGTCGAGGTCGTCGCCCGCCCCCGATACCGTTCCCGCCGCGCCATTACCTCGGTGAATGACGTCATCCTCGGCCACAGCACGGGCTGGGAGGTGGACAGTTTCGATTCGCAGGACACTTTGAAGTCCAGCCCTGGGACGACCGCTGGCGGAATCTATCCCGGTACGAGTAGCAGCAAGGTCCAGACAAACGGCAACGTCGCCTCCGCGAAGCAGAATCCTGCTTCCTCACCGTATGGCCCCCTGATTGCCGCAAACGGTGCCTTAGTTAGCCCGAGTTCCGCAGTTCGCACTCACCGCGAAAAAACTTTACTCTGACGGACTCCTGCTGCGCGGGAACGCCGTCTCTGTCGGAGCGCGGCGCGGGGCGATGTAGTGAAGAAGACCCCGTTGCGAAACGCTGTCCGAAGCTGGGA
>CAMDQC010000060.1 GCA_945905735.1 Prosthecobacter debontii | reverse complement strand
CGCTGCTGCGCCAGTTTGTCGGGGCGTTGTGGTATGGGTCGGTTGCATTCGCGACGGATGGATTTTTCAGCACGAGCGATGGACCGTTTCCGTCGGGTGCTTGGGGCCACGGGAATGCGTCGCTGAATGTGAAGTCGCGGATGACGGTGACAAGGTCGGGCGCGACGAGTGTGATGCGTTCGCCGCCGTTGCTGAGGTTGGAGCCGTTGAGGAATTGCGATTCGGTGATGACGATTCGGGCGCCGGGTGCGAGCACTGTGTTGCTCGGGAAGATGTAGTCGATTCCGTTGGAAAAGCGCGCGCCGCTGAGGTCCACGCTGGTCGTGGCGACGTTCATCAGCTCGATGAATTCCTGCTCCGTGATGCCCGCCGGTCGGTAGTGAATTTCGCTCACGACGATGTTAGCAGCGCTCGCTGGGGCCGTGCCGCTGAGGGTGAACGTCGCTTCGTTGAGCGCCGACCATTGTGCGCTCGCATTGCGCGACCGGAGGCGGACGAGTTTGTTGGTGTTGATCGTGATGCTGCCTGCGGTGAATGGGAACGCCGTGGTTGAAATCGCGCCGCCGTCGAGTCGCGGGTCGGTGCCATCGACGGTCGCGTAAATGGTCGCGGTGCCGGTGATAACCGGCTGGTGACCGGGCGCGACGACTCCCCCGCGTTGTGTGGTGAATTCGGGTGGGTTCACGGGATACCAGCCTTGCGCGGTCAGTTGCGAAAAGACCGTCGCGCATCGTCCGGGGAAAAAGACGTTCTTCATCCGGTCGAGCTCAGCACGCCATTCGCCGTCGCGGTCCCACGGGAGCGCGGTCGCGGCGGATGGTTGCCAGCGGGCGGTTTCCGCGACCATCGCAAGGGTGATTTCGTTTTCGCGATATTCGAGTGTTGCGCGGGCTTTTGCGCTGGTGAGGACGCCGCCGTTTGCCATGTGCCGATAGGCGCGGTCGCGGACGAGTTGCTGGAAATCCGCGTGCGTCGCCATGAGCGTGTTCAGCATGCTATCGGGCACATTGCGACCGACGGTATTCGAGGTGGTGGAGGTCCAGATGATGTCGTTGTCGTAGCTGAAAAACCGCCAGCCGCCCATGTCGGGAACATTCGGTCCGCCGCCGTACCAGTTTTGATTCGGGTTCCAGTCCCAGTCGTTTCCGGCCCACCAGTTCAGGACGAGAAAATCGGCGAGATCCGTGACATTAACGCGGCGCTTGAAATCCGTGTAGTTCGCCGCGCCTGCCGTGGTGCCGAAGGTCTTAATTGCGTTCCAAACGGTCTGCCAGTTGCCGCTTCCGTTCTCGGCCGGGTTCGCGCCGTTGGTCCATTCGTAGAGCGAGTTTCCGCCGGGCAGATAGCTGGCGAAGAAGTCGTCGTTGGGATACTCGCGGATGTGGTAGAGGCCGTGGTACTGGCCGTTCACGATGCAGTGAACGTAGCGACCGTGCGTGCTCATTTTTCCCATTTGGAACTGGAGATCGTCCATCACGTTGTTGCGTAGATAGAGCGCGTCGGCGTTGAAGTATGGCGATGGGGGGAGGCTCGGTTCCGCGAGCCAGAAAAACGTGTCGTGCGAGCACGAGCGGATGTTCAGCCGGTCGAATGTGTCCGTCGCGCCGTGGGGGTCGTAGGGGTGTCCGGCGAAGAGATTATACTTCAATTTTGCGTCTCCGTACTCCGCGCGGAAATAGAGACGGAAATTGTTTTTCGGCGATCCGATGGAGTGGTTGCCGACCGCCTGGATGCCGCAGTTTACCTGAAAGCCCGACTCGGTGCCGCCGGGCGCGATGAGTTCCACGCTCGTTTCGCTCTCGGTCGGCGTGGGGATGCCGCTTGGGGCGTTAATGACGATGACGGGGAGCGACAGGAGTGCGTCGTCGAGCAGCGGGCCGTAGGTCGCGTTTGCTTTAATGGCGTCGGTTTGCGGCGAGTTGTTCGAGTTGGTCTGGCTCACGATTCCGTCGGTCGCGGGCGACGTGATGCCGTTCACGAAAAGGTAAGTGTGCGTCTTCGCTTTCGTAGCCGCCGCGCCAGAATGCAGGGCGACCGCGCGGATGCGGCGGGTGCCGCGTCGCGTGCCGTTGGTCTCGGGTGCGACTGCAATCGGCCCTGCGTAGGTCGCTCCGTTAGTCGCGGAGGGTTTCGTTCCATCGGTCGTGTATTTGATCACCGAGCCGGCAATCGCAGGCGTGAGCGTGAGAGTCTGCGCCGACGTGTAAAAACCGCGCTGCACGGAGTAGATCACGTTGTTCAGCCCATACGGGAAGATTGCGCCGTTTGCTGCACCGCTTGTCGGGGACAGATATCCGCGCCCCGTCGTGCCCCAGCCAAATGCGAGGTCCGTGCTTTGCTCGCGCGGAAAAAAAACATCGGCAAGCGAGCCGTCGGGCTTGTGGAGCGCGAGATATTCGCCGTCGCCATCGAGCTTGAAATTCGTGTGCAAATTCGCCGGTGCGGCGGGCGTGCGATTTTTGAGCGAGGCGAAGACGACGAGGTATCCGCCAGCGGGAATCGTGCGGCTGGGGAAAATCCACTTGCTCGTATCCTGGGGGTCATCGGTGAGCCGCCAGCCCGCGAGATCCACACTTGCGGCGGTCGGATTGTAGAGCTCCAGCCAGTCTTCCCGTGCGCCGTCTTCGTCCTGAATGCCGGTGTCGTTCGTCGCGACAAATTCGTTGATTCGTATGCCTCCGGAAATCACCGCGAGCGTGAACGGCGTTTCGAGAAACAGTCCGCTGCTGTCGGTGGAGCGCACGCGGAGTTTCGGCGTCGTCGCACCGCCCGGCACCGGCGCGGCGAGGAGAAGCGAGGTGCCGCTGATGGAAAAGAGCGCGTTGTTGTCCGAGCCTGTTCCCGCGACAAGCGTGTAGGTATGCGTGTCGGCGGAGTTTGGGTCGGTCGATGAAAACGCGCCAAGCACCGTTCCATTCGCGGAGCCGGAGACGACGACTTCGGCCGTGGTCACAATCGCGCTCGGCGGCTGTGGCGCGACTGTTGTGAGGACGAAATCCTTTTCCAGCGAAAGGCCGCCGTTGTCCGTGCTGCGGATGCGCACGGTGTAGTTCGTGCCCGCAGCGCCCGCCGCAGTCGCGAGTGAAAGCGTGCTTCCAGCGAGCGAGAACGTGCCGCCCGGATTTGTCACGAGGGTGTAGGTGTGAGTATCCGAAGTATTGCGGTCGTCGGTCGTCAGTGTGCCGACCGTCGTGGATGCCGGAGCGCCTGCTGCGATCTCCACATTCGAGAGCAGGACATTTCGCGGAGGGACGTTCGCCAGCGGGACGATGGTCGTCGTGACACCTGCGGCGTATGCCCGCGAGAGTGTGGTGAAAGTTGTGCCGCCCACGCCTTGTGCCGGCATCGCGCCGACGTTGATGATTCCAGCATTCGACGGCGCTCCGCCCCCCGTCAGCCAAATCTGATCGCCCCCATCCACGAACGGCACCACCGCGCCCGCGTTGCCTGTGCCGTTCGCATTTGCGTCGGTATATCCAAAGGCGAGTTTCTCGCCGGGATTCATCGTCACCACGAACGGTGCCGCTGCAAACGGATATGATTTCGAGCCGGTCGTCGTGTAGTCCACGCCCGACACGCGCGTCGTGCCGATTGCGAGAACGGTGAACGAGTTATCGCCCAAAACGCGCGCGACAAACGGCGTCACGCGACCACGCACAGCGCCGATGAACACGTCGAAATTGTTCACCGTGAGCTGCTCCGCGACGCCGCTGTTGTTCGTGTAAGTGTCGGATTCGTTCACGATCAGGATCGCGCTGTAACCGTCGAGCGTCGGTGCCGACGCATTCGTGTTTCCCAGCAGTGCCGAACTCGGTCCGTCGCCGTTTGGATGCACGATCAAAGTGAACCCCGCGTCTCCACGGCCCGGATCGTAGCGATAGACCGCACTGGGCTCGTTCGCTTTCACCGCAAAAATCTCATCAGCGGAATCGCCGTCGAAATTCCCCACGATGAACGTGGACCATCCCGCGTTCCCCGCTGGAAAGACATCGTAGCCGATCCCGACACGCCAACGATACAGCACGTTGCTCGCGCCCGCTCCCAGCACAAAACCCTCGACCTGTCCGCCGTCGAGATTCCCCGTCGCGATAGCGATTTGCGGAGTGCCGACGCCGCCGGTGGTCAGATTTGTTGGCGCTCCCGACACGTTCTCTAGGTACGTCACCGAAAGCCCTGTCCGCTGCACCCACATTTCATCACCGAGCGCCGTGGTGATGTCGCCCCCGACCGCCGCCGCATAGTCCGCAGCGCCGCCGAACGGCCCGGTATAAGCGCCGCCGCCGGTTCCGTTCGGCGTATAAAGATACGGCTGATTCGCGGAGTTGATGACGACCCATTCGTCCAGCCCGTTTGTAGCCGCGAAGTTTCCGCGCGCGACATAGCGAATGCCACTGCCACCCAGTGCCGTGAACGAATTCGTCCCGCCGTTGAATGCGAACAGCTCGCCGCTGCCCCCAGCGGAGTTGCTCACCATCGCATAGTCACGAGTGGACGTGCTCAGGAATTTCCCCGCCGAGATGTCACTAATCCCCGAACCGAACGGCCCCGACGTGATCTGCGTCGCGAAACTGTAGTAATACAAACCGCCGCCCGCGACGTAGCAAAGCTCCTGCTGCCCGTCGCCGGTCACATCTGCGCCGATGACCTTTGTCACGTTCACGCCAGTCACAAGCGGAGCACTCGTATTGATACCATTCGAAAGCATCACCTCACCGCCGCTGATCCAAGCCACTCCCCAACTGCCCATCGCAATGTCATGCCGCGAGGATTCATAAATCGTCGTCGCGTGCGAAGACGCGGCAAGAAGTCCGAGGCAGAAGAGTCGTGGGAGTCGTTTCATAAGCGAGTGGCTGGTGACATTGCTTACAATCGCGCTCAACGCAAGCCAGGTTGGTAAATGCGATGAGTGAAACACCGTGCCGCAAGAACCGCGGGGGCTGGCTGATGCAGCAGAGACTTCGAGAAGGCAAATCGCGATTCGGGGGAGGGTTTCTTCTATTCGACCGCGACGGTGACAGTCGCAGTTTTTTTGGAAACCGGGATGGTGCTGTCGGTGACTTCGATGACGAGCTGATACGAAGCGGCGGCGGGTGCCTTGGCGAGTTTGATGACGCCCGTGCGCTTCTCGATCTCGAAAGTGCCGCCGTCGTTTCCGCCCGTGATGCTGTAGGTAAATCGCGTGCCTTGATCGGCATCGATCGCCTTGGCACTGGCAATCGTGCTGCCTGCTGTGGTCGTCTTTTTGACGCTGGCGGTTGCGGGAATTTCGAGCGCGGAGATGGGCTGATTGCCGTTCCATTCCGGCAGTACTTTCACGCGGACGATGGCGCTCTCGCTGATGCCGAACTCGCCGCGACCGAGGCCGTACTTTTGGTAATGCGGCAGCAGGTTCCGCCCTGCGGCGAGGCTCATCGCGAGGAAGTGGCGGTTGCGTTTGAAATTGCGATCCTTCGGGTCGAGCGCGGCGAGTTCGGGGTCGGAGCCGGGCTTTTGCAGTTCGGTCATCATCCGGCCAAACCCGTTCTTGTAGAGCTCCCAGCCGAAGCATTCGGCGAGGACGAAATGGAAGTCGTAGGCGACGCTGTTGCCCTTGCACGCGGCATCCCATGTGCGCTCCTCCTCGGGCTTTGCGAGCCATGCGTCCATGTCTTTCACGCGGTTCTTTGCGTCGAATGTGCCGTGGTTATTATTGTCCCACGCAGTGCGATCATGGACGAGCATCTTGATCATCGCCGGCACAAGATTAACGTCCACCTCGGCGTGTGTCGCGATGGTGTAGTTACCATCGAAGCTGTCCTGATACGTGTGGCCGAGCTCGTGCAAAAAGCCCCACTCATCGCCCCGCACAGAACGATCTACGAGTGCGGCAGCGCCGTCTGCTTTTTCCGAAGCATACGCCATGATGACGGGATAGCCCGCGTGGCCGTATCCGGCGACGATGTCGCGATCGGTAATCATCGACTCACCGCGACGCCGCCATTTGGTGTAACCGAGAAATTCATCGGCGGTCTCCACGACACGCTGCCAGTATTTCGCGACCGATTCGGCATCCTCCACTGTCTGCAAAATCTCGCGTGGCAAATAGCCAGTCCACAGTGGCGTCTCGATGTATCCCCACGCGCCGGGCGCATTGCGGCGCGTCTTCCAGTCGGCGTTCGTCGTCTTTCCAAGCGTGAAAACCGGCGCCTCCACCGCGCCAGCGATTGTCACCTGAGTTTTCCCGAGCGTGCAGTTCTCCGGCACCACGATACTCACTAGGCCACCAAAGGCTCCCGCCGCTTTTGTGACTGGTTGCGTAAGTTCGTAGTCGCGCGTGATGGCCGGCGCGCGATGCCACGACTTAAGATTCCAGTTTTCATCGAGGTGAATGCCGATGATCACTTTCAGCCCGGCCTTTGTCGCCGCGCCGGGGAGCGTCACCGTCACGGGCACACCCGGCTTCGCATAAAGGCCGGTGTTGATGAAGGTGCGATGGCCGTGGTTGATGAGTTTATCCGGCCCGCTCGTCGCATCGAAAGACACCGTGCGCGTGACCGCCGCGCCGTCGCCGACCTTACCCGGAAAGTCATCCGCACTCGGATGCACCGGCACCTGCTCGGGCGGGAGCGTATCGAGCACCCGCGCCTGATACCGTGCAAGCATCGCCTCCACGGGCATCGATGTTTTTTTGAACGACGGAGCAGCGCGAAAGGTAATCCAACCGAATGAAGTATTCAGTTCATTGAGCGCCGTCTTTAGCGGCTGCGAAAGCTCCTTCGCGGAAATGACGGCATCCAGCGTGGCTGCGCACAATTGCTTCTCTACGGCGTCGAGTGCCTTGCCGGATTTGCGCTCGGCGATGAGCGACTCGATGGCGTTGAGAGCGCTCCAGTTGGGCGACGGCGACTCCGCGGTGACGGGGTAACTCTCCTCACTCGGCCCACCTCCGAGAAACGCGAGGCCCGCATCCGCAAGAAAGCTGTTTGCTGCGGAAACCTGCTCCTTCGCCGCCGCCCACGGCGTCGCAAGCAACACGACACCGCCGCCGTTCTTCGCAAACTCCCGCACCGGCTCCAGTGACTCCAGCATCGCGCCGCTGTGCAGGGAAATCACCACAACATCCACGCCTTTCAGCGCCTCCGCAGTCAGCGCGCCCTTGGCCGAAGCCGCATCGAGTCCGGCGGCCTTCCAGTCGCGCGACGAGGCACCGGCGCACAGGACTTTCGGCGCATCCTTCCGCCCGGCCCACGCGGCGACGTTCTTCGCGAGCGCCGCATCACTCGGGAACGAAGTGTGTGCAAAACAAACCACGCGCCCGCCTTTCTCCGCATCGCCAAAATAGCCCGCGCCCACAGGCACCTCGCGCTTTGTGGAAACAGCGAGCGGAAAAGCCATCCGCCCCGAAAGCGCCACGCCCCCCGCAGTGCCTCCCATTTTTAAAGCAGGAAGCCCCTTCGTGAGCGCCTTGTAGTCCTCGGCGGGAGCGCCAATGACGGAGATTGCGGTGGAGAGAAAGAAAATGACGGTTTTCATGAGCGCGGACAAAAGCAGAGCGCCCGCTTCCACTCAACTGGAAAGATCTCCCGTAAACCAAACGCCCGCCGCTGGAAGAATTCACCGCCATCCGCCCCGCGCCAGCCTACCCCTGGTGGCGCTTCGCGGAGCTCGCGCCCTTTATCTACGCTGTGGATGACGGGAAAAAATGGAGCGCGCTATGGCCCAGAGAGTAATACCATCTTTCAGAAATAAAAAGACTGAGGCGATGCGAATGCGGTATTCGGCAGGATGCCAAATACAATCCCGACTCGTCCGGAGAAGCCCGCGCTCCCCCGCGTCCGTCTTTTCGCCTACTCCCATCGTCTCTTTATCTTCGGAAGTTGGTATAACAAGGTGAGCTGGACGGCTCCGCTGTAAGATGAAAACAGGAGCCCGCGAAAGGGGATGGGCAGTTGAGTGAGTTGTGAAATGACGAATGACGAACTCGGCGAACCTCGTCATTCCATCATTCCCCCAGCAACTCCTCCAGCTCCTCCACCCGCCGGGCGAAGAGCGCCAGCGTGGCCTCGACGGGCGCGGGCGATGACATATCTACGCCGGCTTCGCGCAGGGTCGGGATGGGGAAGCGACTGCCGCCGCTTTTGAGGAAGCCGAGATACTTCGTCGCGTCGCCGCTCGCGAGCACTTGCTGGCTGAGGGCGACTGCGGCGCTCAGGCCGGTGGAGTATTTATAGACGTAAAAGGCGGAGTAGAAATGCGGGATGCGCAGGCACTCTAGCTCAAGCTGCGGGTCGAGGGTGAAGTCGGGGCCGAAGTATGCCTCAAGGAGTCTGCGGTAAGTCTGGCGGATCGTGTCGAGCGTGACGGGCTCGCCGGCCTCCTCCATGGCGTGAATGTCGCGCTCGAACTCCGCGAACATCGTCTGCCGATAGACCGTGCCGCGAATGTCGTCGAGCTGCCGGTTGATGAGGAATGCGCGCATCTGCGGGTCGTCGGTTTTTTCCAGCAAGTGATGGGTGAGCAGCTCTTCGTTAAAGGTGCTCGCGACTTCGGCGAGGAAGATGGGGTAGTCGGCATCCTGCCACCGCTGCGTGCGATTCGCATACCACGAGTGCATGGAGTGCCCGGCCTCGTGGGCGAGGGTGAAGACGTCGCTGAACACGTCGTCTTTGTAGTTCATGAGGATGTACGGTGGGGCGCTGAAAGTGGCACTGCTAAAGGCTCCGCTGCGCTTGCCCTTGTTCTCGAAGCGGTCGCACCAGCGGTTCTTTTTCATCCCGTCGGCGAGCGCGTTCACGTATTCGCTGCCGAGCGGCGCGAACGACTCCAAGCACAGCTCCACGGCCTCGTCGAACGTCGTCACTTTCTCCACGCTCCCGACGATGGGCACATACGTATCGCACTGCCGAATCTGGCTGAGCCCGAGCACGCGCTTGCGCAGCGCGTAGTAGCGGAAGAGCGGCGCGAGGTTCGCGCGGACGCTGCCGATGAGGTTGTCGTACACGGCCACAGGCACATCGTCCTGAAACAGCGCACGCTCGCGGGCGCTGGGATAATTGGCAGCACGGGCGCGGAAAACATCCGCCTTCACGGAATTGGAAAGCGTCGCCGCCAGCGTGAACTTGTGGTCGTCGAACTCCGCGTAGAACTGCGTGAACGCGCGATGCCGCAACTCCGCGTCGCGCTTTTGCAGGAAGGACGAGTAGCTCGACTGCGTGAGGTCGCGCTCCACGCCTTTGTCGTCGGTGAGTTTGCCAAACTTCATATCCACGTTCGTGAGCTGGGAAAACGCCTCGTCGTGCCCGGCGATGGCGCTGTGGCCGAGAGCGAGGAGTCGCTCCTCGGCTGCACTGAGCGTGTGCTTTTTCAAACGGCGCAGCTTCTCCAGCTTGCAAGCCCACTCCGCCAGCGCGGGCTCGGCGAGGTATGCGGCGAAGGTCGCGTCGTCCAACGCCATGATCTCCGGCATGATGAAGGATGACGCCTCGCCGACTTTGGTGAGCAGATTCTGAAGCTGCGATTCACGCGCAAGGTTCGCGGCGTCGGAGCTATCCTCGGCGGCGCGGAGCGATGCGTAGTGGTAGAGCCGCTCGATGAGCTGGCTGAGGCGCTTATCGCAGTTCAACATCTCGGCCAGTGTCGTGGCAGACTCCCCTACCCGCCCGCGATACTGCTCGATGACGGGATAGAGCCTCTGAGTGAGCGCGAAGTCGTGGTCCCAATCGGTCGTGCTCTTAAACAGCGGCGTGAGGTCCCACGTATCTTCCACGCGCGTCTCAGCACGCGAAGGAGTCGCGCCACCACCTGCCTCGGATTTGTCAAACTGCGGATATTTCATCCCGCGAGGTTTGCGGGCGAGCGGGCGTGGGGCAAGGAAATGACGCTACTTCTTCTTCCCGCCCATGCCGAGTTCCTCCGCAGTCCAGCCCTTCGTCCGGTCTTTGAATTCAGCGCGCGTCTTTTTCACCGCGTCGATGCTCACGGGCGAGGCGGTATGCTCCCACTCGCGGCGGATGTAGGTGATGACGCCGGCGATTTGCTCGTCGCTCAGCGCGGGGCCGAGCGGCGGCATATCGAGCGACCACGCTTGGCCGTTCACTTTGATCGGGCCGGTGAGCCCGTGGATGATGATCTTGGACAAAATGTCCGCATTGCCGAGGACCCAATCGCTGTCCACGAGGGAGGGCGCGAGGCCATCCATTCCTTGTCCATTGGGCTGATGGCACGCGGTGCAGAGCGTAGAATAGACCGTTTTGCCTGCGTCAAAGAGCGCCTGCTCGCTCGCGGAGAGCGGCTTCACGACGGGGGGCGGCGGCACGCCGGGCTTGCCGGGCCATGCGACTCGCGCGTCCAGTGCGGCGATGAGCGGCTTGCTCTTCGCGTCGGCGTCGGCGGCCAATTTAACAAGCTCGGCAGCCTCCGTTTCGAGATAAAGGAGTTTCACCTTCGGCGCATTCTTCGGCGCGTTCTTGCCGCTGGCTCCTTCGAGCAGTGCGAGCTGTTTCCCCCCGCTCTGCGCGGCGATCAAAGTGATGAGCTGCTTCACCCGCGCTGCCTTGCGTTCGTTCATCACGGCGGCGGAAAGCGCGGTTAGGACGGGCGAGGGCGTCGGCTTGCCGAGGAGCGCGCCGAGGGTCTCCAGCTCGCGGCCACGGAGCCCGCTGACGATGGCATCGCGCACCAGTTCGTTGCTGCCGGACTTCTGGGCCAGCGCCACGGCGGTATCGTGCGACTCGGGGAAAGCGCTCGCGGTAAAGCCCAGCGCGATCTGCACATCCACGCTCGGGTCGTTCACCAGCTTCGCCAGCTCCGGGGCCAGCGAGCGGTCGGCGAGGCGCACCGCGGCGGCGCGCACTTTTGCGTCCTTATCCGAGAGCGCTCCCTTCACCACATCGGGCGTGGGGATGCCCATACCTTCGAGCGTCCACAGCGCATGAATCTTCGCCAAAGGGCTTCCGCTTTTCACCAACTCGGCGAGCGCGGGCATCACGCCTGCATCCTTCTTTTCCACCAGCACGCGCTGCGCGGTATCGCGCACCCAGCCGTTTTCGTGACCGAGGAAAGGGACGATCTTTGCGGCTTCGGCGGGCAACTTGACCGTCTGCGCCTTCGCCCCATCGGGCACCACGCGCCAGATGCGGCCCATATTGATCGGAGCCTCCAGCTTGCGGTCCTTAATGTTCGCGATCATGTAGTGCGTCAGGAAGCCCTTGTGCTGAATAATCCCCCGATACATATCCGCTAGCCACAACGCCCCATCCGGCCCCGTGTAAGCGTTCACCGGGCGAAATCGCTCATCTGTGCTCGCCAAAAATTCCTCACCCTTCAGCGGCTGCGTCCCCGTGATGACGCCGTCCTTCTCGCTCAAAACGATCCGCTTTACCAAATTGCCCGCAGGCTCAGGAATAAAAGCGTTCCCACGATATGCCGGGCCGAAAAGGTCGCTCCGAAAGATCGTCGCCCCACACGTCGCCGTCGAAGCCGTCAGCCTCCCCTCCGCATCCAGCGTCTTCGCATCATAGCCGCGATTCACGCCCGGCGTCGGTGCGATGGGATACGTCGCCTGATCCGCCACCACCCTCACCCCCGTCCCAGCTCCGCCCGCCCAGTTTGGGTTCCGTTTATAAAGAGCCTCCGGAACGAGATTCGCCCGCAAGAAGTCGCTGTTAAAATTGTAGTACTCCCGCCCGTAGTCGTCCTGCGTCATCCCCCACTGCCCGCGCGACGGCACCGCGTCCGCGAGAAACTTCCCGTCCTTCAGGCGATAGCGCGTCCCGTGGTTCGCGCAGTAAATCCAATTATCCAAGAAGCGCGTCGGCGAATTCGCCATGTGCTCCGGCTGCCCGGTCTTGCTCCCGAACGCGCCATCCACAACCTCCTTCACGTCGGCCTTTCCGTCGCCGTCCGTGTCTTTCATGAAATACAGCAATGGTGGCTCCGCCACGAGCGCGCCGCCATTCACCACCATCAGTGCCCGCGCTAAAACGAGACCATCGGCAAAGACAGTTTTTTTGTCCGCCTTCCCATCGCCATCCGTATCTTCCAGCACGGAGATCACACACGTCGGCTGGTCTTCGCCCTTCGCATCCACATCCGGCATATACCCGCGCATCTCCAGCACATAAAGGCGGCCTTGGTCGTCCCAGCTCATCGAGACTGGGCACTCAATCATCGGCTCCGAAGCGAACAACTCCACGCGGAACCCCGGCGCGACCTTGAACGTCTTTAACTCCTCCGCAGCCGACAGCGGCTTTGGCGGCGGCAGCTTAAATTTCAGCTCCACCTTCTCCGGCCCTGCATTCCCTGGGTTCAGCGCCCAAGCGGCGGTTGTTGCGATACTGGTGACGAGGATAAAATGGCGAATCATATTGGTAAAGGTAACGGATGTCAGACTGCGGCAGGTGCCCGACTTTAGATAAAATATAGAGCCGACGCTCATACTCGACCCTCCCCCGGCACTGCAAGGAGTTCGGCCATTAAGGAGCCGCCGTTTCGGGGACGAGCGCTGCTTCGCGGGCGAGAAACTCTTTAGCCACGGAGCGGTAGGCCGCTGCGCCGAGGCCGGAGGTTTCGTATTTGACGATGGGTTGGCCGTGGCTGGGAGCTTCGGCAAGACGGATGGTGCGAGGGATGACCGTCTTAAAGATCACGTCGCCGTAGTGTTTTTGGATTTCGGCGATGACTTGGTTGGCGTGGTTGGTGCGCAAATACATCGTCATGAGGATGCCGCAGAGCTGGAGGTCGGGGTTGGCCCCAGCTTCGCGGAGTTGCTCACAGACGCCGATGATTTTGGCGAGCCCTTCGAGGCTGTAATATTCGCATTGGAGGGGAACGAGGATTTCGTCGGCGGCGCTCAGCGCATTGGTCATTAGGACACCGAGCGAGGGCGGGCAGTCGAGGATGACATAGTCCACGGGAGCGGCGAGGCGCACCGGCTCGAAGGCGCGGCGAAGACGAGTGAGGTGGTCACCCGCGCGGATCAGCTCTACTTCCACTCCGGCGAGGTCGAGATTCGCAGGAATGATCCACAGATTCTCGTAGGCGGTGGGCATGATGCAATCGGCGAGGGGCATTTCGCCAAGCATAGGAAGGTATGCGCTCACGCCTGTCTCGGTGTCCACGCCGAGTCCGCTGCTCGCGTTGGCCTGCGGGTCGAGGTCCACGAGCAGGACTTTTTTTCCCAGTTCTGCAAGGCAGACGCTGAGATTCATGGAAGTAGTCGTTTTACCGACTCCGCCTTTTTGGTTCGCGACTGCGATGATTTTCATTCGTTGCGTCCATCCATAGAAACCCACCGCCGATGCGGGAAGGAGGAAATGGATTGATTTGCAAGTAGCAGGCTACTGCACAGGAATCTCGCTCAGCTTCACCGCCCGCTTTTCCCTCGCGGAGAGGTCGGCGGCGGCGATGACTCGGTGGCTGGCAAAGGCGTCGGCGAAGCTGGTGAGCGGCATATCTTTCCCCGCATCGAGCGCGTCGAAGAACGCTTGGAACTGCGTCTGATACGGATGGTCGCTCACGTCGCCGCTATCGAGCATCTTCATGGAAAGCTCGGACCACGCTGCTTTATTCAGCCCGCCGAGTTGCATGGAGTGGAACTTGTTGTCGAGGATACTGCCTTCGCTACCGACGAGGTGGGTGTGAAAGTAATAGGGCTGGAAGCAGTCCACGACGGCCGCGCATTTGCCGACCGCGCCGCCTTTAAAGCGGATGAGCGTGGTCGCCGTCGTGGGATACTCGTAGGCGGTGAAAATGGGGTGGCTGCTCTGCGTGGAGTAGCTGGTGACTTCTTCGACTTCGGCATCCATGCAGAGGAGGAGCGCATCGAGGGCGTGGCAACCGGCGGTAAGGAGGGCGCTGCCGCCGAGTTCCTTTTTGGTGTTCCAGCGATACTGGCCATACCAAGGGCCGATGCCGTGGTAGTAATCAATTTCACCGTAGTGGAGTTTGCCGACGAGCCCTTTCTCGATGACGGCTTTGGTGCTGAGAAACTGCGAGCTGTAGCGGCACTCGAAGCAGACGCACACTTTCACGCCGGAGGTTTCCGCCGCCTGTTTCATGGCTAAAATCTCGCTCCATTCTATCGCCAGCGGCTTTTCGACGATGATGTGTTTGCCGTTCTTCGCGGCTTCGATGAATTGGGCAGCGTGCTGGTTCGGGTAGCTCGTGATGTCCACGACATGCACATCGTCCGCGCGAAGCATCGCGCCGAGGTCCGTGTAGCTGCGGATGGGCGAGCCGTGCTTCGCAGAAAGCTCGGCGTCGTCGAGCTTGCGAGACGACCAGATGGCGGTGACTTGTGCCTGCGAGGAGGCGTTGATGGCGGCGATGTGTGCGGTAGCGGCCCAGCCGTAACCGATGATAGCGACGTTGTATTTTTTGCTCATGTGAGATGGAAAACTAAGAGCCGTGCCGTGTAGCGGATGCGGGAATCTTGGCGAGTTATTCCTTTGGGTGTTACCCGGCTGGTAATTCGATGTGGAGCTCCAGCTTGGCGCGTAGTTCTTCGAGGAGTTCGGGCTGCATGAACTCGTAGTCGTCGGGGATGTGGAGGGTGATTGACCGCTTGTCCTGCATGGCGTCGGGGAACTTGAGGCGCATCCGGTTGAGGTGAGATTTTTCCATCACGAAGATGACGTCTGCCCAGCCGATGTGCCCTGCGGTGACGACGATACGGGCCTCGGGCTGTGTGCCCGCAGAGCGCGCTTGATGAAGGGGCGAGCCCTCAAAGAGCTTCTCCGCCGTGAGACTGCGGCGGCGATTCCGGCTGCATACGAAGAGGAGCTTCACCCGCTTAAAACGGCAGCGGGCTCACCTCAAACGCCGCGTTGTTCTCGGCGAAGTATTTTGCCGTCCATGCGCTCGGGAGCAGCACGACCCATTGGCCGAAAATATCGCGCGCCCACGCCGAGCCGGTGGGGATTTGGGCGGCGGGTTTCTTTTCCACGCTGCGTGCGGCTGCGGCTGCGGCGTCCTTTTCCCGCACCCAGCGGATGTGGCTCCACGGCGTTGTCTCCATGCGGCTCTTCGCGCCGTATTCGGATTCGAGGCGGAATTTTAATACGTCGAATTGCAGCGGCCCGACTGCGCCGAGGAGTGGGATGCGGACGAGCGCATCCGGCTGGTCGTAGGACTGGACGACGCCTTCTTTGAGGAGCTGCGTGAGGCCGTCGCGGAAGCGCTTGAAGTGCGCGGGCGTGTCGTTGTGCAGGTAGGCGAAGCTCTCCGGGGCGAAGCGCGGCATTTCGCTGAACGCGATATCGGGCTCTTCGGAAAGCGTGTCGCCGATGAGGAAGTCATTGTTCCCCACGAGGCCCACGATGTCGCCGGGATACGCCTCATCCACCGTCTCGCGGTCGCGGGCGAAAAGGCGCTGCGAGTTCGAGAGGCGCAGCTTTCTGCCGGTGCGCGTGTGGATCACTTGCATGTCGCGCGTGAAGACGCCGGAGACGATGCGGATGAAGGCGACGTAGTCCCGGTGCTTGGGGTTCATGTTCGCCTGAATCTTAAAGACGAAGCCCGTGAACGCTGCATCCGTGGGCTCGACGATGCGCACGCCGCCGTTCCGCGCGACGGGCGGCGGGGCGAGAGTGAGGAAGCGGTCTAGGAGCATCTGCACGCCGAAGTTATTCATCGCGCTGCCGAAGAATACGGGCGTCAATTTCCCCGCCTGCACGTCGGCGATGTCAAAGCTCGCGCCTGCGCTGTCGAGCAACTCCAAGTCGTCGCAGACGCGGGCATAGACGTTCTCCGGGAGGGCGTCGCGGATGGCCTCATCCTCGATGCCGCGCACATGCACGGGCGCACGATGCGCGCCGCCACCAGCGAGGCGATCGAACTGATACACCTGCCGAGTCTCGCGGTCGTACACGCCTTTGAAATCCGGGCCGTCGCCGAGCGGCCAGTTCAGCGGGAATGCGGCAATGCCGAGCACGCGCTCCAGTTCATCGAGCAAGTCGAGCGGGGCACGGGCGGGGCGGTCGAGCTTGTTCATGAAAGTGAAGATGGGCACGCCACGGCGACGGCAGACTTCAAAGAGTTTGAGCGTCTGCGCCTCGATGCCCTTGCCCGCATCGATGACCATCACGGCGGCATCCACCGCCATGAGCACGCGGTAAGTATCCTCCGAGAAGTCTTTGTGGCCGGGCGTGTCGAGGAGGTTCACCACGCACTCCTTGTATTCAAATTGCAGGACGGTGGAGGAAACGGAGATGCCGCGTTGCTTCTCCATCTCCATCCAATCGCTCGTCGTCGCCCGCTGGTCCTTGCGCGCCGTCACGCTGCCCGCGAGCTGCACCGCGCCGCCGTAGAGCAGGAACTTCTCGGTCAGCGTCGTCTTTCCCGCATCGGGGTGCGAGATGATGGCAAAGGTGCGGCGGCGCGCGACCTCGCGGGTAATTTCGGATATGCGGGCCTGGCCCGTCGCTTCAACAGTCATGGAACACCCGACCTTGCCCGGTGCGCGGTGGAGATGCAAGCAAGGCGACGCGGGTGAACTTTTTGCGCTCGCATCGACAAAGCAATCTCGGTATTTGCCGCGTGCCTGTCTTCTTGAGCGGGTTCTGAAACCAATCACCATCATTCCGCCACCGCCATGAAAACTAATCGCTCCACCAACGCAACATCGCTCAAACCTGCCATCCTCACGCGCAGCATCGCCGCGCTCGCCGCGTTTTCACTCACCGTCACCGCCATCTCGGCCCTCGCAGCGCCACTCTTCTGGGATGGCACTGACACCACCGCAAACGCGGATGGCGGCAGCGGAATTTGGGATTTAACCACCACCAATTGGGATACTTTGGCATCGGGCGGTTCGAATATCGACTGGACCAACTTTGGAAACACCGACATCGCCAACTTCGGCGGCACGGGAGGCACGGTCACCCTTGGTGCCAATATGGGTGCCTCCGGTGCTTATCCAAACGCGATCAATGTCACTGCCGGCAATTACATCATTGACCAGGCCGGGTTCGACCTGTCCTTCCGGGGAAGCGGAATCACCGTGTCCGCCGGTGCCACGCTCGACATCACGAACGGCACGATCACGTTGCAGAACAACGGCACCCTCAGCGTGACCGGTTCCAACGCTCTGAAAATCCACTCGAAGATCAGCGACCCCACAGGGATTACCGTCAGCAAAGGTGGCGCGGGTGATTTATTGCTCTACAACGATGCCAATGATTTCACGGGCAAACTCTCCGGAGCGAATGGCGGCGGTCTTTATATCACGTCGATCAAAAACACCGGCGTGGCAAGTGCCGCCGGGGCGGGCAGCATCGTCGAGACAGGATTCAACAACACCATCATTTACACCGGCACTGGCGACTCGACGAACCGCACTTTCAGCATCGTTGGCGGCGGCGACGACACGCTTAAAAACAATGGAGCGAGCGGTGCCTTGGCTTGGACCGGTGCATTCACGAACACCAAGTCTGGCGCTAGCACCTTGCGCTTCAGCGGCACCAACACCGCCGCTAATGATTTTCAAGGCAACTTGGTCAACAGCGGGGCCAACGTCCTCACCGTGACCAAGGAAGAAGCCGGCACCTGGATCTTCTCCGGCGCGAACACCTACACCGGCATCACCACCATCGCCGCCGGAATCCTGCAGGCGAATCGGGCCGATGTGGTCGGCGTCTCGAGTGCCTTGGGAAATGGCGGGGCTATCCGATTCACCGGCGGCACCCTGCAATACAGCGCCAACAGCGCGGGCACCAACTACAGCGCCCGCATCCTCAATAACACGACTGCCGCCATCAAACTGGACACCAACGGCCAGAATGTCACGTTTGGCACCGCACTCTCCAGCACCAACACCGCAGGCCTGACGAAGGAGGGCGCAGGGCAGCTTGAGCTCAAGATGAGCGCCGCTGCTCAATACTCCGGCACCACGACGATCAATGGCGGCACCTTGAAATTTGCCGGTGCAGTGGACCTTGATGGCATCAGCAGCTCAACCATCAACATTAACAATGGGGCATCCCTGGTGATTTACTCGGACTTTAATCGAACCACACTCAGCAACAGCAAAACCTTCACGTTTGGCAGCACTGGAGGAGGCTCGATCGTCTATGACAAGGGGAACCATCTCTGGCAGAGTAGCACCGGCAAATTTGTCACCACCGGAGGAACGCAAAACACCATCAGCGCCGCAGGTGGTGGATTCATCAACCCTCAGAATGCCAATGCGGTGAATTTCGATGTCGCGGATGGCACCGATGCGGTCGATCTCCTAGTCTCAGCGCAGATCAGCAGCGGAAACTACACCAAAAGTGGTGCAGGAACCTTATCGATCACCAGTTTCAGCAATCTCGGAGGAGGTGCCGCCCAGCCCAATCTCACCATCAATGGCGGAACCTTCGATGTGGGCGGCACGGCTCGCTTGACCACCGTAGGTCAGAGCACAGGCGTGGTAACCAGCGATATTCTCAACAACGGCGTCTATCGTCACAGCAGCAGCAATCCCCAGACGCTGTCCGGTGTCATGAGCGGCACGGGCGCGCTGACACAGAACGGCACCGGCACGCTGACCCTATCCGGAGCCAATACCTACACCGGTCTGACCACGGTCAGCGGCGGCACATTGCTCGTCAGCGGGTCGATCAGCAGCACCGCATCGGTCAGCGTGGCAAGCGGGGCGGCGCTCGCCTCCGGCACGACCGGCAGCATCACCACCGCGGCAGCGGGCAATGTGGCCATCACCGGCAGCCTCGCTCCCGGCGGCAGCACGCCGGGCGCTGGCGCAGGCACGCTCAACTTCAGTCTCGGCGCTGGCGGAAAACTAAACTTCGCCTCTTCTTCCACTTTACTCTTCGGGCTGGGCACGACTTCAGACGTGGTGGCCTTCAATGCTGCCGGCGATTGGTTGAGTGGCAGCGCCAACGCCACGCTGCAACTCGATGTCACGCTCGCGGGCTTCAGCTACGCGAACACCTACACGGTCTTCAATAATGTGACCACCGACGGGTTCGCCTTCGCCAACATCACCGGTTACGACGCGGTGAACTACACGGCAAACTTCGCGGATGCCGGCAGCAGCTATCAGGTGAACTTCGTGGCCGTGCCCGAGCCCGGTAGCGCCGTGAGCTTGCTCGGCGGGCTCGGCATGGTCGTCGCCCTGCGCCGGATGCGTCGCCGGAGCAGCTAAGCGCGAAGCATCCGCGCCCGCTTGCGGGCGAAGGCTTCGGCGCGGGGTTGTGCGGGGACTCCGGCGAGTTCGGCGGCGGTGGTAGGCAGGAATGCGCGGTATCTACATCTGTCCCGATGGTGTGGGACTTAATCTGTGGCGGAAATTTTCCCCGACTATTACTTCAGTAACTCACCCAGCGCGGCGAGGACGAGGTCCACGTTGCGGATGCTGGCGCTGTGGCCCATGAGGCCGATGCGCAGAGCCTTGCCAGCCATCGGCCCGAGGCCCGCGCCGATCTCGATGCCGTATTCTTCGAGCAAGCGGCGGCGGATTCCCGCCTCATCTTTCCCCTCCGGCGCGTGGATGCAGTTCAGCGTATGCAGCGAGCGCGATGGGACGTAGCGGAGGCCAAGTTTTTCCAAGCCCGCGCGCAGGCGGAGGTGCAGGACGCGGTGACGCTCGATGCGCGCGTCGAGCCCTTCTTCGAGGACGGCGGCGAGGGCTTCGCGGAGGGCGTAAGTCATATTGATCGGCGCGGTGTGGTGATAGACGCGCCCGCCGCCACCGCCGCCCGTGTAGTATTTGCGGAGCATGGAGACATCGAGATACCAGCTCTGCACTTTGGTCTTACGGGCGTCCATCGCCTCCAGCGCGCGGGGGCCGAAGCTGACGGGCGAAAGGCCGGGCGGGCAGGAGAGGCATTTCTGGGTGCCGCTGAAGATGGCATCAATGCCCCAGGCATCCACTTGCAGCTCATGCCCGCCGAGCGAAGTGACGGCATCCACGACCAAAAGAACGCCGCGCTTTTTGCAAAGCTCGCCGACGCCTTCGAGCGATTGGAGGGCTCCGGTGCTGGTTTCGGCGTGGACGATGGAGAGAACTTTCGCTTTGGGCGCAGCGTCGAGAGCGCCGGAGATTTGCGTGAGCGTGAAAGATTCCCCCCACGTCTGCTCCATCGCGTGAACGGTCGCGCCGCAGCGTTCCATCACGTCTTTCATGCGGGTGCCGAAGACGCCGTTGACGCCGACGATGGCTTCGTCGCCGCGCTCCAGCAAGTTCGTGGCGATGCACTCCATGCCCGCCATGCCGGTGCCGCTGACGGGAAATGTGAGCGCGTTTTGCGTGCGGAAGATTTGGCGGAGGAACTCGCACGTCTCATCCATGATGGCGAGATACTGCGGGTCGAGATGCCCGAGCGTGGGCGCGCTCATCGCGCGGAGGACGCGGTGCGGCACGGAGCTAGGGCCGGGGCCCATGAGAATACGTTCGGCTGGATTGATTTGCGGTGCGCTGGTCATGCGCGCAGTGAAAGGGAACGGGGGCTCGATTGAAAAGGGGAAATTGCCGGGCGTCCGTTTAAAGCTGAAAGCAACCGCTAACCGGGCGGCTTGTCCTCGGGAATCCGCACGCTGCGTGCCTGCAAGCGAAGCGCGAATCCGAGCACCGCGACGAGTGCGCACGGCAGCCAGACCGCGAGAAGCTCGGACTTCAAAACGACCATTCCTCGCGCGGAGAAAAACGAAGCGCCGATCGGCGAAACCTCGATCCAGTCGGCGGGAAAAAAGTAACGCCGCCCGGAGAACGGCGCGAAGAAACCGATTCCGAGTCCGCCGTTCGTGAGCGCGTCTAAAAGGCCGTGCGAGATCGTGGCGAAAGACAGAAACAGAAGCGTCGTCCAGGGATGTTCGCGTCCCACTTTTGAGCCGATACGAAATGCCACCGCCACGAGAATAGCGAAGAGGATCGAGTGACTGAATCCCCGGTGCCCAAGCATTGCCCCGTATGGAATGCCCAGCTTGAAAGCCAACACATCCACATCCGGCAAAATCGAACAAAGGAGACCAAACCCCAGCAACCGCGACGGAATCACGCCGCGACCCAACGCGATACCGACGGCGAGTGGGACTGCGGGATGGGAAAAGATCGTAGCCACGGAAAGTGAGCGTCGATTTACGACGGGAACCAGCGGTAGAGGAAGAAGTACACGAGCACGCCGGTGACGCTGACGTAGAGCCATATCGGGAGGGTGATTTTGGAAAGCTTCCGGTGCTGTTCATACCGCCCGGCGAGCGCGTGGCGCATGGTGATGATGGCGAGCGGCGGGACGATGATGGCCAGGATGATGTGGCTGATGAGCATCCCGTAGTAAATCGTCCGCCACATCCCCTCGCCCGCGAACGGAGTGTGGACGCCTTTCATGAGGATTTTGTGAAGGACGTAGAAAACGAGGAAGACGCACGAAACGACAAACGCTGCGCCCATCGTGTAGCCGTGGGCTTGCTTGCGGTCTTGCTTGATGAATATCATGCCGAGCACGAGCAGGACTGCTGCGGTGGCATTGAGGCTGGCGTTGATTGCGGGTAAGTCGGCGGTTGTCATTGTTTTTGGATGTGGCGGATGTCGCGGATGAGGCGTTCGCGGTTCTTGTCGGCATCCGGGCCGACGGCGTCGTAGTAGCCGCGAATCATCCCGGCGCGATCGATGAGGACGAGCATCCCGCTGTGGATGAACTGTTCTTTCGCATCGACGGCGGTGTTGTCGGCGAGCACGAGCTTGAAGCCGTCGTTGCCGAGGTGGAAGACGTCCGCCTTTTTGCCCGTGAGGAAAAACCAGCGCGTGTCCGCCTTGTGGCGCTCGGCGTAGGCGCGGAGGATTTCCGGCGTGTCACGTTCGTCGGTGGAGATGG
Source organism: Prosthecobacter debontii (assembly GCA_945905735.1). Taxonomy (GTDB): domain Bacteria; phylum Verrucomicrobiota; class Verrucomicrobiia; order Chthoniobacterales; family Chthoniobacteraceae; genus SXWH01. The sequence continues at coordinate 4,960 of CAMDQC010000060.1, read as the reverse complement.
AGACGAGCGCGACATCGCGAAGGTCGGCAGTGGCCGCGTGGACTTTCTGCGCCTCCGCGCTGAGCGCCGTGCAGATGCCGGGGCACGTGGCGAAGAAGAAATCGACGACCCACACTTTGCCCCCCATCGTTGTGGAGTCGAACGGCTGGCCGCTCCGCTCCGTGAGCGTGAACGGCGGGACGGTGTAGCGCGGATGCTCCAGCATATCGGCGAGCGGATTCACGGGCTTTTCTTCGGTGAATGGAGGTGTGGATTTTTGTTCGCACCCGACGAGCGCGATGACTGCGAGAAATGCGAGCGTTTTCATACTTTCGTAAACACCATGAGTCCGAGGATGAGCGGCAGATAGATGATGCTCGTGAAGAAGAGCCGCCGCGCCACGGGCCGCGAACGGTCGGCACAGAAGTGCAGAGCCGCGAGAAAGAAGATGCTATTAAACAGAAGCGCGCCACCGAGATAGATGCTTCCACCGAGGCCCGCGTTGAACTGCACGAGCGTGATGCCAGTCAGCAGGAACGTGAAAAAGAGGCTGGTGATTGCGGTGGGAAAGCCCGTGTGGTCGTCACGCTTCAGCATGACAAGCCCCGCGCTGCGATACTGGTCGCGATACATCCACGCGATAGCGAGGAAGTGCGGCATCTGCCACGCAAAGAGCACGCCGAAAAGCACCCACGCGCCGAGCGAAAGATGCGGGTTTGCCGCAGCCCAGCCGACCATCGGCGGAATCGCGCCGCTCACCGCTCCGACGAGGGTACACCACGCAGAGACGCGCTTCAGCGGTGTATAAAGGACGACGTAAATGAGGATCGTGCTCACCGCGAGAATCGCGCTGAGGTGATTTACCGCGACCCAAAGCCAGATCCCGCCGATGAGACCGAGTGCGATGGCGATCCAAAATGCCGCGCTCTTTTTCATGCGCCCGGCTACGATGGGTCGATCGGCAGTGCGGGGCATCAGCGCGTCGATTTTCACCTCCCAAAGCTGGTTCAGAGCCGCAGCACTCGCCGCGCAGAGGGCGGTGCCGAGCATCGTCTGGATGAGCCGCAGCCAGTCAATCGCGCCCGGCGCGCCCATCCAGTAGCCGACGAAAGTCGTGATGAGCACGAGCATGTTTAGCCGTGCCTTCGTGAGATCCAAGAGGTCGGCGAGTATGCCCGGCTCGGCATTTGCCGCCGGCACGGCTAAGGGTTCACTCACGCCTTCACCCTCCAACTCCGCGCTGCGAGCAGCGCGGTCGTCGCGCAGATGAGCGCGCCGACGATGACGTGTGTATTGGTGATGTGCGGATGCCGCCCTTTCCAGATGATCATGACGCCGAGCATGAACTGCACGACGACCATGGCAAGCAACGCCAAACCGAGCCGCGTGATTCGCACTTCACCCGCCGCCCGCTTCAAACAAGCGATGGCGAGCCCGATCACATGCCCCGTGATGAGAATCGGCAGCACCCGCGTATGGAGGAAATGAATCCCCACGGCATGCGTCCAGACATCCGGCATCATCCCGGTTCCCGCCGCCGGCCAAGTTGGAATCACCAGCCCGAGCCCCCGATGCCGGAGATACGCCGCACACGCGAGCTGGATGATGTAGAGCCATTGAAGCACGATCGCCATGACGTGAATCTTGCGCGCGCCGTCGATCTTCGGACGCTCGCCAAGCTCCTTCCACACAGGCGAAAGCCGCGCCGCCAGCACCACGAGGAGCGCGAGGAAGATCTGCGCAAACACTCCGTGAAAAATACGAATGTTGGTTGCGAGCGCGAGGTTCCCCGCCGTCTCGATCTCCACTCTCAGCGAACCCAGCGCCGCCTGCACACACGCACCGATGTAAGCTGCAAGCACGAGCCCTTGATCCACGGTCATTTTCTCGCCCCGTCGCTTCAACCGTCCCACGAGCATCGCAATAAAGATGACCATCGCAGGCCACACTCGAAGCTGCGAAATCACATTCCCCTTCCACCCAAACGCCCGGCAGGCATCCGCCGCGAACATGAAGCCGACCGCGACAAAGAACGCCGTCCAGTTCTTCCACAGCATCGCAGCCAGCACCCCGATGCTGAGACCCATGGCCATCGCGACCAGCCGATGACCGTGCTCCTTGAGCAAAGGCGGATTTTTATACCACGGGATGTCGGTGCCCGGCGTCGTAGGATTCAGCAGTGTGCCATCGACATGCGGCGCATTCGGCGCGGCCATCCCCGCATCAAAGGTCGTCACAATCGCTCCCAAAAAAATCAAAACAAGCGTCGTAAAGACGCAGAATTTTGAAAGGCGAGAGACGCAAGGACTGTAAAGCGACGTGGACATAAATAGAAAAGCCTACCAAGCAGAACGCTCCCGCAAAGCCGGGAGTTTCAAAAAACCACGCTCACACTTGCGCGACCCCGTGGGGCTCTGGCAGCTTCCGGTATAATGAAAGTACCGTATTACCAAGTGGACGCATTTACCGACCGCGTTTTTAGTGGAAACCCTGCTGGCGTCTGCATCCTAGACCGCTGGCTGCGCGATTCGCTGCTCCAACAAGTCGCCGCCGAGAACAACTTGAGCGAAACCGCATTCCTCGTCCGAGTCGGCGAAACATTCGAGCTGCGCTGGTTCACGCCCGACCAAGAAGTGGATCTCTGCGGCCACGCGACACTCGCATCGGCCTTCGTGCTTTTCACGGAGCTCGGCCATGAAAAAGAGACGGTCAGTTTCCAATCGAAAAGCGGTCCGCTCAGTGCGTCGTTCGATGGCAGTCTGGTGATGCTCGACTTCCCAAGTCGCCCCGGCGAACCCAGCCCGGCGCCGCCCGCGCTCTATTCAGGCCTCGGCCAAGTGCCTCGCGAAGTCCGTAGGAACCGTGATTACATGGCGGTCGTCGGCGACGAGGAAGAAGTGCGCGCGCTCACGCCCGATTTCCCCCAGCTTGCCACGCTCGACAGCCTCGGCGTCATCGTCACTGCCGCGGGACGCGAAGTAGATTTCGTCTCCCGATTTTTCGCCCCATCCGTCGGAATTCCCGAAGATCCGGTAACCGGTTCCGCACACTGCACGCTCATCCCGTATTGGGCGGAAAAACTCGGCAAGACCAAGATGGTCGCGCGCCAACTCTCGAAGCGCGGCGGCACTATTCACTGCGAACTGCGCGGCGACCGCGTAGGCATGGGCGGCAGTGCTGCGCTCTACAGCCGCGCAGAACTGCTGCTCCCGGATTGAACTTTTCCCTTTTCTCCCCACGCGTCGCCGCGTATCCAAGGCGGCAGATGAAATTTTTCTGGCATTGGTGGCATTTTTGACGGGCCGGTTCCGCGCTTCTGCGGAACGGTCGTCGCCACTGTGCGCCGAAGCCACCAGGCCCGATGATTCCAACTCGCGAATCTCGGGCCGTTTTCTTTTTCCAATATGATCAGCCAATTCAAATACAACTCAGACGGTCTCATCCCAGCAATCGTGCAGGACGCGCAGAGCAAGCGCGTGCTCATGATGGCGTGGATGAACGACCAATCCATCCGGATGACGCTCGAAAAAGGGATGATGGTGTACTTCAGCCGTTCACGGCAAAAATACTGGGTGAAGGGCGAGACGAGCGGCAACGTCCAGCGCGTGCTGCGGTGGGCCGTAGATTGCGATAAAGACACGCTGCTTTTTGAGGTCGAGCAGACCGGTGGAGCATGTCACACGGGCTATGAGTCGTGCTTTTTTCAAGAGCTCGATAACCACGGCTTACCCAAACCGATTGAGGAGACGCCCCTCTTCGATGCAGCAAAAACTTACGGCGTCTGACTTATTCTATGAATACCCATTTTACACCCACGCTCCCGGAGTTCCGCGCGCTATCGCAGCACGGCAATTTGATTCCCGTCTATGCCGAAATCATCGCCGACGCCGAGACGCCTATCGCCGCTTTCACGAAGCTCGATGATGGCGGCTACACGTTTCTATTTGAGAGCGTGGAGAAAATTGAGCAGACGGGGCGCTTCTCGTTTCTCATCACGGGAGCGCGGACGGTTTTGGAAAGTCAGGGGCGCACGGTAAAGCTCACGGAGAATGGCGCGACGCGGGAGTTCCAAAGCGTGCGCGACCCGCTGGCGGATGTGGAGGCGCTGATGTCGAAATTTCGATACGTGCCGCTGCCGGATGAGCCGCCGGAGCTGCGCTCGCGCTTTGCGGGCGGGGCTGTAGGATACTTGAGCTACGACATGGTGCGCTTTTTTGAGCCCACGGTCCCGGCTGCGAAAAAGGACGAACTGGGGCTACCGGAGAGTCTGTTCGTCATCGCGGATACGGTGCTCATTTTCGACCACCTAAAGCGCCGCATTCGCGTGGTAGCGAACGCATTTATCGAGGGCGATGTGGACGCGGCTTATTCGGCAGCGCAGGCGCGCATCACCGCGATTTTGGAGAAGCTGGCCAAGCCGAATCAGCTCCCGCCTTTCCCCATCACGCCCGCGCCAGCACCGGCGGAATGCCGCAGTAATACGACGCAGGAGGAGTTCTACGACATGGTCGCAAAGTGTCAGGAATACATCCACGCGGGCGATGCGTTTCAAATCGTTGTCAGCCAGCGGTTCGAGACCGAGTTTTCCGGCGACCCGGTGACGCTGTATCGGGCGCTGCGATTTGTGAATCCGTCGCCGTATATGTTCTGCATGAAATTCGCGGGCCGCTTCGCGCTGGTTGGAAGTTCGCCCGAGGTGCATGTGCGGGCGATCAACGGCAAAATCGAAATCCGCCCCATCGCCGGAACCCGCCGCCGGGGCGCGACGCCGGAGGAAGACGCATTTAATGCCGCCGACCTTCTCGCCGACCCGAAGGAGCGCGCCGAGCACCTCATGCTCGTGGACCTCGCCCGCAACGACGTGGGCCGCGCCAGCGAGTATGCGAGTGTGAAAGTGAACGACTTCATGATCGTGGAACGCTACTCGCACGTCATGCACATCGTCAGCAACGTCGAGGGTCGCTTGCGGCCGGATCGCAGC
>CAMDQC010000059.1 GCA_945905735.1 Prosthecobacter debontii | reverse complement strand
CGCGTGCCGTTCATCGCCCACTGGCCCGGTCATGTTCCGGCAGGGAAAGTGAGCGACCAATACCTCATCCTCACCGACCTGATGGCCACGTGCGCCGCAATCATCGGCAGCCCGCTTCCGGCGGAAGCAGCGGAAGACAGCGTGAATATTCTGCCCGCGCTGCTCGGCGGAAAAGTGGAGCGGGAGGCCGGCGTGACTGTCGGCATCAGCGGAAAACCGGCGCTGCGTCAGGGCGACTGGGTGCTGATTGCCGCGCCCACCGGGCGCGAGAACCCCGCGCCTCGCGGCGAGCCCGAATGGTTCCGCGAACAACGCGGATACAAAGCACACGACTCGCAACACGAGCTTTTTAATCTCCGCGAAGACCCGCAGCAGAAGAACAACCGCGCTGCCACCGAGCCCGACCGCGTGGCAGCGATGCTCGCCCTTTTGCAGAAGTATCAGACCGAAGGACGCAGCGTCCCGGTTCGCTGATCAAGCGCACCGCAGCTTACCACCGATATTCGAGCGTCAACGTGGAGCGACCTTTCGGTAGCGTGACGGGAATGAGCACGTCGCCATTTTCGCCTTCGCGGACGACGCCTTTGTGGTCGCTGGTGATGCGCACCTGGAGCTTGTCCGCCGTGAACGTGCGGCCCTCGGAAGCGGTGATTTTCTTCCCGGCAGCGGCGCGGAAGTAAAACGAGGTTTGCTCGACGGGCGTGTCGAAGCGGAGCGTGCGCTTGAAGTAGGCGGTGCCGTCCTTGTCATGCACGTCCTCGAAGAAATCCTCCACTGCGATGTCGCCGTATTCGTAGCGCAAAGTCGGCCTGCGCGCGGCGTCGAGCGTGTAGCCGCGGAACTGGTATCCGTGGTCCTGCGGGAACGCGTGGTTGGTTTTGCCTTTGTAGGGCCAGTTGTCCTCTAGCGAAGTCAGGCGGTGGAACGGAATGCCGGGCGGGAAGGATATCGTATCGGTTCCACGCGGACGGAAGCGCCCGAGTTCCACGCTGGCGAACTCGCCTTTCCAAAGCTGACGCAGCGCCATCTCGCCGGAGTCGAATGCGAGGTTGATACGCTCGGGATAGCCGACGCCGATGCCGCGATAGCCGACGGGGCTTTGCCCACGGCAGATCTCGGTGGTGTCGCTCACGCGCAGTTCGTTGGATTGCCGGGAAAGGCCGACCGGTTTCTTCGCGCGCAAGCCGTCTTCGAGGTAACTCCACAGTGCTTCGATTTGCAGCGCGGTGTCGCCGCCGAGGATGGCCGGGCGCGTGGATTGTCCGTCGGGCCAGAAGCTCGGCATGATGACCGTGGGGTGAAAGCGCGACGGTTGCCGCATGTAGAGCGCAAACCAGTTCTTCTGGAGCCGCTCGGTCACACGCCCGATGTCGAGCGCGCTCATCTCGCCGGATTTCTGTCCGTTGAACTCGTGGCACGCGATGCAACTCAGGCCGTTCGTGCCGATCATTTCGTAGCCGGCGGCTTTGGACTCCTGGATGTTCGCGACCTTTGGCAGCACGGCGCTCTCGAGCTTATCCACTTTGCCGAACAACTCCACGAGATGCCCGACGTTGGCCTCGCCAAACTGCGGCATCGAGGCGTCCACGTAATCGCGCTGGCGTTTCCCGCGCAGCAGCACTTCAGCGATCCACTCGGGCTTCAGCTTCGCGCCGACGTGTGAAAGCGGAGGCGGGATGCGGCCTTGGTCGCCGAGCGCAGGCTGTGTGCCGGTGAAAAGCGCGTTGCGCTCGGGGGCGATTCCGCCGAGCCCGCTGCGCTCGTGGCAGGCGATGCAGTTGAAAGTGACGAGCGTCTTTGCGAGCAGTTGCTTGTCGTCGAGTTGCGGCTTTTCCGCGATGGGCAGCGCCTTCGCGATGAGTTTGCGCTGCTCCGCATTCAAGTCAAAGCGCGGCCATGCACCCGCGGCTCCACTCAGGCAACCGCGACTCGCGTCGAGCTTTGCGAAAGCGATGCTCGGACTGGCAGGGGCTTTGAGATCGTCGTGGCAGTTCGCGCAGCCCAGTTTTCCGAACTGCTCGCGACCACGCGCTGCAAGAGCGGCATCCACTTTCAGCGGAGCGAAGGGCTCGATGGGGTCCTTCGAAACCGACAGCAGCGCCGAGGGAACCGGCCCGCGTTTCAACTGCGGCCCTTCCATTTCAAATGAAAACTTCGCCTCTCGCCCCGTATGAAAATACGTGAGCTGCAGCTTGTGCCAGCCCTCGACGAGTTCCGCAGCACCATCGAGTTGCTTCACTCCGCGACGGTCGCTGGGTTCCTGCTGAACGATTGGCTTCCCGTCCACAAGCAGCGAGCCGCCGTTCATCGTCAGAAAAAACTTATGCCGCCCCGCGTTCGCGATGTTCACCCAGCCGTCGTATTTGATCGCCGTGTGCTGCTGCATTTTGCCCGTGCCGAGACTCTCCAAAGCAAAGTCGCTCACATGCCCACTCCGCTCCGCTTTCACCTTTTCACTCTCCAACCCCTCCCACACTTCCCCGCGATAAATCGTGTAACCAAGCGCGCCCGGCACCCGCGTGTTTTGCAAAAGAAAGTGTGCGATGCGTTCCCCATCCTGACCGGCGAGTCGCATGTCTGGCATCCGCCCCGAAGGACGGCTCGCGTGCGGCTGACGCAGAAACTCCGCGAGGCTCTTGTAGCTGTATTTTCTCTCCAACGCACCGAGCGGGACGGAGCTGCCCGCAAGCGTCTCCACGCCCTTCTGATCCCTCGGCGAATGACACGCAGCGCATCCCCGCGAGTGAAACAACACCCTCCCCTGCCCCGCCGCCACCGTATCCGGCGGCTGCAGCGCAAAGTCGTTCTTTTTCAGCGAGAGTAAAAAGTGCGTGAGCGCCGTAGCCGTCTGTTTCTTTTCATCCGCGCTCACCTGCCCGAGCAAATCCGGCATCGTCGTGCCGGGCTTCGTCGCGTGCGGATTCGCGATAAATGCCTCCACCCATTCCGGATTCACTCGCGACCCGACATCCGCAAGTCGCGGCGCCTTTTTCGAACGCGACGCCAGTGAGGGATCTCCCGCATGGCATGCCACGCAATTCATCTCTTCAATCAGCACGAGCCCTTTGAGTTCCGGATCGAGCTTGCTGGCCGTCACGCCAGCAACGATCGGCTCCGCACTAGAGAGCGAAACGAAATTGAGCAGGAGTAACACTCCACAAAAGGTCAACGTGGTGAATTTCGACATGGTATCTACAGAGTCTTAATGGATTTGCTGCCACTCCGGCTTATTCGCATACACCCATCGGTAGTACGCAGTCCTTTGCAGCTTCGCCGCCGCTGGTTCGTCAATGATGCACTTCGCCACCGGATGCATCTGGAGCACGCTGGCAGGGTTCATCGCTGTGATTGGCCCCTCTACTGCATCCGCAAGCGCCGTCGCTTTATTCGCACCGAAAGCCAGCATCAGCACCTGCCGACAGTCCATAATGGTTCCGACACCCATCGTGATGCAGTGAAACGGCACCTTCCCCAAATCTCCCTCGAAGAACCGCGCGTTGTCCGCCCGCGTCTGCTCCGTCAGCGTCTTGATGCGCGTCCGCGATGCCAGCGACGACGTGGGCTCATTAAACCCGATGTGCCCATCCGTCCCGATACCGAGTAGTTGCAGGTCGATGCCGCCCGCCGCGACTATCGCCGCCTCGTAGCGCGCACACTCCGCCGGGATGTCCGCGGCCATCCCATCCGGAATGTGAATGTTCTCCCGTGCGATGTTGATGTGCCCAAAAAGATGCTCGTCCATGAACGCGTGGTAGCTCTGTGGATGCGAGGGAGGCAGGCCCACGTATTCGTCGAGGTTAAAGGTCGTCACCTTGGAGAAATCGAGCGACTCCTCACGATGCAGCCTCACCAATTCCCGGTAAGTCGCGATAGGCGTCGAGCCCGTTGCGAGCCCCAGCACACAGTCTGGCCGAGTCCGCACGAGCTTCGCGATGATGCGTGCCGCGATGATGCTGCCGAGGGCCGGAGTTTCTTGGATGATGATTTCCATGCCGCTGAGTGCGCGAATGCCGTGGCGAAATCAAGCCACTAAGCCTTACAATCCACGAGCCATCGCGTAGCGTACGAGGCCGACGATGGATTTCAGCCGGAGCTTGCGCATGAGTCGGGCGCGATGAGCCTCGGCGGTGCGCACGCTGATTCCGAGCTTACTGGCGACTTGTTTGTTCGTGTTGCCCTCGACGAGAAGTTGCGCGACCTCGAGCTCTCGGCGACTGGGTTCCTTGCCCGATTCAGGCGATATCTTACTCTTCGGAATCGCTGCCTTTTGCCGGAGTTCCGTGATGTCCACCACTACGCCGATAAAGCCCACGACTTCACCGGCTGAGTCGCGCTCTTCCGATGCACGCCCGAGCACCCAGCGAATCGTGCCATCGGGACGAAGATAGCGGTATTCGCTGCAAAAAATGCCACCACAGACAAGGAGACCGTTCCATTCCGCCATCAATCGTTTAAAATCCTCGGGATGAATCGCACGCTGCCAGCCGTCCCCCAGTGCGGCATCGAGCGAGCAACCGGTGAGTTCGCACCATTTGTCGTTTACCCATGTACACGCCCCCATGAGATTCGTGCGAAAAATCCCCACCGGAGAGTTCGCAGGAAGCGCTGACAGGCTTGCAGCGACGCTAATATCATCTGGCGATTGTGAACTCGCCGCGACCGCCCTTTGTAGAGGAACTTCATTCATTCTAGGGTTCACATAGCATAAGCCACGGTTCGCTTGTCTAGGGAAATCACCTTAAATATCCAGTGATGTTGATGAGTCCGATTGAACGATGGACTAACGGCGCAATCCGAATGACGAATCCTCGCGGCTTACTCCCACTCGATCGTCCCCGGCGGCTTGCTCGTGATATCATACACGCAGCGATTGATGCCCTTCACTTCATTGACGATGCGCGAGCTGATGCGCGCGAGTAGGTCGTAGGGCAGGCGCACCCAGTCGGCGGTCATCCCGTCCTGACTCTCCACGATGCGGAGCGCGCAGCAGTTCTCATAGGTGCGCTCGTCGCCCATCACGCCCACGCTCTTCACTGGGAGTAGGACGGCGAAGCTCTGCCATACTTTATAGTACCAGCCGGAAGACTTCATCTCCGCGACCACGATGCTATCGGCTTCCTGCAAGATGCGGATGCGCTCCTTGGTGATGTCGCCGAGGATGCGGACGGCGAGGCCGGGGCCGGGGAAAGGCTGGCGCTGCACGACTTCCTTCGGCAATCCCAACTCCGCGCCGACGAGACGCACTTCGTCTTTGAACAGCTCGCGCAGCGGCTCCAGCAGCTTGAAATCCATGTCCTTCGGCAGTCCGCCGACGTTGTGGTGGCTCTTGATTAATGCGGCGGGATTGCCCCCGATGGCCACGCTCTCGATCACGTCGGGGTAGAGCGTGCCTTGCGCCAGCCACTTGAACTTCGAAGCCTTACCGCGTGCCAGCGACTTGGTGGCGTCTTGGAAGACGTACACGAATTCATTGCCGATGATTTTGCGCTTCTTCTCGGGGTCGGTGACGCCTTTGAGTTTGGTCAAGAAGCGCTTCGTCGCATCCACGTACTTCAGTTTGATTTTGAAGTTATCACCGAAGAGCTTCTGCACCGCCTCCGCTTCGTTCGCGCGGAGGAGGCCGTTGTTCACGAAGACGCACGTCAGTTGGTCGCCGATGGCCTTGTGCAAAAGCGCCGCCGCCACGCTGCTATCCACGCCGCCCGAGAGCCCGAGCAGCACGTGGTCGTCGCCGACTTGCTTGCGGATGCGCTCGCACGTTTCATCGATGAATGAGCCCATCGTCCAATCCGCCGGAGCTTTGCAGATCGTATGCACGAAGTTTTCCAGCAGCTCCTTCCCGCGCGGCGTATGGACGACTTCGGGGTGAAATTGCAGCCCGTAGAACCCGCGCTTACGGTCCTCGATGGCGGCATACGGCGCGTTCTCTGTGTGCGCCACGGCTTTGAAGCCCTTGGGCAGCTTGGTCACTTTGTCGCCGTGCGAATTCCAAATATCCATCGTTGCGCCCAGCCCTTTGAAGAGCGGGCAATCCTGCGCCACGTTCAGCTTCGCCGCGCCGTATTCGCGCCGCTCGCTGTGCTCCACTTTCCCGCCGAAAAAGTGCGCCATGAGCTGCACGCCGTAGCAGATGCCGAGGACCGGCAGGCCCATGGTGAAGACCGCCTTATTCGGGTGCGGCGCTTTCTTCGCGTAAACGGACGACGGCCCGCCGCTGAGGATGATTCCCTTTGGCTCATGCGAGGCGATTTCTTTCGCGGAGGCGTTGTAAGGAAGGATGATCGAATAGACGTTACACTCGCGAATCCGCCGCGCGATGACTTGCGTATATTGACTGCCGAAATCGAGAATGACGATGCGTGAATGCCCTGCGTTGCTCATATAAAAGAGCGCGTGCGAATACGTCCCCGGCGAACGGGTGTCGAGAAGGGAAACAAAAAAGCGCGCTTCTAAGTTCGGCGTTACAAAAGCAAACTCTCACGACAATCTACATTCACCATGCTCAAACCAATCCTACTTCTTGCCACCGCCGCCGTCGTCCACGCCGAGACTGTCCTCGTCGAAGCCGAGTCTTTCAAATCGCCCGGCGGCTGGTCGCTCGACACGCAATTTATCGAGAGCATGGGCTCGCCCTACCTCCTCGCGCACGGCCTCGGCGAGCCGGTGAAGGACGCCACCAGCAGCGTCGCGCTGAAGCCCGGTAAGTGGCGCGTCTGGGTGCGCACGATGGACTGGGTCGCCCGCTGGAACGCGCCCGGCACGCCGGGGAAATTCCAGCTCCTCGTGGATGGTAAGCCGCTCGCCGAGACCTTCGGCACCAAAGGCGCGAGCTGGGATTGGCAAGACGGCGGCACCGTGGAAATCACCAAGGCCACCACGGCGCTGGCGCTCCACGACCTCGCCGGATTTGCCGGACGCTGCGACGCGATCCTTTTTTCGAACGACCCCACTTTCACCCCACCAGCCATGAAAGACGCCAACGACATGAACGCCCCGTGGCGGCTCAAGCTCGCAGGGCTCCCGCTCGAACCGACCGACGGCGGCAGCTACGATCTCGTCGTCATCGGCGGCGGCTACGGCGGCACCGGCGCGACCATCGCCGCAGCACGCATGGGCTGCAAAGTCGCGCTCATTCAAAATCGCGCCGTCCTCGGCGGCAACGGCTCCAGCGAAGTCCGCGTGTGGGCGATGGGCGGCATCCGGCGCGGGCTCTATCCTCAGCTCGGCGAAATCGTGGAAGAGTTCCAAGACACCGCGAAGCTCTCGCCCGGCACCTACGAAGAGTTTGGCGACGACAAAAAGGAAAAGCTCGTCCGCGCCGAGCCGAACATCGCGATGTTCTTTAATGAGCACGCCATCAGCGTCGAGAAGAAGGGCGCCAGCCTCACCGCCGTCACATCCCTAAATACGATCACCGGCGCGCGCACCCGATTCTCCGGCAAGTTCTTCTGCGACGCCACCGGCCACTCCTGCGTCGGCTACCTCGCTGGGGCGGACCACACCATTAAAGAAACCGAGCACCTCGGCATGTCGAACATGTGGCGCTGGAAAGAAACCGGCTCACCTGCACCGTTCGCCGAGCAGCCCTGGGCGCTCTCGCTGGAGATGGACGACTTCCCTTACCCGCAGCGGTTCCACGCCCAATGGTTCTGGGAGAGCGGGTTTAATAAACACCCCATCCTCGGCCTCGAAGACACGCGCGACTGGAACCTCCGCGCCATCTACGGCGCATGGAGCGCCATGAAAAATCGCGGAGGCAAAGACAAGCACCTCAACGCCAAACTCGATTGGGTCGCCTACATCGGCGGCACCCGCGAGAGCCGCCAGCTCCTCGGCGACGTCATCCTCACCCGCGACGACATCGCGGAAAAGAAGATGTTCCCCGACGGCACCGTGCCCACCACTTGGGACATCGATCTCCATTACCCGAAGGAGCAATACGCCAAAGGCATCGCGGAGAAAGACCCCTTCATCTCCAAGGCCGTCTTTGAAAAATCTGTGGACCGGAAGCACGGCTACCCAGTCCCCTACCGCTGCTTTTACTCCCGCAATGTGGATAACCTCTTCATGGCCGGGCGCAACGTCAGCGTCACCCACGAAGCCCTCGGCACCGTCCGCGTCATGAAGACCGGCGGCATGATCGGCGAAGTCGTCGGCAAAGCCACCAGCATCGCCATCAAGAACCAATGCACTCCCCGCGAAGTGTACGAGCGCTACTTCCCCGAACTCCAAGGCCTGCTCAAACAGCCCGGAGCCGCCCGCCGCAAAACCGTCCAAGACCCCATCACACTGCCTGCCAACTACGTCGCACCCGGCCCCGAGAAGGAAGCCGGAGAGGAAGGACCAGCCGGTCTCGCGCTCAAGACCCTCCCCGGCCTCGCCCTCGACGACGCACAGGCAAAACTCACCGGGAAATGGAGCACTGGCCACGGCCTCGAAGGCTACTTCGGCACCGGCTACCGCTACCGTGGTGCAAAAGAAACTGGAGCCGCCCGCTACGAATTCACCGTCCCACAACCCGGCATCTACGAAGTCCGCATCAACCACGCCCCCCACGAAAACCGCGCCACCAATACCCCCGTCACCGTTGAGAGCGCCGAAGGCAAAAAGACCATCGCCGTGAACCAACGCATCGCAGCCCCCGACAAAGGCTTCGTCAGTCTCGGCAAATTCCGCTTCGAGCCCAGCAAGCCCGCCGCCGTCCTCATCGGCGACGGCCCCGCCGACGGCAACATCCACGCCGACGCCGTGCAACTCGCGCCTGCCAAATAGGAAACGGATCGCCCGTGCATTCTCCCATACGTCTCCTTGCACTTTCGTCCCTTCTGTCCGTCGCGGCTTACGCGCAGATTCCCGCATTCCCCGGCGCGGAGGGCTTTGGCGGGCGGGCGCTCGGCGGGCGTGGGGGCGATGTTTATATCGTCACGAATCTGAACACTTCCGGCGCGGGGTCATTTGCGGATGCAATCGCGACGGTGCCGACGGCGGGGAGGACGATTATCTTCGGCGTGAGCGGCCACATTCATGTGAACAAGACCACGCTCTCGAAATCGAAAGTGACCATCGCGGGGCAGACTGCGCCGGGCGATGGCATCGGGTTTCGCGACGGGACGTTTATCATTTCCGGCGACGACATCGTCATTCGCCACGCGCGCTTTCGGTATGGAAAAAAGGACGCGGGCGGCGATTGCATCAATCTCACCAGCGGCACGCTCAATGCCATTCTCGACTCGGTCTCCATTCAGTTTTCCACCGACGAGAACATCTCGTCGTTTGGCTCGCCGCCGGAAAACCTGACGATGCAGTGGGCGCTGAATGGCTGGGGCCTGCAGTCGCATTCGTGCGGCGGATTGTGGGACCAGAATCACGCTTCCGCGCATCACTCGCTGTGGTCGCACAATCACACGCGCAACCCGAAGGCGCGGCCCAACGGGCTGCTGGAGTGGGTCAATAATGTGACCTTCGATTGGAACATCGGTTTCATCATGGGCGACTCGGAAACGCCCGCGAACTGGAGGTCGAACGTCATCGGAAACTACTTCCTCGCGCCCGCTGGCAACATCCGCACGCTGGCCCTGGAAAAGGCATCCGTGGACCGCAATGGCAACCCGAACTTCTCCGTGCATCTCGCGAATAACCGGCACGACTCGAATGGCGACGGCATCCTGAACGGAACGGACAAAGGCTACACAATCGTGGGCGGCTCGGAGTTTGTCGCGGGCGACCCGGTCGGCGCGAATCGTTATGTGAAATCGCTCACGGCTTTTGCCACTACGGGCGTACCGTTGACGGTGGATGACCCGACGGTTGCGTTCAAAAAGGTCGTGTCGAAAGCGGGCGCGCTGCGGCTGGATGTTTCGTATCCGGGCGCGATTCGTGATGAGGTGGATGCGCGCATGGTGCAGAATCTCGTGACGCAAACGCGCAATCACATCAGCACCGAAACCGCGCTCGGGCTGACGAACGGCGGCTTTGGAACGCTGAACAGCACAGCTGCACCGGTGGATACGGACAAGGACGGGATGCCCGAATTTTACGAAACAGCGCTCGGCTGGACCGCAGCAGTGCAGGACCACAACACGACGCTGACGGGCGCGACCTTCATGCCCACCGGCACCGTCGCGGGCTACACGCGGCTGGAGGAATACCTGCACTACAAGAGCATCCCGCACGGCACCGTGGCGAAAAACATCACGGGCTCGCCGACGAGCATCGCGGTGAATATGGCAAAGTTCACAAGCGGCTTTTCGACGTCGCCGACTTTCACAACGAGCAACGCGGTCGGCGGCACGGTGAGCGTCGCGGGGAATGTCGCGACCTTCACGCCGACGCTGAATTTCACAGGCCGTGCGCGGTTTGACTTCACCGTGACGGACAGCGCTGGGCATTCGTGGACGCAGACCTGCGCGCTGGTCGTGACGAACACATCGCTGCCGCGCGATTTGACGTGGAAAGGCTCGGGCGCTGCGTGGGACGCGTCGTCGCTGAACTGGCTGCGTGTCTCGAACGGAACGACCGTCGCATTTTCCGATGGCGACCGCGTCGCGTTTGACCAAAGCGGTATCGCGCAGGCGGCCGTTTCCATCACCGGGGCGCTCGCGCCGACGACGGTGGAAGTGAACGCGACTGGCAACTACTCGCTCGGCGGCGCCGGTAGCGTGAGCAGCACCGGCACGCTCACCAAGCGCGGCTCGGGCACGCTCACGCTGCTCGCCGCGCACACGTATTCCGGCGGCGCTTCGCTGGAGGCCGGCACGCTCACGATTGGCAGCCCCGGCAGTCTTTCCGGCGGCACGGTGACGATGCTGGATGGCAGCGCTTTGACGAACGGATACCCGACGGGAACCGGCCACACATTCAGCCCGGATATCGCCGTGCCCGCAGGCAACAGTGCGGTCCTCAACTCCGGAAACCGCTTCGCGCTCTCGGGTGACATCACGGGCGGCGGCACGCTCAACTACAACGCACAGACGACCGTGAATCGCGCCGACCTTTACGGTGCGACTGCGGCGTTTGCGGGGAATCTCAATTTCACGGGCGGCGGCGGAGTGCGGCTGTTTTTCAATGGCGGGAGCTTCAATGGATTCAACGCCGCGCGAGTAAATGTCGGGGGCAGCGTGTCGCTTCAACCGCAGACAAATAGCGGAGGCAATACGCTGAACATCGGCGCGCTCAGCGGCTCCAGCACGACGGCGAGTCTCACCGGCGGCAGCGCGGGAACTGTGGGCTACAGCATCGGCTCGCTCGGTGGTGACACAGCATTTGCAGGCATCATCACCGGCAATTCCACTTTGACAAAAGTCGGCACCGGCACGCTCACGCTCACCGGCGCGAACACTTACACCGGCGCGACGACCGTCAGCGAGGGTTCGCTCGCGGTGAACGGCACGCTCGCTTCCGCCACCACCATCGCGAATGCCGCCGTGCTGCGCGGTGCGGGGACGGTGAATGGAGCCGTGACCGCGCAGGCGGGCTCGCAGCTTTCGCCCGGCGCGGCCGCTGGCCAAATCGGCACTCTCACTACTGGCGGCGGATTGACGGCGACTGACACAAAATTCTCCATGCAGCTCTCATCCTCGCCCTCGGGCGCGAACGACAAAGTGCTCATCACCGCAGGCACCGGGCAGATAAATGGAACGAACACATTCGACATCGCGTTTTCCGACGGCGTGCTCAGCGCGGGGAACTACAAACTTGTCGAATGCGCCGCGGGCATCCCGCTCAACGTCGGCAGCGGAATGGTGATGAACCTCACCACCGACGCCCCCGCCGTCACGCGCCAGACCTTCGCGCTCAACCGCACTGCGAGCGGCACCGCGGGCGGCACCATCCAGCTCACCGTCACCGGCAACGCCGCGAATCTCGTGTGGAGCGGCGCGTTGAACAGCGCGACGTGGGACTTGAATACGACGGCGAATTTCACCGGCAGCACGTTCTACAATTTCGACAGCGTGACGCTCGATGACACGAGCGCAAACCGCACCGTCACGCTCGCCGGCACGCTGGAGCCCCGCGTCGTGAATGTGAACACCGCCCTCGGCTACACGCTCACCGGCGCAGGCGCACTCGGCGGCACGGGCACGATCACGAAGGCGGGCACAGGCACGCTCAACATCGCAAACACAAACACCTTTACCGGCGGCATCGCGCTCAACGCCGGCAACATCCAGCTCGCCAACGCCACCGCCAACGCCAGCGGACTCGGCACCGGCACCGTCACCCTCAACGGCGGCACCTTGAAAATGTATAGCGCCGGCGACGCGACCTACGCAGGGCTGCTGCCCAATCCCCTCTACGTCGCAGGCAACGCCACCCTCCAAGTAGCCCCACGCTGCGGCTTCGGCGGCAACGTCTCCGGGCCCGGCACACTCAACTATTTCACCACCTACGTCCGCGCCGACATCACGGGAAACTGGAGTGCCTTCACCGGCATCCTCAACGTCACCACCGATGCCGGCGGCGGCGACTTCCGCATCGATGCCGACTACGCTTGGGCCGGCCTCCCGCTCGCCACCGTGAACCTCGCGGCCAACACCTCGTTTTACTTCAACGGCATCAGCAACACCGGCATCGGCACCACCATCGAAGTCGGCGAACTCAACGGCCCCTCCAACTCCTACCTGCGCGGCGGCGTCACCGGCGGGCGCGCGCTCACCTACCGCATCGGCGGCAAGACGCCACTCGGCGGCACCGCCACATTTCTCGGCACCATCAGCGAGCAAAACACCGCCACCCTAACCAACTACGTCAAGACCGGCGCAGGCACATGGGCCATCCACAGCGGCACCTGGAACGGCGGCACGACCGTCGAGCAAGGAACACTCGACATCAGCGGCCTCATCACCTGCGCCACCGCAAGCGTCGCCACCGGTGCCACTTTGAAACTCGACGACGGAGACATCGCCACGGACGCCGTGAACATCGCAGTCGGCGCAGCCCTCACCGTCCTCGGCGGCAGCAGCATCACCGGCGACCTCAACAACGACGGCGACTTCACCTTGCTCGCCGACGACTTCAGCGTCAGCGGCACCTTCATCAATAACGGCAGCACCACCATCGGCGGCTCGCTCCATCTCGCTGGCGAAACCGTGAACAACGGCACCCTACGCCTCACCGCCAGCGGCCTGCTCGACGTCACCGCTGCCTTCGAGAACAACGGCATCCTCGACCTCCTCACCTCCGCCAGCAACCTCCCCGCCAACTTTACCAACAACGGCACCGTCATCCTCAATACCGACCGCCGCATCCTCACCGCCGCCAAAGCAGGCACCAACTTCACCTGCACCGCCCTCGGTCACACCGGCCACACCTACCAGCTCGAGTACACCAACGCCCTCGGCGGCACATGGCTCCCCATCGGCGGCCAGCAAAACGGCAGCGGCACCACCCTCACCTTCACCGACCTCGGCGGAGCCACCAGCACCGCCCGCTTCTACCGCCTACTCGTCGGCCCGTAGCGGAAAAGAGGGAGGCTTTCCCAAGCCCCCGTGTTGCCACGAAGGGCCACCAGCATTGCCGCGGCGCGACAAACGGGGCTAGGGAAAGCCCCGCTCCCATCGCTAAAAACCGCCGCTTGGCATACGGAAAAACCTGCATTCCATCCCGCGGAAGCGCACTGCTCGTGTGGCGAGAGTTTCGCGGCCTAAGGAAACGCTGATTTAATCGAAGGATGGAAAAGGAAACCGCTTTATTCAGCGTTTCCCTAAGCCGTAGCGCGGGCCGACGAGATTGCCCACAGGCTTCATCGCGACCCAGCCTTTCGACGTCTGCTTTTCCTCCCGCCCGATGCTGTAGGAAAACAACACCTTGTCCTGAGGCGCGTCCAATCCCGCAAACGGCGGAAAGCGTTTGATGTCCTTCACCTTCGAATCCGCGCCCTCCATATTGGACTGCCCCGCAAAGATAAAGACGCGCACAGTCTTCGTGTCGTCGGCACAGCGGGCCGACTGTGAGATGAGCAGGAGGGCTGCGATGAGTGTGATGATGTATTTCATGAAATTTGAGACCCGCCTATTTGCCCTTCCGCTCCGCCTGTTCCTCCAGCAGCCGCTGCTCGCGAATCAACTCCAGCCGCAACTGTTCCTCAGTCGGCAGCACCAGCTTGTAGCGCGTGGCGAACAGTTTCTCGTTTCCGTGCAGCACCGAGTAGCGCACGATGGACGCATCCTTCGCCGCGCACAGGATGATGCCCACCGTCGGGCCGTCGCCCGCGCCGCGCTGCTGCTCGTCGAACATCCGCACATACATATCCATCTGCCCGATGTCGCCATGCGTGAGTTCGCGCGGCTTGAGGTCGAAGATGACGAAGCACTTCAGCACGTAGTTGTAAAAGACGAGGTCGAGGTAAAAGTCCTTCGTCTCCGTGCTCATCCGCATCTGCCGCGCGACGAACGCAAAGCCCTTGCCCAGCTCCAGCAGAAACGATTGCAGGTGGTCAATGAGCCGCTGCTCCATGTCCGACTCCAGCAGCCGTCCCGTCTCCGGCAGTCCGAGAAATTCCAGCAGCACCGGGTCGCGCACAAAATCGCGCGGCGACGGCGGCAACTCCGCGATTTTCTCCTCCGCCCTCACCGCCCTTTTCGCCTTTGGATCCTTGCTGGAAAGCAGCCGCTCGTAGTAAACCCGCCCCACCTGCCGCTCCAGCGCCCGCGAACTCCAGTTTTGCAACTCCGCTTCCTTCGCATACCACTCGCGAGCGTGCTCATCCTCAATGCGGAGCAAGGTGCGGTAATGCGTCCAGTTCAATTTGGTACGCACTGCGTCCCAAATTGGGTACATGGAGTAAAATGCCCGCATGTGGCGCAGGTTGCGCGCATCAAACCCGCGCCCGAATTCCTCCGTCAGCCTCTCCGCCAGTCGCGGCAGCAACTTCGCTCCATACTCCGCCCTCACCGCGCCGCCTTGCTCGAACTCGACAATGTGCAACCCCACGCCCCAGCAAGTCCGCACCTGCACCACATCCACCGCCCGCAAGACCTACTGGCGGCTTTCGGCGATGAACTCGCGCAGTTCCCGCAACAGCCCGTCGAAGCCGGGCTTCGCGGGCTGGAGGGCTTTGGGTTTGGATGGGCGCTTGGGTTTTATCATTCCTGCTCTTTGGTGAATTTCGCGCACGTCAGCATGCTCACGCCTTTCCGCCGCCTCCCAGCAGCCGCGCCGCGCTCGCTGTGAGCGTCCGCATTTGGCGAATGGCTATCGCGTTCAACTTCGTGAGCCGTTCGCCCGACGGCAGGCCCATGTGAATCAGTTCCGCGTTCAGGCTTTCGAGATTCGCCAGCACGAGAAGCTGCTCGATGGTCGCGTGGTCGCGCATGTTGCCGTCGAGCTTCGGATTCGCGTCGCGCCACTGCCGCGCCGTCCGGCCAAAGAGCGCGACATTCAGCAAATCCGCCTCGCTCGCGTAAGTCATCGCCGCCTGCGCGGGCGTCACCTCGGGCGGGATGAGGTGCGCTTTGATGGCGTCGGTGTGGATGCGGTAATTGAGTTTTGTCAGCGTGCGATTGAGATTCCAAGCCAGCGAAAGCCGCCGGCTCTCGTCCTCCTTGAGGCGCTGAAATTCTTTGATGAGGTAGAGCTTGAACTCGACGGAAATCCACGATGCAAACTCGAACGCGATGTCCTTGTGCGCATACGTGCCGCCGTAGCGCCCAGCCTTCGAGATGATGCCGACCGCGCCCGTTCCCCCAATCCATTACTTCGGCGTGAGGGCGAAACTGTTCAGTCCGGCCTGCATTCTAATCCCGTCGAATTCGACGGGATTAAAACCGGGGTTGTTCAGCCGTTCCCAGATGCCGAGAAACTCGACGGTGACCAGTTTCGGAATGTCAGTCAAAACGGAAGCCATATAACCCGCCATCATCTTTCGCGTCACTCAGGCGGACATCCATCAAATAGGAATTGAGGTCAAAGTCAGCGACTGTCTCTTTGAATGCGTCGTCCTGATTCAGCGTGACGATGTATTGGAAAGGCAGCGATGCGGCGATTCCAGCGGCAGCTTTCAACCCACTGACGATTTGCTGGCCGTCCACGCCGTCGAAGAGGTGGCTGTCGTGAACCAAAAAGCCCGGCCCCATTTCGCGTTCGTGCATTCGCTGCATGAGCATGAGATCGAAGCAGAAAATCTTCATCTTCTTGATGCCGCCGCTTCGGCTTCCCTGAATTGGAAACTTGAACTGTGGACCGTTGTTGGTGGCTTCGATAATCATCCGCCCTGCGTCCTCATATAAAAGCTGAGAGATTGATTCGTAGGCGAGAATCGCAGCGGTGATGCGGCTGTCCTGTTCGGAAAAGTCGCGGTTCAGCCGCAGCAGGAGGCGATTCCGTTCGAGGTCGAGTTCCGTCTTGTTGCCTTCGAGCTTTTCAGCGGCTTGATATCGCTGGTGCAGCGACTCCACTTCACTGGCCACCTTTGCCATTTCCGCCTGAAGTTTGCTGAACTGGTCGAGCGCCCCGTGACTGTTCAACGTGCTCATAATCTCACTGAGCCTGCGGTCGAGTTGCTGAAGTTCCGGCGCTCTCTGCGCCACGCGTTCTTCGGCGTGTTGACGTTCACCGCTGAGGTAATCCCGGCGATTGCGAACGACCGACGCATGGAACTCTCTTACTTCGTCATAGCGTCGCTTCACCAACTCCGGCAGCACGATGCCTGCGTCGCGGTAAAGTTCGTCCAGTGATTCTGCAGCGGGCTCTGCCTCGGCGCTCAGCGCAGCATCCATATGCCGGATGGCTGCGGCATCGATAGCATTCTGGTTCGAGAGTTCAGACAGCTTTGACTTGAGCAGGTCGGCTTCCTTTTCGAGTTCGCGGTATTCCGGGAGCACATGGAATGCAGCCAAATCATCTTTCAGCCGTTTTAGGCGGGAGTCCGCGATGGCGTGTTGGGTTCGCAGTTCAGCGGCTGTGCCGATGATGGAGCCGAACGCACCGGCTCCTGCCGCCTTCTTGAGTTCATCCAGCGTTTTCTCCCGGTTGCGGACCACCTGCCAATCACGGGCAATCTGCCAGTCCAGCCCGAGAAGATAACTCAGCGCAAGTTGGTAATCCCCGCTGCTTTGCATCACCGCCTGTTTGAATGGTTCGGTGAAAGCGTTGCTCGATTCCCGCCGCACGAAGTAGGCGAACATGGAGCGGAAACTGAGCCCGTAGCCGTCCTCTTCCGAATCCTGTTCAAGGCCGAAGAACGCAGAGCCGAGACGTTGCCTCCAATCTTCCGCCGAGACAGTCGCACCATCCACTTTGAACTTTGCGCGCTTCTTCGCCTCGCGCTCCACGCACACGCGTTTCCCCTCAACGTCGAACTCCATGCCGAAGGTGTGTCCCTCCAAATCCTTCGACGAGTAAGGCGACTTCTCGGAGACGTTCCCGCCGGTGAGAAAGTGAATCGTCTCCACCATGCTGCTCTTGCCCGCCCGATTACGCGTCCGACCAGAGCCGCTTTCGGCTGACTTCTCCGCGAGCAGCACGTTCAAACCGGATTTGAACTCCAGTGTCTTGAATGTCGGCAGGCTGCTGTAAATGCGGTGAATCATGCGGAAGGTGATTTTGTTAGTAATCCGTCGTTCAGGCGAATAGCCCCCATCAGAAACAGCAAATCGAGAGCGAGCACAAACCAGTCGTAGGACAAACGCCGCTTCCTCTCGGACTTACCGCCTCTGACTTCCTCCCAAACAGATGAAACCGTGCGAGCACGGTCGAGGAGACTCAGAATCTCGCTCCCAACGGTGAGCAGGGCGCGTCGCTCGGAGAGATGTTTCGAGGGCAGAATCATGGCGCTGTCGGAGCGGGTTCAAAAATGTCGCACCGCTCGAAAAAGTAGGCGAGCACGGCGGCGAGTTGGGACGACTTCAGTTTCTCGCCGCCCGTCCATTGTTGGAGTTCGTCGAAAACCTCGTTCGGATGCAGCGGAGGCGCGCAGACTTTCAGTTCCGCGTAACGGGCGGCGAAAGCCTTCGCCATGCGTTCGCCGTAGGTCGGAGCGTGCCACTCGTCGAAGAACTGCTTCACGAGTGGAGCCTTCGCCATCCCCGCCGTAAGGAGTGCCTGCACGCTGCTCGACAAGCGATTCGCACGGAGCTTGCCGGGGTCCACGCTCAACACAGGTTGGTTCGCAGGCATCTCACGCGCAGCAATATCCTCCAGCACGATGCGAATCTCGTCGAACCCGATGCTCGCTTGCTCGGCCATCGTTGGCGGCGTGTAGTTGAACCAAGACCGAAGGTCATCCAGCGAGAGCTTGCGGAACACCACCCGCAGTTCCTCCAAACACCACGGTTCAATTTTCACGCCGGGATTCTCGCGTTCGGTTTCCAACAACAACTCCTGCACATGAGGCGGCAGTCCATCGTAGGCGTTGTGGACGAATGACCAATTATCGAAGTGCTTTCCCCAGTGCTCCAACGCCCCGGCAAAGTCCTCGGTGATTTTCTTGTTCGCCTCCGCCGCAGTCATGTCCTTCGGCGCATACACCTGAAACAAACGACGGTCGGATTTCAGAAAGCCGTCGTTCTTCTTGTCTCCCACGTTGCCCCACGGACTGCACGCCATGAAGTCCTCCTTGTAAGCCCGGCCCATCAACTGCTCGAAGAAAGTCTGAAAGGCGTCCCCTTTCGCCCGCAGGAACGCGTTCTCGAAGTCCTTCTCATACCAATGTGAAACATGAGGGTCCATCAGCAGCGGGAGGTGATGTGCGCTAGCGGGCCAGTGTGCTGTCGGAAGGTGGAAAGCACGATGGTTCTCTGGCTTGTTGAGATGAAATGTGACGGCAGCATGTCCGGGTGCTGATTATGCCGCGAGCTCAAATAAGGCAACGCCGCATTTGCAGAGCACTCGGCGATTTCAGCTTCGGTGAAGGTCATAACTATTAACGTCGCACACGAGGCTGGAGCACTTTCCCCAACGCGTTGACGCGTGTCTCGTCCGGCCTGCCATCGGTGCCGAGGGTCGGCAGCAGCCAGCCGCCTTCGTCGTTTTCGTTCCAACCGTAGATGATGACGGCGTTGCTGGGGTTGATGTCGCGGTTGGCTTTTGTCCAATCGAGCGCTTCGCGAATATGCGCGGCGAGTTCGTCGGGGGTCGCAGTCACGGAATCGATGAGCGGCTTTTGCTGCGCGGGTGGGGTTTTGTCGGGAGTCGCAGTGACCCACGTACACCACGACGGCGGGCGTTCGTTGCGCGGGCGCGTGTCCCATCCGGCGCTGGCGAAGGTCACGCTCGGGATTCGAAGGGCGCGGCTTTTCTCCCAGCGGTCGCGACGAATGAGTGCGCATTGCTCGGCGAAGCTAGGCTGCGTCATGCTATAGCTCCCGCCGCGCGCGTAGGCGGAGATGGCGTCGAAACCGAGCGCCGCCATGTCGCGTGCGTCCTCGGCGGGGTTCCAGCCCATGAGCACGAGATACGGTGCCTTGAGGCCGGCGGCGATGGTCTGCGCCTTCAGTTCATCCCACTCGGCCTTGGCGAGTTTCTCCGTCTTCACGAACATAAAAAGCAGCGGGCGGCCATCGAGCACGGTCTGGTAATCGGGATGTTGGAAGTGCTCCACGAGCCGCTTCCAAGCTGCGGTGCCGAGTCCGTCCAAGCGCGGGCCTTCCTCCACGAAGCAATAGCGGATGCCCTTCTTGTCCTTCGCCGCGCGGTAGCGATTCAAGGCGATGTGCATGTCGGACGCTTCGTCGTTGTAATCGAGGAAGGCCCAATAATTCAGCCCCGCCTTCGCCGCATAGTCGATCTCCTGCTCCACGATGGCCTGCGAATCGCCATTGATGCTCACGCGATCCCCACCGACGACACGAGCGAACCACGGCAGGCGAAAATGATACTTCGGTTGCCCGAGCGACGCCTCCACCGCCTTCGTCGCGCCGCCGCTGCCATACCACGCATCCCAGCGGATTGCGCCCACGATGGGAGCAGACTCGGCGGCCCTCAGAGTCTCCCTCTGTGCGATTAGCAGTGCGGCGAGGAGGACGAGGATGTGTTTCATGACGGGTGTTCTCAAAGCTCAATGCTAAGGGTGCCGGTTCCGTGAATAAAACCGGCCGCGCTTGCTTTGGAATACACTCCCGGCGGCAGGAGTTTCCCGTCAAGCGCCAGGCTGTGAATTTTCATTCGGCCCCCGAAGTTCAGTTCAAGGCGCGCACCGCCGCTGATGCTCACGTCGCATTTGGGTGCGAGGCTGCGCTCGCTCGCGATGGCGAGGGTGCCGCTGGTGA
Source organism: Prosthecobacter debontii (assembly GCA_945905735.1). Classification (GTDB taxonomy): domain Bacteria; phylum Verrucomicrobiota; class Verrucomicrobiia; order Chthoniobacterales; family Chthoniobacteraceae; genus SXWH01. The sequence continues at coordinate 6,598 of CAMDQC010000059.1, read as the reverse complement.
TGGTGACGGGGCCGGTGAAGGTGTTTGCGCCGGAGAGCGTCCATTTTCCCGTGCCGCTTTTTGTGATGGCGGTGGTGGCTTTACCCGCGCGGTCGTGTGGGTCGGTGATAGTGGCGGCGAGTTCGCCGGTGCCGGGGGTGCTGCCAGTGAGTGCGATGGTTTTGTTTGCGCCGTAGCCGGAAATGAGGAGCGGGCTGGTGAATTTCAATAGGCCGGTGCCGGATTGCTCGAATGTCACCGTGGCGTTTTTCCCGGCGAGATTGATGACGCGGTCGGTGCTCTCACCGCTGCCGGTGTAGATGATCGCGCAGTCGCCGTCCTTGCCTTCTTCGCCGATGACGATCTCGCCGCTTTCGATGTCCGTAGGCGCGCCGAGGCTGCTGCTGGCTTTGCGTTTGCCCTCGGTGAAACAGTTGAGCGACGCGACGCTGAGGCTGCCGCTCTCAAGGATCGTCTGTCCGGTGTAGGTGTTGTTGCCGGATAGCCGTATCGCACCGCTGCCACATTTTTTGAAAACAAACGCGCCGCCGCCGGGACCCTTGGAATCCCCGAGGTTGGCGGTGATGATGACGGGCTGCGTGGCGTTCACAGTGTCGAGACAGAGAAAGGAGCCGCCCATCATTCCGTTGTCGTTCACGGTGCGCGTGAGGTTTCCGAGCAACGTGCCGACTTGCTCGCCCGTAAACTCTCCGGGCCCGCCGACATTCAGCCGGAGCGTCGCAGCTTTGTGGATCGTGATGTTTGTAGCCGTCCATTTCGTGGCGTCCGCGTTGTAAAGTGCGGCGGCTTTTTTCAAGACAAGCGTGCTGGGGAATATGGTGGTCGGCCCCGTGTAGGTGTTTGCACCGGAGAGCGTCACCGTGCCGCCGGGTCTCATGTTGAGGTAAAGGCCGTTGGTGCCAAACATCGTGAAGCCGCCATGCCCGCTCATGCTCCCGGCGATGGTGCAGTTGCCGATGAAGCCAGCGTTGCCATTCAGCGCGATCGGGCCGGTCAAGTTGCAGTGAAAGAGCGTGCCTTGATTGACGACGACCGGGTTCGCGAGTTCGCGCTCGGTGGTCAATGTGCCGAAGTTGTCGAGCGTGACGGTGCCGGTGCCGAGACCGTCGCTTTTCCGCACGTTGATTTTGCCACCGTTGATGAATGTGCCGCCGCTGTAGGTGTTCGAGTTGTTGATTTGCAGGACGCCGAAATGCACGTCGTGGAAATTGATTCCCGCGACATTGGAATCGCCCGAGCTTTGCAACGTGAGCGCGCAAGGGCCGGAGATGACTTCGTTGAACGTGATGAAGCAGTTGGGGTCTTTGTCGGGGGAAGTGATGATTGTGAGATCGTCGTGGAGCGCGACGGGCACGTTGATGTTCACAATCCCGCACTTCGAAGCGCGGATCGCGGGCGGGATTTGGTTCGCCGGCTCCTTAGCGAAAGTGAATGCGTTTCCGCTGAGCGTGAGTCCGCCGGAGCGCTCGCCGAGGACGAGCTGGTTCAGCACAAATCCCGCAGTCAGATCATTCTTCGCCGTGCATTTGCCACCTTGGTTGAAACTAAGAATGTAGTCCGGCGATCCCGCCCCCATCGGTGCGGCTGCGCTGTCAGTCCACCGTGCTGCCTCGCTCCAATTTCCCTCCTCCGCTTTCGTCCAGGCGAACGCGTTCGTCTTGTCGCTCTTCACCACCGCAACCGCGACCGCGTGCGACGATCCATCCTGCGCTGTGATCTTGTAAGTCTGCGGCTTCGTGAAATCCCGCGCCGCACCCGAAGCGGGTTCCGCCGTGGCGAAAGGCGAAAGCGTGAACGTCGGAGCCAGCGCGGTCACATCCGTGGCCGTCGGCACATAGACAGCGATGCGACTCTGCGAAAGCGCAACGGAGCGCGCACCCGGCAGCGTGAATGTCAGCATGTCCTTCGCATTGCTCACCGGCGTTTTCTTCACCGTGACGACGTAGCTTTTCACAGCCCCATCGCGCGCCGTGACCGTGTAAGTCTGCGGCGCAGAAAAATCGCGCACCGCACCCGACGCCGGAGTGACCGTCGCATCGGCGGACACCGTGATTTTCGGCGCGAGCGCCGTCACATCCGTGGCGTGCGGAACCGTCACCGTGACCTCCCCTTTGGAAATCCTCGCCGGAGCCAGATCGGGAAAACGAAACTCCCGGATGTCTCCCGACGGCGGTGCGACGAACGGCTTTTCGTCCTTCATGCGCTCAAACGGCGGCGCGCCCTTTGCATCATTCGCCGTGCGCGGCAGCGTCACCGCCTTCTCCACATTGATATACTTCGCCAGGTCGCGCATCGCGATGCACTGGTAATTGTTGTCCTTCAAATACTGCATCATCGCCTTGAACATCACCGGCTCCAGACTCACCGGCGGATGCTCCATATCGGGCACCCCGTGAAACGTCAGCACCACCACCCGGCCCCGACACGCCTGCTGCACCGCCTTGATGAAATTCTCACTCGAAACCCCGTCCGTCATCGAAAACGACGGCACATCAAAAGGATTGTCCACCGTAGGCCGGTAGGGTCGCTCATGCCCGCCGCGCCCGAACAGATAACCATGCTGCAACAGCCCCGGAATAATCGGCCATACCACTTGGTAAATCGGCCAGCACACCGTCGTCATCTTCGGCCCGCCATTCGCCATCACCTCATCCTCCATCCGCAAATAATTCTCCAATCCCCCGCCATGCCCGTAAGTGTGATTCCCAATCTCCAGCCCATCCGCGTGCATTGCGTTCATCTGCCGGTAAGTCTGATACCAATCCTTCCGCGTTTTAAACGAATCGAAATTGCACACATAAATCGAACCACCAAATCCATGCGATTTCAGAATCGGCGCAACCACCGTCGCATGACTCGCCGGAGCATCATCAAAAGTCAGCACCACCAGCCGGTCCGGGATCGGTTTGAGCAGGACGCCATTCGAGTCCGGGTCCACAGAGGACTGCGCGAGCGCGAAGAACGGGAGCGAGAAAGTGGCGAGAAATGCAATGAGTCTCATGGAAAATTCATTTCTTCTCGGCTTCCGGAGCGGCGGGCAAGACCCATTTAAACTGCGCAAACAGCACCTTCGTGATGTCCGCGTCGGCTCTGGGTTTGAGATGAATGGCGGTCACTCCTTTCCAACTCGCGAGGCGCTGTTGATTGGCGGGGTTGATGAGCTTGTTCGCGGAGATCAGCATTTCCTGCCAGTGATCTTCGGCAGCGGTGATCTCGATCTCGGTGGCAAAGTCACCCGCGGTGAGAATCAAGGTCTGCGGCTGGGTGCAGTAGAACTTGAAGCCGAGTTGTGCCTTGGGCGAGGTGGCTTTCCACTCAGGCTTGGTGGTTAGCTCGGTGCTGGTGCCAAGTCTTTTGTCGGTGCAGCGGAAGCCTTTGATGCCGCCGATGCCTTCGGTCTCCACGACGTTGCTCCAGGCTCAAATGCCGCCGTCGCCGTGCAACTCGCGCCTGCCAAATAGGCGACATGAGCGGCAAGAAAGCCGACCTCTGGAAGCTCATTGGCATCCCAGTGTTTTCCGCCGCGATCACCTACAACTTGCTCATGGTCGCAGCCAATGTGGTGAGCAGACTGTCTCGCCCCACGCAGGGTGAACTGCAACTGGGGCGACGCCGGGCGCGCATGGGTCGCCGGCAACATCACCTACGAAAACCAAGGTCACCAAGGCCGCATCAAACCCGAAATCATCCGTGTCACCGACAACTGGACCGGCCAACCCGACCACTACACCGCCGCCAAAAGCGTTCACATCGTCCTCGGCAACAAAAAAGGCCGCCCCCAATTCAACCGCATTCTCGGCTGCAAAGTCAGCTTCCGCAAAGCCGACGGCACCCTCGTCCAAGCCACCGACTACGGAGCCCCCAGCACCACCGAGATCGACGCCCAAGTGCCCGCCGGCACCACGGGTAACATCACCGAAATCATCGTCCGCTGCCTCATCAACGGAGCCATGCAAGACGGCAGCTACACCACCGTAGTCGTCGGCTGATCCCGCGGCCTGCAAGGCGACGAGGCCGCAGACAGATAATGCACCGTCCTCCGGCTAGGCTCGCATCACCCTCCGGGTAAAAGCGGATGCCCTCCGGCTTCGTACAAACGCATCCCGACCATCGGCGCATCGCCTTCCCGGTGATGGCGCATCCACCTCCGACCACCGAAAATCGTGTTCCGTGTATCAACGCACCTCCCTCCGGGTAATGGCGCACCGACCTCCGGGTAACGGAAACCTACCTCCGACCGATGGCGTGTTGACCTCCAACCTATGGCGCACCGACCTCCGGGTAATGGCGCGTCGCCCTCCAACCCCGGTTTTCCTCTGTAGAACCGAAATCCAATCTCCAATCAGGCTCGAACAAAACCCGCTTTCCACCTTGGCAAATCACGCCAAAAGGAGCACAACGCCCCGGTCCATTATTTCATTCAACCTCACATACAAAACATACAATGAACGACCGTGACCAACTCCGCGAAGACCGCCTCACCCGAGTCCAAACCTTCGGAACCGAAAACACCGCCGACTTTGCCGCAGGCAGCAAAGGCAAAATCCTTTTCGCACGCATCGACAAGCACCTCGCCGACCTCGTCCTAGCCAAAACCGGCCAAGTCCCCGGACGCGCCAGCAAAGCTACTCTCCTCGACGCCCTCTGGCTCGACTACAAAGCCATCGCCCGCACCTCCCGCAGCATCGGCCAAACCGAGCCCGCCGGATTTGCCGCCGACTACGCCATGCCCGACGATTCCACCGAAGCAAAAATCAAAACCCACGCCGAAAAACTCCTCCGCCTCCTCGAAGAACACCCCACCGACACCGCCGCACAAAAAGCCACCAAAGCCGCCCTCGTCGCCAAATTCATCGAATGGGAAATCGCCGCCGATTTCGTCGCCGACCTCCGCGCCGACTATGACGCCCTCATCGAAGCCAACAAACACAACCAAGCCGAAAACCAGGAAGGCGTAGAAAACACCGAAGCCATCACCCAAATCCTCCTCGCCGCCGGGCGGGATGTCGAAGCCCTCGATACCATCGTCCAGAACAAATACGCCCGCCAGCCCGAGAAACTCCACGTCTGGCAAACCACCAGCCGCATCCACCGCGCCCCCAGCAAAAAGAAACCCGCAGCCGGCGGAACAAACCCCGCGCCAAGCGCGTAACCGCGTCCTACAACTCCGCGTATGCCAGTCCTCGCCTATCCGCACATTTCTAAAACCATCGGCGAGCCCGCGCATCTCGAACGCCTCCCCCGCATCCGCGTCGCGCAGATAGCCGCCGATTACATCGGTCGCGGATGGTCAGCGGAAGAAATGGTCTTGCAATACCCGCACCTCACGCTGGGCGAAGTCCACGCCGCCCTCGGCTACTACTTCGACCACCGCGAGGAAATGGACCGCGAACTTGCCGAGGAACGTACAGATGCAGAACGCTCCCGCCATGAGCAGCCCGAAAGCGCCGTCATCGGGAGACTCCGCGCTCTAAAACGCGGGCAACTCGGCTGATGGGTATCCGACTTTACATTGGAAACGGGGTCAGGCGGAAGCCTGCCCCCTTTTCCCCACTGCTTCGAATTCGGCGAGCGAGACCGTAGGCGGTGGCGGCATGGGGATGATGCGCTCGGGTTCGTGCCAGCCCACGAGTAGCTCGATGCGCCCATCATAGTGTTCGACGAGCGCCGAGCAGCTCTCCACCCAATCGCCGCAGTTATAGTATGTGGTGCTGGGGAGGTCGCGGATGATGGGCACGTGGATGTGGCCGCAGACGACGCCGTCCGTTTTTGCTTCGAGGGAAAAGCGGGCGATGCCTTCCTCGAACTTGCCGACGTAGTTGACCGCGCCTTTCACTTTCTTTTTGGCAAATGCGCTGAGCGACCAATAGCCAAGACTAAAAAGGCGGCGGACCCAGTTGAGCGGCCGGTTGCACTTGAGCAGGAATTGGTAGCCGATGTCGCCGATGTGCGCGAGCCAGCGGGCACCTTTCATGACAGCGTCGAGTTCGTGGCCGTGCATGACGAGGAGGCGGCGTCCGTCAGCCGTGGTATGAATCGCGTTGGGCTGGATGGTGATGCCGCCAAATTCACCGTGGTAGTCGGACACGAATTCGTCGTGGTTACCGGGGATATAAATGACTCGGGTGCCTTTGCGGGCGGCTCGGAGGATTTTTTGGATGACATCATTGTGCTCCTGCGGCCAGTAGATTCCACGCCGAAGGGACCACACATCGAGCAAATCGCCTACGATGTAGAGGGTGTCGAAATCGTGGCATTTGAGGAAGTGGAGAAGAGACGCAGTTTGAGCGCCACGAGTGCCTAGGTGAATATCAGAAATCCAAGCGGTGCGAAGTCTTTGGTGCATGTGAGGAACAAGCGTTTTTTTGCACGCAATACAATCGTTGTCTGCATTGCGGCGCGATGTTTTACCTAGCCGAAACGCAGTCGATACTAACCCGCCGCATTTCTAGTGATTTGCCACGAAGTTGAGACAGGTAGATATTCACAGAGTTATTCACAATGAGCGGTGGGACGGGGGGGAAAGTGGATTCTGCAACGCTCCCGGCGTGTCTGTCGCGTGCCCGCACCGCGCGGGAGAAATCGAAGCGGACGAGGA
>CAMDQC010000058.1 GCA_945905735.1 Prosthecobacter debontii | reverse complement strand
TCAGGTGAATCTTTCGCATCGCTTCTCGGCGTCGTGGACTGGCGAGCCGTGGGCATTTTATGAAGCGCTGCGGCACTACTCACCCGCGCCAAACGCTTGCTACATGCAGCTCGGCGGGCGGGCCATCCTCTCGGCATCCCCGGAGTCATTTCTCAAACTGAGCGGTCGCTCGATCTGCACGCGGCCCATCAAGGGCACACGCCCGCGCCGCTCCGACCCGATGGCGGATGAAAAGAGCGCGTTCGATCTAATCACTTCGCCCAAGGAGGTTTCGGAGTTGGTGATGATTACCGACTTGGAGCGCAACGACCTCGGGAAAGTCTGCGAGTTCGGCACTGTCGCGGTACCCGAGTTGCTCAAACTGGAGCGCCACGAGCAAGTCTTCCACCTCGTCTCCACCGTCCAGGGCCGACTGCGAGTCGGCGTGGATCACGCCGCTGCGCTGCGCGCATGTTTTCCCGGCGGCAGCATCACCGGCGCACCGAAGAAGCGCGCGATGGAAATCATCGCCGAGCTAGAAACTATCCCGCGCGGGCTCTACACGGGCGCAGTGGGCTGGCTGGGCTTCAACGAAGAGAGCCAGTTTTCCATCGTCATCCGCACCGTCGTCATCGAAGGCAGCGAGGCGACCTTCCACGTCGGAGCTGGCATCGTGGCCGACAGCTCGCCCGAGGCCGAATGGCAGGAGACGCTCGACAAAGCTGCCGGCATCCTCCTCGCAGCAGAGCGCGTCTAAACCCGCTCGCGCACAGCCTTCCAGCATTCGCGGAAGCCGCTGGCGAAATCGCCGGGGCGTGCGGCAATCCAGCCGTCAATCTGCTCGCAGGTGAAAAAGCCCCCGCACTCGATCTCCGCTGGCGGCAGGCGGAACGGGCCGTCGTGCTGCGCGCGGTAGATTTTCACGAACTCCCAGCCAGTGCCCGCGCATGCCGCGATGGAGCCTAGCTCCGTGAGCGGTGCGGAGATGCCAAGCTCCTCCTCCAGCTCGCGTGGCGCGGTGTCGGCGTAGCTGTCGCCAGAATTAACGTGGCCCGCCGCGCTGGAATCCCAATCGCGCGGGTGCATGTCTTTCCACCGCGAGCGGCGCTGGAGAAACAGCTCGCCGCGTTTGTTAAAGACGAAGATGTGGACGGCGCGATGCCGCAGTTTCTCGCGGTGGACTTCACCGCGTGGGCGCTGACCGATCACTTCATCGCGCTCGTTCACCACGTCGAAAATCTCGCCGGTCAAATCCTGCGCTTTCGTCGAATGGTCCGCAGTCGCCCCGGCGGCAAAGTTCGTCAGCGTCACCCACTGCGCGAGGCTCAGCTCTTCTGCCCGTGCGGTTTCTAGGATGCCCACGGCGGCGCACAGCTCCGGCCAGCGGTCGAGCTGAAGCAGCTTCTTCATTTGCTTCCGGCGTTGGCTGAACGCCGTTTTCACCAGCTTCGTGAACAGCGCGCCGTCGCACTCCGGCAGCGCGTCATCCTCGCGTGGCGTGAGGATGATGATTGCGGAGTCCACCTTCGGCACGGGCGTGAACACATGTGGGGGCAAGATGCGCAGCAGTTTCACCTTCCAGCGCCGCCCGATGAGCACGGTGATCGCGCCATACTCTTTGGTGCCCGGCCCCGCGCACATCCGCTCGGCAAGTTCGCGCTGGAGCGTAAACGTCATGCTGCTCGCCGGGCTCGGCTCCGTGGCGAACTGGAACATGAGCTGGCTGGAAATGTAATACGGCAGATTGCCGAACACCTTCACCGGCCCCCGCGAGAACAGCACGCGTGGGTCATACTCCAGCGCGTCGCCGTGGACGACTTCCAGCGCGGGGAATTGCGCGCGCAGCCAGTGGATGATGCGGTCGTCCTTCTCCAGCAGCGTGCCGTTCTTCGAGCGTTCCAGCGCATACTCCGTCAGCGCGCCGAGCCCCGGCCCGATCTCCAGCCACGGCTCGCCCTCGCCGATGCCTACTTGCTCGACGATCCAGCGCGCGAGGTTTTGGTCGTGCAGGAAATTCTGCCCGAGGCTTTGTGTTGGTTTCGCTCCGAGTTCGGCGAGCGTGGCTGCGATAGTGGAAAGTTTCACTGCCCTATTCAGTGCCACGAGACGCCGGGGCGTGACGACTGTTTTAGTGCGCGGAAACTCCGGTGTTGCACAGGCACAGCGGCGCGGTGAGTTTCCGCCATGCAGTCCAAGGAAAAAGCGCGCCTGTTTCGCGATCTAGCCCAGTTGGTAAAAAGCGGCGTCCCATTCCCCGCAGCCGTCGAAACATTATCCCGCCACGCGCGCGGCGAATCGTCCGCCGTGTTGCGCGGCATCACCCAGCGGCTCAAGCACGGCGACCGCGTCGCAGAGGCCATCGAGGCGCAAACCGGGCGGCTCGATCCGCTGGAGACGGGCATCATTGCAGCGTCGGACGAGTCGGGCACGCTAGAGGTCGGGCTAGAGCAGTGTGCCCAATACTACGAGTCGCTCGGCGAAGCGCGCGCCCGCATCCGAGGCAAACTTCTCTACCCGCTCTTCATCCTCCACTTCGCCGCGCTCACCACTGCGCTCCCTCGCGCCGTCGGCCCGAACGCGGACATCAACGCCGCGCTGCGCTCCGCCGTCATTCAGATCGTCTGCATCTGGCTCATCATCGGCGGGATCGTCGCCATCTCGAAAATGCTCATCGCCGCCGCGCGGGGCAGCCGTCTTTTCGATACGCTCCTTCGCAACCTGCCTGTTGTCGGCAGCCTGCGCCGGGCATTTGCGATGAGCCGCTTTTGCGCTGCCTACAACATGCAGCTCGATGCGGGCATCAACGTCTTTTCCAGCCTCGACGCATCGGGCCGTGCGAGCGGCAGCGCCGTCGTCGCAGCAGCGGCAGAGCGCGCCGTGCGCTTCGTCCGCGAGGGGAAGAGCATCGCCGATGGCATCGGCCCGACCGGCGCATTCCCCGAGCCCGTCGTCCGCGCATTCTTCGTCGGCGAATCCACCGGCAGCCTCGACCACGAGCTGTCCCGCCTCGCCAAAGAGTATCGCGAGAGCGCGCTGCGGCGGATGGAGTTCATCTCCGAATGGCTGCCGCGCATGGTCATCATCGGTGTCGCCATCTACGTCGGCTGGATCGTCGTGCAGTTCTACATCGGCTACTTCAAGTCGCTCGGCGACATGATGAAAGGCTGATCACTGCGCCTTCCCTCGCCGGAGCCGCATGGGCGCGCTCCTCCCGCTGGGATAAATCAACCGCATCACCCGGTAGAACGTCGCCAGCGTCTGGCCAATGGCAGAGGCCCGCTTTACAGCAACACCGCAGGCATCAGCGCGAGGTAGCCGGGGTCGCGTCTCCCGCGTGGGCCTTGCGGTTGCCGTGGCTGTTGCTGCCGTGGCTGCTGTTGTTGGCGCGGTGGATTCTGCTTCTGCTGTTGCTGAGGGTTTCCACCTTTGCGCTGCTGTTGTTGCTGTGGCTTTTCGTCGAGCGCGGCCATTTCGGCGTTGGCGTCCATGCGCCCGTCTTCATGTTGTTGCTCGGCGTTTTGTGCGCGGCGGTCGAGCGGGAGTTCAAGGGCTCCGTTTTGGAACTCTACGACATGGCCTACGTGGATGAGATAGTGGAGGTCGGATGCGAGCGCTTCTTTCTTCGCGAGCCCTTCCTCGGAGTCTGGCGCGATGCCCGCGAGGAGGCGGAGCAAGAGGTCTGGGCGCGGGATGCCGGGGTGCTCGTTCACGGTGGTGAGGATGAAGGCCATGCCGTCGCTGAACGCTTCGCCCGCATTGTGCCGCACGGGGCGGATGGCGGAGACGAAGAGAATTTTTTTCTTCCACTTGAAGTGGTGTAGCCCGGCCTCCGAGAAGATGGGGCGCAGCGCATTCACCATCTGGCCGGGGAAGCGGTGCTCGCGGTCGATGGCGTCCCGGACGTTGAAGGCGACGTTGCGCTCGGGGAACCAGTTCATCGCCGTGCCCGTCATCTCCAGCGTCGTGCCGGTGCGGATGAGGTTGGGCAGGTGGTTCTGCTTGAAGTGCTGCTCGGCCTCGTAGTCGTCTTTGAAAGTGACGGGCTCTTCGCCGGCTGCGACGCGCGTTTTGATGACGGTGACGGTGCTGGCTTGTTTCTTCCACTGCTCAAAAACGACGGGGTCGTTGACCATCTCGATGTTGCGCTGGAAATCGGCGAAGTCCATGCGCCGGGAGAAGCGCTCTTCGTAGAGTTTGCGAATGGCGACTTGGTAGCCGTGGTGGCTCGACGGCCCGAGGAGGACGCCGCTCATGCGCTCGCGCGCCACGGAGGTGTATTTGCCCTTGGGCGGCTCGCCTTCGATCTGCTCGGTCTCGTAAAAATCTTTCTTGAACTGCGCATACGCGCCGCGCTCCAGCACGGTGCGATCGAACGCCACGATGCCATCGCCGATCTGGTACATCACCGCGTCTTTTTCCAGCGCCGTGACGCGGATGCGCAGACGGTCGGGATGTTCCAAAAACATTTTTGCCAGACGGAATACGCCGCACGCGCGGCCACTCGCCTTCACTTGCTTCGCGATGCTCAATGCAATCATCGGCTCGGGCAAAACTTCCACGCGAATCACCTGCCGCACGGGCTCTTGCGGCGGACGCGGCTCGCGGTCGCGGTCGCGATCTGGCGGGCCACCGGGGCGGCGTTGCCCACCGGGGCCGGGGCCACGGCTATCGCGATTTCCGCCACCGGGGCGAGGTCCACGATCATCGCGGCGCGGCCCACCGGGGCCACCTGGGCGAGGACCACCAGGACGCGGTCCACCGGGCCGTCCGCCCCCACTGCCAAAGCTCCGCCGGTCGCCACGCCCTGCGGGTTCGCCTTCAAAATTGGCATAACGGTTGGCAGGCGCAGACGGGCTTTCTTTTAGCCAGTCGGGCAGAAATTTCAGATCAAGTTCACCAGATTTATCGCTCATTCGGCTGCTGTGTAGGCGGGCTTTTTAGAAATGGCAATTGCCGTGGTGAAGAAAGACGCAGCGAGCGTCATTATTGCGTCACATTCCGCGCTGCGCGGACGATATACACGCGCTTGCCTTGGCTCTCGTAAAAGGTGCGGACGATCATTTCTGCGAGTAGTCCGAGAAGGATGCAGAGCATCCCGGCAGCGCCCGCTACGAGGCACAGGACGGGCAGCGGCGTCTCGATGAACGGCTTTGAGGGATGCCATATCCATTTGAAGAAACAGGCGAGCGCTCCGGCTGCGAAGCTGATCATGAACATGAGCAACCCCGCACCGCCGAAAATATACATCGGCTTTTGCTGGAAGCGGTCGAGGAACTTCACCGTCACCAAATCCGCGATGACTTTCAGCACGCGCTCCAGCCCGTATTTCGACTCGCCGTGCTCGCGTGCGTAGTGGCGGACGACGACCTCGGTGATCTCCGCGCCGTGCCACTTTGCATAGATGGGGAGAAAGCGGTGCATCTCGCCGTAGAGCCGCACGCCTTCGATGACTTCGCGGCGATACGCTTTGAGCGAGCACCCGAAGTCGTGCAGCCGCACGCCGCTCACCCAGGAGATGAGCCGGTTGGCCATGATGCTGGGGGCGTTGCGCTTGATGGCGTTATCCTGCCGGTCTTTGCGCCAGCCGCTGACAACATCGAAGCCCTCGTCGAGTTTTGCCAGCAGGAGCGGGATGTCTTCGGGGTCGTTTTGCAGGTCGCCATCCATCGGGATGATGATGTCGCCTTTTGCAAAATCGAACCCCGCCATCATGGCCGCAGTCTGCCCGAAGTTCCGGCGGAAATGGACCACTTTCACCCGCTCGTCGCGCGCCGCGATTTCGTCGAGCAGTTCGTCGGTGCCGTCGGTGCTTCCATCATTCACGAGGATGAGTTCCCACGGCTGTGGCTGCTTCTCCATGGCCGTGCGGACTTTGTCGTAGAGGGTGCCGACGCTGCCGGCTTCGTTGTAAATTGGGATGGTGATGGAGAGCATCGGGTTAGTTGAGGGTTGAGCGTTGAGAGTTGAGAGACTGTCCACTTCAGCCGTTCTTTCTATTGAAGCCAGCGACGACACGGTCGGCCTCGCGTTTTTCGACCTTTGCTTTGATCGCATCGCGCTTGTCGTGGGCGTCTTTGCCTTTGCCCACGCCGATCTCGATCTTCACCTTCGCATCCTTCCAATACATCCGCAGCGCGACGAGCGTGCAGCCGTCCACGAGGCTCTTCTGCGCCAGTTTCCCGATCTCTGCTTTGTGCAAAAGGAGCCGCCGCATCCGCTTGGACTCATGCTGCTCGAAGCTCGCCTTCTCATACGCCTGGATGTCCACATCGTAGAGCCAGACCTGCCCATTTTCTACCCGCGCAAACGCGCTGTTCACGTTCGCCTTCCCGGCACGGATCGACTTTACCTCGGTGCCCTTGAGTTCAATCCCCGCCTCGTATCGGGCGAGGATATGATAGTCCCTTAGCGCCTTGCGATTAACCGAGATGTCGGCGCCCATAGCTCAAAATCCCCGCTCTTCGGGGGCTTATTGCCCTTCCTTTGGCTTCGCTTCGTGCGTGAGCTTGCCTTCGATGATCTCGGTCAGCGCGACATCAGCGAGGCCCATGCGCCCGGTCACAGTGACCATGGGCTTGTGGCCCGAGTTCAACTGCCGGACCCGCTTGGACACGATATTCACGAGCAGCGGAGTGCTCCCGACTTTCTTTGCAGCTTCATCAACAAGGTGACTCATCATAATAGTAAAAAGGTTATTCTGTTCCGGGAAAAAGGGAGCGGAAAGTGGTGGCAGCGTCCTGCTTTGTCAAACACTCCTTTCGGCTCTCTGCTCCGGCTTTCAAATACTCTCACGAGGGACGATGCGGACGCGGCGCAGTTCGATGCGGTCGTTCGGGTAGTCGTTTGGGTCGGCGGGGAGTTCGGCGACGCGCTCTAGGACTTCCATGCCTTTGATGACGTTGCCAAAGACCGTGTGCTTGCCGTCGAGCGCGGGCTGTGGGGCGAGGGTGATGTAGAATTGGCTGCCGTTGCTCTGGCGCTGCGGGTTCAGCTTATCCGGGAGGCGAGCGGCGGCGACGGTGCCCTTTCCGTGCTTGCGGTGAATCTCGGCGGGGAGTGTGTAGCCAGGGCCGCCCGTGCCGACTTTGGTGCGGTCGCTCTTTTTGCTGAGCGGGTCGCCCATTTGCACGAGGGTGCTGGGGATGGAGCGATGGATGGCGCAGCCTTTGTAAAAGCCGTCTTGCGCCAGCTTCTTGAAGTTCGCGACGGTGCGCGGGGCGTCTTTTTCGTAGAACTCGATGGCGACGGTGCGTAGAGCTTTCTCACCAGCAAACTTGAACTCCAGCACGGCGACATCGTCGGCAAATGCTGTGGCGGTGAGGCAGGCGAGTAAAAGGAGTTTCTTCATCGCCGTGGGTGTAGGCGACGGCGTGGCGGAGATCAACCTTGTCGGCGAACGGCGGGCGGCTACGTTCCGCGCCCATTTTATGACACACGGACAACGATGGGTAAGTAATAGCGAGCCGGAGCTGGGGCTCGGGGTGATTGAGAAATGCGCGTTTGGGTGCGTGGAGGTTTTCTTCCCGGCGGCGGATGAGCGGCGGCATTACTCGACGGAATCGGCTCCGCTGCGGCGCGTGCGCTTTGTCGTGGGCGATACGATTTCCGTGCGCGATGGCGCGGATGCCGTCGTGGTCGCGGTGGAGGAAAAGGCGGGGCTGCTCGTGTACCGCACGACTGCGGGCGAGGTGCCGGAGGGGCGACTGGCGGATACGACGAGCTTTAGCAAACCGGAGGACCGGCTGTTTTCCGGGCAGGTGGATGACCTGCATACGTTCGACCTGCGCGTGCGGGCGCTGCGTCGGCGGTGCGAGCTGCGGCAATCGCCGGTGCGTGGATTTGTCGGCGGGCGCGTGGACCTTTTACCGCACCAGATGTCCATCGCTACGGAGGTCGCGGCGCGGCTCGTGCCGCGTGTGCTGCTGGCGGATGAGGTGGGGCTGGGGAAGACGATTGAAGCCGGGCTCATCCTGCATCGCCTGCACCTCACGGGGCGCGCGGCGCGTATTTTGATCCTGCTGCCGGAGGCGCTGGTGAACCAATGGTTCGTGGAGTTGCTACGGCGATTTAATCTGCTCTTCAGCATCTTCGACGAAGACCGTTGCGCGTCTATTGTGGAGCACGACGGCGAGGCAAATCCCTTTCTCGATAGCCAGCTCGTCGTGTGCGATGTGGCACTCCTCGCGGGCAACGCAAAGCGGGCGCAGCAGGCCGTGGAGGCTGGCTGGGACTTGCTCGTGGTGGATGAGGCGCACCATCTGGAGTGGTCGCCGGAGGAAGCGGGCGAGCAGTATTTGCTGGTGGATGCGCTGGCGCAAAAGACGCCGGGCCTGCTCCTGCTCACGGCGACTCCGCAGCAGCTCGGGCCGGAGGGGCACTTCGCGCGGCTGCGGCTGCTGGATGCAGATCGGTACTCGGACCTCGCGAAGTTCATGGAAGAGGGCGAGCACTACGAGCAAGTCGCCCGTGCGCTGGATCGGCTGCTGGCGGGAGAGTCGTTGAACGCGGCAGACCGGAAGCTCTTTTCCTCCCAATCACCGCGCGTCGCCGCGCATCTCGACGGGCCGCGCGATGGGCTCGTCGCGGAGCTGCTGGATACGTTCGGCACAGGCCGCGTGATGTTCCGCAACACGCGAGCGGCGCTCACGGGCTTCCCGAAACGGAAGGCGCATCTCGTGGAGCTGCCGGGCGATGAGGACACGGAGGCGAAGGTGAAATGGCTGGCGGCTTTCCTCAAAAAACACGCGAAAGAGAAAGTCCTACTCATCTGCAAAACGCGGAAGCTCGTGGAGCAAATCGCCGAGCAACTCCAGCGCGAGATTGCGGTGAATGCGGGCGTTTTCCATGAAGGGCTGACGCTACTCCAGCGCGACCGCAACGCCGCATACTTCTCCGAGGAAGACGGCGCGCGCGTGCTGCTGTGCTCGGAGATTGGGAGCGAGGGGCGGAACTTTCAATTCGCGCATCATCTCGTGCTGTTCGACCTGCCGGAAAACCCTGAGCTGCTGGAGCAGCGCATCGGGCGGCTCGACCGCATCGGGCAGACGGCGACCATCCATATTCACGTCCCATTTCTGCCAGGCACGACGGGCGAAGTGCTGGCGCAGTGGTATCACGAAGGGCTCGCCGCCTTTGAGCATCACCCACACGGCGCGGGCGAAATCGCGACGGCGCTGCGTAAAGATTTAGGCGACGCCAGCAACGCAAAAAAGCTGTCCGCTTTGATCAAGAAAACCAAAGACCTCCACGCGAAAGTGACGCGCAAACTGGAGCGCGGCCACGACCGCTTGCTGGAGCTGAACTCCTGCAAACCCGCCATCGCCGCGCAGACGATTCGCCACATTCGCGCGGCGGATGACGACGCGACGTTTGCGGAGTTCTGCGTGGATTTGTTCGATCACTTCGGCGTGCAAGTCGAGGACCACAGCGCGAAGGCATACTTGCTAAAGCCCGGCCATCTCCTCACGGACGCCTTCCCCGCGCTGCCGGAAGAGGGCATCACCATTACGTTTGAGCGCGCCCGCGCCCTCAGCCGCGAAGACCTCGTGCTCATGTCCGGCGACCACCCGATCATGACGGGCGCGCTGGATTTGCTCCTGTGCTCCGACGGCGGCAACAGCGCATTCGGCGTGTGGAAGGGCAGCGGCACGGAGGCTATCTTGCTGGAGATTCTCGCCGTCGCCGAATGCACCGCGCCCGCCGCGCTGCACATGGACCGCTTCCTCCCGCCGTTCCCCATCCGCATCGTCGTGGACCACACGCTGGCCGACCAATCCGCCGACAAAAAGCTCGCCGCCGCGAAGCTGGAAAAGGCCGACATTTTCCGCCTGCTGGATCGCGGCCCGATGAAACAGAAGCTCCTCCCAGCCATGCTCGCCGCTGCGCAAGCTCTCGCGGCGAAACAGCTCCCAGCCTTGATCACCCGCGCCACCGCCGAGGTGAGCACGCACCTCGACTTGGAGATCGAGCGGCTGGAGACGCTGCGCTCCATCAACGACCACGTCCGCCCCGAAGAGATCGATCTTCTCCGCACGCAAAAAGCCGCGCTGCAAACCGCCATCGCGACGACGCGCCTGCGGCTGGACGCGCTGCGGCTCATCCTCCGCACGCCGTAACGCGGCGTTTGCAAATCAAGTTCCCGTTTCGTATCCTGCAACGCATGAGCGCACTATCGAACCTTGGTCATTTCGTTTCCGTCGTGGAATACCTTCACGACGAGGAGCAGTCCGACGTGAAACATGAGTATCTCAACGGAGTCGTCCACGCGATGGCTGGCGGGACTCTCGGTCACAGCATCATCACGCAGAAAATCCTGCTGGCACTCGGCACCCGGCTGCGCGGCAAGCAGTGCCGCCCATTCGGCTCGGATGCAGCCGTCCACTTTTCCCAAGCTCACGACGAGCGATACTATTACCCCGACGCGACGGTGACATGCGGGCCGTTTGATCCCGCCGCACGAGCGATTGAAAATCCCGTGGTGATCTTTGAAGTCCTCTCGCCCTCAACAGCGCGTATTGACAGGACGGAAAAGAAAGACGCCTACCTCGCCTGCAAGAGCCTCCAGCATTATATCCTCGTCGAGCCGGATCGCGTGGAGGCGGTCATCTACACTCGCGAGGGCGAAGGGTGGAAAACGACGTTCTACAACGAACTCACCGGCGCACTTTCCCTATCCGCCATCGAAGTGAGTCTCCCGCTCGCCGAGATTTACGAAGCCTGAGCGCAGTAATTGCCACCAGCGGAAAATCCTCCTACACGAGCCGCCCATGATTGCCGCTGATCTTCTACTTTATGCCTACCGCTCGGGTGCGTTCCCGATGGCGATGGCGGATGGCGAAATCTCGTGGTTCTCGCCAGACCCGCGCGCGATTATCCCCATAGACGACCGCTTTCACATCCCGCACGGGCTCAAGCGCACGCTGAAAAAGAACCCCTTTGAAATCCGCATAGACACAGCATTCGAGAGCGTCATGCGCGCGTGCTCGGTGCGGGAGGAGACTTGGATCAACGACGAGATTATCGCCAGCTACGTGGAGCTGAATCGGCTGGGCTACGGGCATTCCGTGGAGTGCTGGCAGGATGGCGAACTCGTGGGCGGGCTTTACGGAGTGGCACTCGGCGGGGCGTTCTTCGGCGAGAGTATGTTTCACACCGCCACGGACGCCTCGAAGGTCGCGCTGCACGCGCTGGTGATGCGGATGCGCGAGCGCGGCTACTCGCTGCTCGATACGCAGTGGACCACGCCGCATTTGCTCACCTTCGGCACGCTGGAGATTCCGCGCTCGAAGTATATCAAGCTGCTGGAGCGGTGTCTCGATGACGACTGCTCGTTTGTCTAAAATGGAGCTGTCTCTCGCCAATAAACAGCGCGCCGTGCGCGTCGAGCTGGGCTGGCTCCGGGCCGTCAGCGAGGCGGCGCTGGAGGCGTGCGCGCAGCTTTCGGGCGACGGGCGCTTTGCCCTGCGCGAGCTGGCGGAGGTGGAAGTAGCCATCGTCTCGGACGCGGTGATCGCTCGCGTGCATGTCGAGTTCATGGGCATCGCGGGGGCCACGGACGTGATCACGTTCGACCACGGCGAACTCGTCATCAGCGCACAAACGGCGGCAGCTTGCGCGAAAGAGCACGGGCATTCCGTGGAGGAGGAACTTGCGTTATACGTCGTCCACGGCCTGCTGCATTTGAACGGCTACGATGATATGACGCCCGTCGCGCGTCGAGGGATGCACGCGGTGCAAAATCGCGTATGGCAAGCGTTGAGAAAACGGTTTCCGATTCGACGTTGAGGAGTTCACGGAAGAACCTTCCAATTTTGCCGCCGACCTCGCCTTCCTGCGGCACGGCTTCCACTTCCTAAAAGACGAAGGTCGCGGGCGTTTCGGAAGCGATGACGATTTCTACCGTATGAAAGTGCGGCGGAACTGCTGTTACCATCATTCAACAATGCACCGCTTCACTTTCACGCTCATCTTTGCCCTGCTCCTCTCGCCGCTGACCGCGCTGCACGCCGCGGATAAGCCCAATATCATCGTCATCCTCACCGACGACCACGGCTGGGCGGACCTCGGGGTGCAGGGCGCGGACGCGCACATCCGCACGCCGAATGTGGACCAGCTTGCGCGCGAGGGCGTTCGTTTTTCACGCGGGTATGTCACCGCGCCGCAGTGCACGCCTTCCCGCGCTGGGCTGATTTCCGGACGATACCAAAACACGTTCGGCGTGGAGCAAAACTTCGACGGGATGCCGAGTGCGGTGGTCACGCTGCCGGAGCGATTGAAAACGTCCGGCTACGTCACGGGCATCAGCGGCAAGTGGCATCTCGATTCCGGCGGACCGAAAGTGGACGGGGAGAAATCTCACGACCCCGCTCTCGCCCCGCATCGGCAGGGCTTCGACGAGTATTTCACCGGCACCATGCAGGACTACAGCGCTTCCCACTCGCTCGACGGCACGCCCTTCCCCGATGCGCCGCGAGCAGTCACCGAAAAGGGCTGCCGCGTCGTGCTGCAAACGGAATGGGCGCTGCAATTTCTCGAACGCCGCGCCGCTGAAACCGAAAAGCCGTTCTTCCTCTACCTCGCCTACATGGCCCCGCATACGCCGCTGGAGTTTCCAAAGCCGTGGCTCGACGCAGTGCCCAAAGACCTGCCCCGCGAACGCCGTTCCGCACTGGCGCTGCTCGCTGCGATTGATGATGGCGTGGGTCGCGTGCGCCAGCAGCTCAAGGAAATGCGCCAGTCGGAAAACACGCTCATCTTTTTCCTCGGCGACAACGGCGCACCACTCGGCAAGAAGGGCGACGGCTCGCTCAATCTGCCGATGCGTGGGCAAAAAGGAATGGTCAGCGAGGGCGGCATCCGCGTGCCGTTCGTCGCGGCGTGGCCGGGGAAAATTCCGGGCGGGCAGGTATTCGAGCACTCCGTCATCAGCCTCGACATCGCAGCCACCGCCACCGCCGCCGCCGGACAGCCGCCCGCGCCGGAACTCGACGGCGTGAACCTTCTCCCACACCTCACCGGAGAGAAAAAAGACGCGCCGCACGAGACGCTCTATTGGCGCTGGGTGGACCAAGCCGCCATCCATGAATTCCCGTATAAGCTCATCCAACTCGGTCGAAAGCAGTCCCTGCTTTTCGACATCACCAAGCCGGACGGCGAAAACCAAGCCCACGAACTCAGCGCCAAACATCCCGAGATCGCCGCCCGC
Source organism: Prosthecobacter debontii (assembly GCA_945905735.1). GTDB lineage: Bacteria > Verrucomicrobiota > Verrucomicrobiia > Chthoniobacterales > Chthoniobacteraceae > SXWH01. Next base: position 13,816 of record CAMDQC010000058.1, on the reverse strand, counting down.
CTTCGCGCGAAGCTCAGCGATTGGATGGGCACGCTCACCCGCCCCGGCCCGCCCACCCAGCTCCAGCGCGAAGGCCACTTCACGGGGGCCGACATCCTTAAGTGATTTCTGCGAAAGGAGGTTCATCACCCTCCATGCCTTGCAATTGGCGAGGTAGTCCACTTGCGCGGCAACTAGCGGTGCGCTTACCTCGAACGCATGAAAGCGGAAAATTCCCGACGAGGCGCAGTCCGCAACCATTGGTCCGCAGCATTGCTCGCGCTGGTCACCATGCTCGCGGCAGACCCGGCGCTCGCGGTGGATCGGATTTGGAACGGCGGTGGCGTGGATGATTTTTGGGGCACTGCTGATAACTGGGACGGCGTGGCTCCGATTGGCGGGGACCGGCGGGTTTTTGCCGGCGGCAACAAGCTGACGACGAACTCCAACAATCTGCCGACGGGCACTGCTTTCGCGGGCATCCGATTTGACGCGACTGCTGGCGCCTTCACGCTCTCGGGGAACTTGCTGAGGTCCGGCGCTGGCACGAGCGTTGATTTCTCGGCCAATCCGGCATCGGCGATCACCCAGACGATTCAGCACGATTTTCTGATCACTTCCAGCGGCAGTCTTACCTTCACGACGCAGCCAAATGGCACGATCACGGGGAATGGTGCGATCAACGACGCGACGGGCGATCAGGTGGTGAATATGAACGGAACGGGGACGCTGAATTTGAACGGGACGAGGAACTTTAGTGGGCAGGCGCGGCTGAACGGTGGGACGATCCAGGCGAAGGTCATCGCCAACGCGGGTGTGAGCAGTTCGCTGGGGCTTGGCGATGATGGTGCGGGGAGCAATCCGATCATCCGCATTGGAAATGCCGCCGCGACTGTGGCGCTGGTTTATACAGGCGTGTCGGCGGCGAGCACGAATCGGCAGGTGCAGGTGGGTATCGGAACAGCCGTCACCGATATTGGCGGCGCGACCATCGCGAACAATGTCGCGGACCCGGCGCACACGCTGACTTTTTCCAACGCGGCTTTTAGTGCGGCAAACACCACGGCTATCGCGCCGCGCACGCTGACGTTGAGCGGGACGAACACGGGGCAGAACACCATCACCGGCGCGATTGTGGATAATGCCGCAGACGGCAGCGAGGAACTCTACGACCAATACGAGTGGACAAACCTCGCCGCGAAACCGGAACACGCGGCGCAGAAAGCGGAACTCGCAAAGCATCTCCCGACGTCCAACGTGCCGACGTTGAAAGGCAAAGGCGGAGATTCCGAAGCCGATGAAGCGAAGGCCGCGCGCAAAGCGAAACGGCAGGCGGGAAAGAAGTAGAACGCATTTTCAGTCTGACAAAGAACGCGCTGCTCGCGTTTCCAACACGCCCGTCACGCCATCAGCTCCTTCAGCACACCCGAGCTATCGCCGTGGCGCTCCGCTTTAATTCCGCTGCCTTGGAGAAGTGTGAGCCACGCGTTGCAAAGCGGGGTGTCCTTTGGGGCCACGATGTGGTGGCCGAGCTTGATGCCCGATCCTCCGCCGGTGATCAGTGTGGGGCAGTTGGTGAGGTTGTGGACGTGGCTGAGGTTGCTGCCGAATGCCACGGTGCTGTGGTCGAAGAGGCGCGTGCCGTTGGCTTCTTTTACCGATTTGAGTTTATCGAGAAGACCGGCGAGCAAGTCGCTGTGGGCGACGTCGCGCTTTTGCGAGGCTTCCATGCGTTCGCCGGGGCTGTAGTGGCTCATGTCGTGCGCGGCTACTTTCACGCCGAGGCTCGTGAGCAGGTTGGCAATCGGGAGGCGATAGGTGAGCACGCGGGTGCTGTCGGTTTGGAGCGCAGCGACCATGAGGTCGAACATGAGCTTGATTTCCTCCACGCCCGAGCGGTCCCGCGCGGGCTGCGGCAGCGGGGCTTTGGGCTTGGGGACGGACTGCCATTGCTCGTCTTTTGCGAGGCGGACTTCGATTTCGCGGATGCCTTGGAAATACTCGTCGAGCTTTTCGATGTCGGTCTGTCCGAGGCCGCGTTGCAGGTCGCGCACTTCCTCCATCACGGTGTCGAGCATGCTGCGCTTCTCCGCCAAGCGGCGCTGCAATTGTTCCTTCGAGATATTCTCGGCGGAGAAGAGGCGATGGAAAGCGGCGAGCGGTGAGTTTTGTCCGCCGATGGGCTTGCCGCTTTTGTCCCACGCGAGCGAGAGGCCCTGTCCGTGCCCCGGTCCGGCGAGGTCCTTGTCACTGCCGTTGAGTTGCAGGGATGTGAAGCGCGTGTCTTTGCCAAATGCCGCGGCTGCGACCTGGTCGGCGGAAATGGAATTGCGAAACGCGGCCCCGTTTTCATGCGGGTTCGCGCCGGTGAGCCAGAACGTGCTGCCCGCGTGGGCGTCCTCGGAGTATCGGTTGGTGAGGCCCTGCACGATGGTGATGTCTTCCTTGTGACGCGCGAGCGGCGCGAGTCCTTGCGGCAATGCGTATCCGGCGCCGCTTTGCTTGCGGTCGGGAAACCACGTCTCCTGCGTCACGCCATAGCCCATCCCGATAAAAATTATGCGCTTCGGCGGCGTGGCGGGAGTGGCGGCCGATGCGAATCGCCGGAAGCCGACGGATTCCAAAAACGGAAGCGCCAACACGGCGGTGCTGGAGCGAAGGAAATGGCGGCGTGTGATCATGGTTTTGAAAAATGCGATTGCGGATTACTTCGAGCGAAACGCTTCGCTGGCTACCAACGTGTGAATAAACGTGCGCATCGCGAGATCCTCGGGCTTCGCGTCGGCGATCATTTTGTCGATGAGCGTTACGTCGCGAAAACCGATGGACCTCCCGAGGGCGTATTCGACGAGCGCGCTGCTGAAGCCCCGCGCGAAGTCATCGCCGCGACTGTGGATGATGTCCCGCAGTTCGTCGTAGTTCGCAAATGCGGGGCCTTTGTGAAAAGCGCCCGCTGGCTCTACGGGCCACGTCTTTCGTCCGAGGCCGCGGCGCTCGTACGAGTCTTCGGTGCGCCACTGACCCACGGCGTCGAAGTTCTCCAGCCCAAAGCCAATCGGATCGATTTTGCGATGGCAGCTCGCGCACTGCGGTTCCTCTTGGTGCATCGCCAGACGCTCGCGAGTCGTGAGCAGCTTTTCTTCCAGCCGGTTCAGCATCGGCACATTCGCAGGCGCTGGAGGCGGCGGGTCATTGAGCAGTCTGCGCAGCACCCACGCGCCGCGCTCGATCGGGCTGGAATGCTCGCCGTTGCTGCCCATTCCGTGGATTGCCGCCATGCCGAGCAGCCCTCCGCGCGGTGAGCCCGCGGGCAGCTTCACCGGACGGAATGCGTCGCCTTTCACGTCGGGCAATCCGTAGTAATTCGCGAGCAGACCGTTCACCATGACGTAGTCCGACTTCAGCAAATGACGCAGCCCGTGGTTGTGACGCAGGAGATGCGCGAACGACTCATACACCTCCATTCTCGACGCCTCCTTCGTGCTCACATCAAAGCCCGGATACCGCTCATTGTTGAAACGAAAGAAATCGAGCCGCTCCATGTGCAACCACTGATGCAGAAACGGATGCAGAAAGTCCGCCGAGCGCGAATCGTCGAGCAGGCGGTTGGTTTGCGCCGCCAGCACGTCCGGTTTCAAAAGCTCACCGCTCGCAGCGAGATTGCGCAGCGTTTCGTCCGGCGGAGCACTCGACAGAAAATACGACAGCCGCGTGGCGAGTTCGTGCGCGGTGAGATTTCCAGCAACGGCCGTTTTACCTGCGGACGGCTCGCTCAAATAAAGGAAGCGCGGCGAAGACAGAACGAGCGCGAGTGTTTCCGTGAGCGCCTTGCGGTGATTTTCGCCATGCGTCCGCCGGTCTTGATACACGGCGAGAAGTCGCTTCAGAAATTCCGCCGACGGCTGCTGCCCGCGGAAAGCTTCCACGCAAAACCGCTCCAGCGCCGCGCCGAGTTCCGCCGGAGGAATGTTGCTCTTCGCATCGCCGACCACCGCAGCAATCGCCTTCATCCCCGGCGCGGGATGCGCGGCTGGCAGGCGCTCCACTTCGGCCCAGTCCACCCACAGCGCAAAATCCGGCCCGATTTCATTCTCCGCGATGCCGACGTTCTGTTTGAGATTTGGCTGATGGTCGTCGTCGTGAGTTCCGCGTTCCCGCACGAAGAAAGTGCGCAATCCGCCGACGGTCAGCGTCAGCGGGATTTCGATCACCTGCGGCTCCGCGAGAGTCCCCGTGACCATGTGCGCGCTGTCGTGTTTGAATGGATTGCCGCCGCCCTTTCCAAACTCGATGAACTTCCGCTGCGGCGAGACCTTGTCCGACGCCGCGACCCGCAGCCGCACGACATAATCCCCGGCAGGCCAGCCATGCACGCTGAAGGAAAAGTAAGTATTCACCGAGTTGTCACCGGCCGTCAGCCATCCGCCCGTCAGGTTCTCCGGCTGCGACACGAACCACGACGTGTAAGGCACATATCGGGTCCACGCTCCGTTCCCGCCCTCGTGCTCGGCGTGTACCGCATCCGTGAATCCGAAATCCACAGGCGAAGGCGCGCCTTTGATTTTCGCCCACGAGTAATGAAACGGAAAATCTCCGCGCACCGTCTTGCGGATTTCCGCCGCCACTGCGTGATTCTCCGGCTGCTTCGCCGCAGCGTCCACCGCCCGCTTCCATTTGTTGAATGCGATACGATATTCGATTCGCTTCTTCTGCGTTTTGTTCACCCGCGCCAGCAGACCTTCCTCTGCCTCAAAGCGCTGCTTCTTCGCCGTCGCCGCGTTGTCATGCCGCTCGAAAGCCTCCGTCATCGCGACACGTCCGAGCTCGAGATATTGCTCAAATTGATCGCCCGACATAAAGAGATTCGTCCCAGCCGTATCGAACCCCGAAGCATTCGAATCCGCCGGCAATTCATTCACCGCAACCCGCACGCCGAGCAGTTCCCGCAACGTATTCCCATACTCGCGCTGGTTCAGTCGCCGCATCGCGATTTCGCCTTTCGTGTCCGCGAGATTCCGGCGCGCGACGACCATCACCTTCGCCAGATCGTCGAGAAAATCCGCCTTCGCCTCCGCCGCCGGTTGCTTCTCATCCTCCGGCGGCATTTCGCCCGAGTTCAGCGCATTGAGCACCTTCTGCCAAAGCTCCGCAGTCCGGTTGTCGCCGATGGAGAACGATAGGTCATCCATGCGAAACTTCCCTTTCTGTTTCTCCGCGTCGTGGCAGGAGAAGCAGTGCTCTTTCAGCAAAGCGCGGTTCTTTTCCGGAAACAGAGCGCTCGGAGATTCGGCAGCAACAGCCCCCCGCGAGCAAAGCACCGCGAGCCCAAAGACCACACCAGCCAAAGAAAACCGTGTATTCATCGAACGACGAAATGAGTTACTTCAATGAGCGGGGCCAAGGCCCAGCATCCCGTGTCATCAGTCAGATAATCGCACCCACATCGTCTCGTCATGCGGGATGCTCATACGACGAACGGGGAAATTCCGACAACACGTTTTCCGAGGGAATGCCGGAGAGGTTGCACATCGGAATGTCTCCATCACCCCTGCCGGAGTGTAGCCATTGGACGGGTGAACCGGGGGACATCACTCGTTCTACCCTGGCAGTTTGATGGTATCCTTATCAACAATCGCAGTGATGCTCATGCGCGGAAAATGCCCGAATTTCGCCGGGGCGTCGATTCAGGGATTTGAGATGAGTTGAAAACGAGCTTCCTTTGCTTTTCGCCGCCTCCCCTGAGTCCACTGCTTGTCAATTTTCGCACACCGACCCCGCTTTTTCTGAGGTGCAAAAGTGCGGCGGATCGGCTGTTACCATGTCTCTGCATGAACCGCTTCATTTTTACTTTCACCTTTGCCCTGCTGCTCGCGCTGCACGCTGCTCATTCACAGAATTCGCCCACCCAGCCCAACATCGTCCTCATCATCTCGGACGATCAGGGTGCCGGGGACTACGGCTTCATGGGGCATGCTCACATTCAAACGCCGCATCTCGACAAGCTCGCTGCGCAGAGCCTCGCTTTTCCGCGCGGGTTTGTCCCCACGAGCGTGTGTTGCCCGAGTCTGGCGTCCATCGTCACCGGGCTGTATCCGCATCAGCACAAAGTTACCGCGAATGATCCGCCGCTTTCCTCGGGTGCCAAAGACAAGGGCGGACGCGGTTCCTCGGCGGAGTTGATCGCGCAGTGGAACGGCATGCTCGACCACGTGCCCACGCTGCCGCGGTTGCTCGCGGGGGCTGGCTATCGCAGCTTCCAGACGGGCAAATGGTGGCACGGCGACTTTTCGCACGGCGGCTTCACTCACGGCATGACGCACGGCAGCCGTCACGGCGATAGGGGCCTCACCATTGGCCGCCAGGGGTTGAAGCCGGTCTATGATTTCATCGCCGAATCGCGTCGTGAGCAGAAGCCCTTCCTCGTGTGGTACGCGCCGTTTATGCCGCACACGCCGCACACGCCGCCGGAGCGATTGTTCCAAAAATACGCGGCGAAAACCGACTCTCCGCACATCGCGCGTTACTGGGCCATGTGTGAGTGGTTCGACGAGACCTGCGGCGAACTACTCGAGCATCTCGACCGCGAGAAACTCGCCGAAAATACCATCGTCATTTACGTGACGGACAACGGTTGGATTCAGTCGCCATCGGAGGCTTGGTTTGCCCCCAAAAACAAAACCACGCCTTTCGACGCCGGACATCGCACGCCCATTTTAGTGCGCTGGCCCGGACGCGTCGCGCCGGCAAAATCCGCCTCATTGGCATCGTCCATCGACATCGTGCCCACGGTGCTCGCCGCGCTCAAAATGCCTGCTCCAGTGGGGCTCAAGGGCATCGACCTGCTCGACGCCAAAGCCGTGGAATCGCGCCAGTATGTGTTTGGCGAGGACTTCACCATCCGCTCGCAAACACTGGATGATCCGTCCGCTAATATCCTGTGGCGATGGGTCACCGATGGCCGCTGGCGGCTCATTCTCCCGCGCACTTTCGAAGCGGAAGGGCACCTGAAAACCATCCCAACGGACAAACATCTACAGCCATACCTCAAAGCCACGATCGAATCCGCGCAGCCGATGCTCTTCGACCTTCAAACCGACCCGAAAGAGGAAAACAGCGTCGCCAGTCAGCACCCGGAAATCGTCACCACCCTCCGCACCAAGCTCGACGCCCACTGGACGCCGAAGGGAATCACGAAATAAAAATGTCTCGAACACTCGTCGTCAAAAGTCGTGGACTACTTTCGTGCGCCGCACCTCGGGAACGCGTTCACTTTTCAGGATGGGGCTGTCCACATACCCGCAACTGAACCCCTCGCGGGGGGCTTCGCAGTTCAAAGCTGGTCCTGCTTCGCGGTTCGGACGGCGAGGAGGCGCCCGTGTTTGCGGCCCTGCCAGCACAGATTGTCGGCGACGATGGCCGCGGTGACGCGGATGGGGACGCCGGTCAGACGAAGCTGGGAGGCGACCCATAAGTTGCAAGTCTTCGGGAAGAAGTAGGTCTCTGTGCCGTCGAAGAATTTGCTCCTCGGGAGTTTACCCTGCCCTGCGACGAGGGGCTTGCCGGCGGGGTCGCGCTTGAATGCGGCGAGGAGACGGTGGCGGAGGCGTTCGAGCCCTTGCTCCGTCACGTCGAACTCGATGATTTCGCTGTTGGGGCATTCTTTGACGAGGGTGGTCTTAATCGGGATGACGTGGAGCGCGCTGCTCGTGGGGAGAACGAGGGAGGTGAACATGCGCCAAGGGTTGTCCATATTTCTCCACATGTAGAAATCGGCCCCGCCCCAGCCGATGACGAGGTAGCGGGAGTCTGGGGCGAAGGCGCGCAGATCGGGCGTGGCGTCCGCAGTGCGCAGGGCGATGGAGGTGTGCCAGCCGTTGCTGACGAGCCAGACTTTTGCAGGCGGCTTTTTCGCGGCGCGACGCTGCTGGCGCTCAATGCGGGCTTCCATCGAACAACCGCCGGAGCACAGAGCGATAAGTGCGAGGATCAAACTGAAAACGCGAGTGGATGACATTGCGGGATTCTTTAATGGGAACCGGGGCAGCGGTTCAAGAATGCGGCTCGTTTATGAATAGAAATGTTTTTCCAAGAGATGAACGTCTGTGGAATCGTCGCCCGACCAATGCGCTACATACTCGCCGCCATCATCGCCACTCCCATCCTCACTTTCGCCGCACCGAAACTGCCCGAAAACCTGCCGCCAGCGCGCCATCTCCCAGCGGTGTCGGCAGCGGAGGAACTGAAAACAATCCAGCTCGGCGACGGCTACTCGCTTGAGTTGGTGCTCAGCGAGCCGGACATCAAAGAGCCAATGGCGATGGCGTTTGACGGAAATGGGCGCCTCTACGTCGTGGAGATGCGCACGTATATGCAGGACATCGAGGGCACCGATGAAATCACACCGAAGTCGCGAGTCTCGCGCCACGAGATGACAAACGGGGTCTTTAATAAGCACACGATTTTTGCCGACGGCCTGCTCATCCCGCGCATGGTGCAGCCCTTGCAAGACGAGGTGCTCATCGGCGAGACGAACACGAACGACATCATGGCGTGGGCGGATAAAAACGGCGACGGCGTGGCGGAGGCGAAGCGCCCATTTTATGAAGGTGGACCGCGCGGCGGAAACATGGAGCACCAGCCGAGCGGGCTGACTTGGGCGATGGATAATTGGCTCTACACGACTTACAACGCCTACCGGCTGCGCTGGTCGCCGAACGGCAAAACCGTGAAGGAACCCACCGCGCCAAACGGCGGGCAGTGGGGGCTGGCGCAGGACGATTGGGGCAAGCTGTGGTTCTCCAACGCGGGCGGTGAAAAGGGCGTATGGAACTTCCAAACACACATCGCCTACGGCGCGGTAAATGTGCCGCAGCAGTGGGATGCCGAGTGGATGGCGGTGTGGCCCGCCATCGGCCTGGGCGATGTGCAGGGCGGCCCTGGGCGGTATCGGAAGGAGGACTTCACGCTCAATCATTTCACCGCGACGTGCGGACAGGAAATCTTTCGCGGCGACCGCTTGCCGCTCGATGCGCGGGGGAATGTATTCCTCCCGGAGCCCGTCGGACGCTTGATCCGGCGCGGCATCGTGGAGGTAAAAGACGGCATCACCACGCTGCGGAACTCGAATCCTAAGGGAGAGTTTATCCGCAGCACCGACGCGAACTTTCGCCCCGTGGATATGAAGACGGGGCCCGACGGCTGCCTCTATATTTGCGACGCATATCGAGGCATCATCCAGGAGGGAAACTGGACGCGGGCCGACTCGTTCCTGCGCCCCATGATTCAGCGTTACGGGCTCGATAAGAACATCGGGCGCGGGCGTATCTGGCGGCTCGTCCACAAAGACTTCAAGCCCGGCCCGCAGCCGAAAATGCTCGATGAAAAGAGCGCCGAACTCGTCACCCACCTCGCGCACCCGAACGGCTGGTGGCGCGACACCGCGCAGAAGCTCCTCGTCGTCCGGCAGGATAAAACCGTCGTCCCCGCGCTGGCGAAAATGGCGCGCGAAGACAAAAGCCCGCTGGCCCGCGCCCACGCGATGTGGACGCTCGAAGGGCTCGGCGCGCTGGATGCCACAGTCGCACGCGCCGCGCTGAAAGACGCCAGCCCGCGAGTCCGCGAAAACGCCCTGCGCGCCACCGAGACGCTCGTGAAAGCTGGCGACACAACGCTCGCGCCCGAACTCCTCGCTCTGGCGCAGGACGCGGACCCGAACGTAGTCATCCAGGCTATCGCCACGGCAAAGGCGCTCAATTTACCCGGCTGGCAGGCGCTCGCCGTCTCCGTCTTCTCCACGACGAAAAGCGTCGGAGTGAAAGCGATTGGCGAACAGCTCATCAAGGTCGAGAAGCCGCAACTCGACGGCTACGCGCCGGCAGAGATCGCTCGACTGAAAAAGGGCGAAGGCATTTATAGAGAGCTGTGCTTTGCCTGCCACGGCGCGGACGGAAAAGGGATGCCCATGCAGGGCCAAGCCGCAGGCGTCACGATGGCCCCGCCGCTCGGCGGCTCGAAGATCGTCACCAGCCACCCGGACGGCGGGCTGCTCGTCCTCCTCCACGGCCTCGCCGGGCCAGTGAACGGCAAAACTTACGAAGCGCAGATGCTCTCGATGGCGACGAACGACGACTCGTGGCTTGCCGCTATCACCAGCTACGTGCGCGTGAGCTTCGGCAATCGAGGCAGCCTCGTCACCGTCGAGGATGTCGCCCGCCTCCGTGCCGCCACCAAGGCGCGCACGCAGCCGTGGACGGAAAAAGAACTTCGCGAGTCCCTCCCCTCCCCGCTAAAAAACGCGAAAGATTGGAAGCTCACCGCGAGCCTGCAATCCACCGGCTGCTCCGCCGTCGTGGACGGAAAAGCCGACACGCGCTGGGATACTGGCGCTTCGCAAACCCCCGGCCAATGGTTCCAAATCGAGCTACCCGCCGAGACGAAAGTCGCCGGCCTGCGCCTCGACTGCGGGAAGTCCGGCAGCGACTACCCGCGCGGCTACAAAGTCGAGCTGAGCAGCGACGGCACCACTTGGAGCAAGCCCGTCGCCGAAGGCAAAGGCAGCGCGCCCATCACCGAACCCGTCTGGCCCGCTACGCCCGCCCGCTTTATCAAAGTGACCCAAACCGGCTCGGTGAACGGCAAGTTCTGGAGCATCCACGAACTCGCCGTGCTGGCAGGGAAGTAAACGACTTACCCAACCGGCAGGCGGACGTGGATCGTCGTGCCGCTGCCATACTGGCTGGTCGCCGAGACATCGCCGCCGTGGGCTTTGATGATGTGTTTTACGATACTAAGGCCGAGGCCAGTGCCGCCGTGTTCGCGGGAGCGGGCTTTATCGGCGCGGTAGAATCGCTCGAAGATGTGGACGAGGTCGGCGCTGAGGATTCCTGGGCCGCTGTCCTTTACCCAGAGCTGCACAAAGTCGCCGTCCCGCCGCGCGCCTAGGGTGATTTCGCCGCCGGGCGGGGTGTATTTGAAGGCGTTGTCGAGGAGGTTGGTGAAGACTTGTTCGATGCGCAGGCGGTCCACGGAGATCTCGGGGACATCAGGGGAGAGTTCTAGGCGGAGGTTCACTTGTCTGCTGCCGGTCCGGGTAGTCCAGTCGCGGACGAGTTCGCCGAGGAAGTGGGCGATGTGAAGCGGCTGGCGGTCGAGGTCTTCGCGGCGGGCTTCGAGACGGGCTAAACTCAGAAGGTCTTCGACGAGGGCGTTGAGCCGCTTACTGTGTTTTTGCAGGACGGAAAATGCGGTGGCCTGATCCTCACGGGGCATTTCGGGGTTATCTTGCAGGTTCTCGACCCAGCCTTGAAAGATGGCGAGCGGGGTGCGGAGTTCGTGGGAGACGTTGGCGACGAAATCGCGGCGGACGTGCTCTAGCCGCGTGAGGAGGGTGACATCGCGGAACAGGACGAGCGCACCCTTTTCGCCGGAGGCATCGCGCATGGGGGCGGCAGAAACGGCGATGACGAGTTCGGTGCTGGAACGAATGATCGCGAGTTCGCTCTCTTGCGGCTGGCCGGTGTCGAGCGCGGTAGCGATCATTCTGTCCACATCGGGCTCACGGAGAACCTCTAGGACGGGTTGTCCGAATACTTCGGACGAGAGTTCGAGGAGCTTGCACAGGGAAGGGTTGACGAGGCGAACCGTGCGGCGGCTATCGGCGACGAGGACGCCGTCCTGCATGGAAGAGAGGATGATTTGAAGGTTGGCCTCGGCAAGCGTTCGCTGCTGCCGGAGATGGACTTTTTCATTCTCCACAGCTTCGAGCTTGCGAGAGAGCGCCGAGAGCGGAGCCTCAATGTGGAAGGACTGCGGGCTGTCACCTGCGGCGATCGTTTCGAGGATGTGGACGACCCTTTTCTGAGCAGACCGGAGCGCTCGTTCGCGGGCGAACCACGCGCAGAGTGTGGCGGTTAAAAGGAATGTGAGCAGCCAAGCCATGATGCGTGGGTTATCGAAGATGCCTCTGCGCCTTTGCGTGAGGATTTTTGCTGAGCAGTCTGGAGGGTGTGAATAAAAGTGGAACAGCAGAGCGCGAAGCGCGGCGGTAGTAGGACAGCCTTCTAGGCTGTCGGAGTGGGACGGGCTTCCAGCCTGTCCTGGGTCCGCGCCCATTGACAAAAGCTCCATCAGTGGACGCATCACGTCGCTCCGGACGGGCTGGAAGCCCATCCCACCCCGACAGGCAGGATGCCTGTCCTACTACCAGCACGATTCCACTTTTAATCACACCCCAGTCTGGACGTTGCGGGTAGCCTCGCGGCGTTCGGGATAAATCCGAAAACGAGAACGGAACAAGGACTACGGAGCTTGCTGTAGGTGCGACCATGCGGCGTCTTCCTCGGGGCGGTTCCAGTCTTCTGAAAGGGCGGCCCCACTCAAAAGCGCCGTCTCGTGCACCTCGGAAGACTCGTCAACGATGGCTTCGACGGTCTGAATCATGTGTGAAGCATATATTGCGTCGTTTTTCGCGCAAGCGCAGCCTTACACATCGTGCATCCGGTAGCCGAAGCCACGGATGGTCTCGATGCAGTCGGCGGATTTGCCGAGCTTTTCGCGAAGGCGGCGGACGTGGGTGTCCACAGTGCGGGTGTCAATGGCGCTCTCGTAACCCCAAACGTCGTTGAGGAGAACATCGCGGCTTTGAACGCGCCCACGCCGTTCGATCAGTGTAGAGAGGAGCTTGAACTCGGTGGCGGTAAGCTCGATCTCCCTGCCGCGCAGGCTGACTTGGTGGCGGACGCGATCCACGGTGATGTCGCCGAGCTTCAGCGTGTCTGCGGGCTCAGTGGGGGTATTGGTGCGGCGCAGGACGCTCTGGACGCGGAGCGCAAGTTCGCGCGGCGAAAAGGGCTTGGTCATATAGTCATCAGCGCCGAGTTCGAAGCCGAGGATGCGGTCCACTTCGTCGGCTTTGGCGGTGAGCATGATGATGGGGATGTGCTTGGTGGCAGTGTCGGATTTGAGTGCCTTGCAGACCTCAAGCCCGCTCATGCCGGGAAGCATCAAATCGAGCACGATGAGTGCGGGTAGATGTTCTCTGGCACTGGCGAGCGCGGCGGGTCCGTCGTCGGCATTGAGCGTAGAATAGCCTGCGGATTTCAGGCTATTGGTGACGAGCGCGAGCACGTCCTCCTCGTCGTCTGCCACCAGGATTTTTTTGCTTGGTGTTTTTGTCATAAAATCGAGGCGGAGGTTACAATATGCAGACGGAGGAGCAAGGGGCGCGTTGTGACATTCGGGAAACGGGGAGACTACCGTCGCGTCACGCGGAAATCAGGGCGCGGCGATCTGTTTTATGCCAATCTCGATATCCGCCAGCAGTTGCGCGCCATCTTCAGAGGAGGGAGTTTTTGTGCGTATTTGCTGGATGAGTTGGCGGGCGTCTTCAAAGCACTTGCGGGCGTCTGCAGGCGACGCGATCCGAGCAGAGAGCAACCCGAGGCGCTGCTGTATCTCGGCAGCGCGAAGTAGGTGCTCGGGCGCGGATCCGCTCTTTCGGATCGCGTCTCCAGCAATATCGGCAGCCTGTTTTAAGATCGCGTGGGATTCTTCGTTGTCGCCCTTCTTGAAGCGCGTCTCAGCGAGGAAAAAAAGCCGGTCTCTCCGCTCCAAGAGTGTGCGAAATTCACGCGTGTCAGTCTCGGGATTTACACTTGCTGCTGCTCGCTGCGGCGCGGCGGACGTATTACTGCTAGGGAAACGCTGAATAAAGCGAGTTGAGCAGAGAAGCGCGAGGCAGGGTGGTAGTGAGTGGGGTTCTGAGGCGGAAAGTCATCGAGAAATTGCTGTTTTTGCCCCGTTTTGGTGCGATGCGGGCACGGTCAAGCCGTGAGGGCGA
>CAMDQC010000057.1 GCA_945905735.1 Prosthecobacter debontii | reverse complement strand
GTCAAAGACGGCGCAATCGTCCGCGAAAAAGGCGGCGGCGACATCATCACCAAGGAGCAATACGAGAGCTTCGAGCTGAGCATCGACTGGAAGATCAGCCCCGGCGGCAACAGCGGCGTGATGTTCAAAGTCCTAGAGACCAAAGGCCCCAGCTACCAGACGGGCCCCGAGTGCCAAGTGCAGGATAACGTCGCCGGCCACGACCCGCAAAAAGCCGGATGGATGTATGCCCTTTACCCCGCAAAGGTGGACGCGACTAAGCCTGCGGGCGAATGGAACCGCTTCGTCCTCAAGTGCCAGAAAACGGCAACCGGAACCTTCAAGTGCGAGCATCTCATGAATGGCACCCCTTACGTTTCCTATGAGATCGGTTCCGAAGACTGGAAAGCCCAAGTCGCCAAGTCGAAGTTTGCCAAAATGGAAGGTTTCGGCACTGCGGTAAAAGGCCACATCTGCCTGCAAGACCACGGCAACGAAGTCGCTTTCCGCAACATCAAGCTCCGCGTCCTCGAAGCCTCGAAATAACGAGCGGAGCGGTGAGGCTAAGGAAAAGTGCCGTGCGCCGAAGTGCGTCCAACAGGGTGTTGCGGAAAAAAAACCGCTCGGACTCGAAATCGCACTTGCCACAAATGGAGCGCGTGATATTCACACCGCCCCGCCGAAACAATTGCTCGGGTGGTGAAATGGCAGACACGTACGTTTGAGGGGCGTATGCCGCAAGGCGTGGGGGTTCAAGTCCCCCCCCGAGCACCACTTCCGGAGTTTCCCTCCCGGCTTGACCTCCCCGCTTTCAGCACGCACGCACAGGTATGTCCGCAAAAACCAGACAGTGGATCGCCGCCGCGCTTATCCTGATCACGCTCGCCCTTCTTTACCCCGGCCTCACACAGAACGCGCTCACCATCCGGGGCGTGCTCGATGCGGGCGGCGTCGCCACGCTCATCGAGCGCACCGTCGCCCAGCAGATGCCCGCAGACCAACTCGCGCAAATCCGACCCTACCTCAGCGCTTCGCGCTTCGGGACGATGAACGACGAGCAGTTCAGCCAGACCGTCGGCCTCGTCCTCGGTGCCATCGCCAAAGCGAAAATCTCCGGTGCCGAGCAAGTCATCGGCACCACCACCGTCTATGAGCAAAAGCAGACCATCGCCGTCACCGTCCGCTTTCTTTTTGAAAACAAGAGCTACCTCGCAGCCACGCTCATCTTCCTCTTCAGCATCTGCATCCCTGTCGGCAAAGCGCTGCTGTTCTTCGTCGCGCTCTTCGCCTCGCCGAGAGTCTCGGGCGCGATCCTTCGCTTCATCAATGGCATCGGCAAATGGTCCATGGCCGATGTCTTCCTCGTCGCCATCTACACCGCATACCTCGCGGCACGCTCGTCCGAGGGCGTCGGGCAGGCGATTCGGTTTGAGACGGAATATGGCCCCGGCTTCTATTGGTTCTCCGCCTACTGTGTCTTCTCGCTCGCAGCGCAGCAAGTGGCCACCGGGTTGCTACGAGAGCGGTCTGCGTGAGGGCTCACCAGCCCGAGCGCGCGGTCATTTTCCAGCGTTTCCACAGCAGCCACGCTGCCGCTGCGCCGAGGAGCGTCAGCACGGTGCTTTGTAGGCCAAACGGCAAAATCGGCGGTCGAGCGGGGGTGATGACGTTGACCGTGCACTCCACGCTATCCCCCGCCAAGATGCGGTAAGTCTGCACGGTCGATGGCGAGAGCTCGCCGATCTCGCAGTGCATCACCGCGCCCACCTGTTGAAACTTCGCCGCCACATCGCGCCATGTGATTACCGGGCTCCCAGCGCTCACCGACAAGATGCGCTGCTGCACTCTTAGTCCCGGCTTTAGCGTGCTCGTCCACTCGATGGTGGCCGACTTTGGAGTCACTGCGCTCACTTTGCCGAGCATACCGGGCACCTCGGCGGCAGTCCCTACGGCGGCGAGAGACACAGCGGTGCGTTCTTCCTCAACACGCACGGGCGCCGGTGCGACGCGCGGCTTTTCCGCGACGGGCGGCGACGGTGGCGCGGAAGTCGCCGAGGCACTTGCTTGTGCGGTGAGCGGGAGATCGAGCTGCACGCCGTTACCCGTGATGGAGAGCTTCCCTTCCAGCGCCCCCGGCGTCTCCGCTCTGCAAAGGACGGCGATACTCGCGGTGCTTTTCGGTTTCAGCGCGATCGAAGTCGGGTCCGTGCTAAATGGCCCGCCTGCCGTAAATGTCAGCGCCACAGCCGTACCGCCCGCATTTTCCACCGTGATGTTGCTCTGCGCCACTCGGTCCACCGTCACGGCGGAAAAAGCCACGGCCTTCTCCCGGCAACTCACCAGCGCACCGAGGGCCGCTGAGATCACCGGCAACTCCCCAGTCCACGAGCCTGCGGTAAATTGCAGCTTGTCCTGAATGCTCCCGGTCTCCCCCGGCTCTGCGAACACCGCTAGGCTTTTGGTCTCTCTCGCTGGGATCGTCACGCTCGCCTCTGTCAGCAATTTCCCTGCGTGTTTGATACCCACCATGACTGGTTCAGCGCTCTCATTCGTCAGCCGCACTTGCGCCGAACGCGTCGTCGCATCGGGCTTCGCCTTCAGTTCCAGCAACGCTGGAACAAAGGTGATCGGTGGCAACACCGATATGCTCAACGTAGTGCTCACTCGATGGCCGGGGCCGTAAGTCACATCCCCTTTTTGAAGCCCCACGATCGGCGAGGAAAATGACACCGCAAACTCCGTCGAGCTGCCGCCCTCGAGTCGGAACTTCGTCTTACCCTCGATCCTCCATGGTGCAGGCACACTCAGTTCCCCCACCGAGAGCCCACCGCCCGCATTCTTGATCGTGATCGTCGCATTGCTGCTCTCCCCCGCCCGCACCGCCTCCAGTTCCAGAGCCCGCGGCACGACGAGACGCGGCGCAAGTCCCGCAGCCTCTGCGATTCGAATCACCACCGACGCCGCCGCCGACACTCCATCCGCTGTGCGCACCGCATAAGTAAACTGATCCTCTGTCGCCGCCGTCTGCTCCGGCGCAAAATAAGTCACTGCCGCAGTCTTATCACCCGTGATTCGCACCGCCGACACCTTCCCGTGCTTTGGCCCTGAGCGGATGAGAAACGCCATATTTTCCTCGCCAGTGCCAAACACCGCCAACGGCACCACTACTTGCTGCCCTTGATCCACCGTCAGCTTGCGCGGCACCGGCGGCGGCGGTGCTTTCGCGGTTCCCTTCTTGGCCTCGGCAAACGACGACGTTCCCGCCCACAGCGAGGCCAGAACACACACACGGAGAAAGATCGTCAGCAAAGTTTTCACAGAAGCCGGAGCGTTTTAGCGGACCAAGCCAGCGGGGGAAGCGGGAAAACCAGCCCTCCCTTACTAAAAGAGACTCAAGTAATACCCGAACCCACTCGGCTTTCGCCGCACAGCCCCCGTCACATCCATCTCAAAATACTGCGCCGTCTTGCCATCCGGCGGCGGCCCGCCATGCACTGTCGGCTCCACCCGCACATACCGTGGCCACACAAGGCCCCGAGCGCAAACGGTCGAAAGCTCCACATCCTGTCGCGCCTCCAGTTCCCGAGCGATCGCTTCGAGCTGCTCCCGACACCGCGTCGGCCCGTGGACCGGTGGCAACACGCCTCTTGTATATTCCGCAACCAACGCCGCCCGAATTTGCGCGAGTTGGAACTCTGTGAGCCGGTGCGAACGCCCATTTCTCACCGCAAACAAAACAACGATCAGCACCACCGCAGTCCACGATCTGCGCTTGCCCCATCGAATGTCGAATCCGTAGATATTCACCCCGAGCCAAGGCGCAAGAACCGCGCCCGGAGAGCTTGGCGCTTCCAGAGCGAGGACGGGATGATGCCTTGAGTCCGCTGCGCTTTGCGGCGTAGAGTGGGGCGTGCAGACTGTGCTTTCTATTTTGCGGGCGCATTTCCGGGAGCATAACCGGAGCGTCCTTTTTGCGTCGGGGGCGACGCTGCTTTTTGCGCTGATCGGGTGGGCTGTCGTGTACGGGGTATTCTATTGGTTCACCGTCGCGTTTCTGTCGGTTAAGGAGGGGCTTCAGTTTCAGGGGACGGAGCATTTTAACCGGAACTTCCTTTCCTCCGTCGGCGTGCTTTACGTGGCGACGTTGGTGGACCGTTGGGTCTTCCGGTATTCGCCGGAGGCTGTGGACCGCCGCCCTTTCTCCGAGACGCTGCTGGATGTCGCGCTGTTCTTGCCTCGGATGACGTTGTCGGTATTTGAGAATTTCGGCGTGTGGATCTATCTCTCGGATCGGCAACTGGGGAGCGCAGCGCGGCTGGTGGAGGTGATCCGGGAGCGTGGGCGATTTGCGCTGCAAGAAGTGCCCATCCTCATCCCCACTGAGCGGGAACGGGAGCAGATCGTGGCGGCGCTTCGCGTGGCTCAAGTGATCGATATTCGCCCTGCCGACGGGATCGCGTGGCTTTACATCGGGAGTCTCGCACCGGGTGAGCTTACGCCCGCTCTGACGATGAAAGGGAGCGGTGAGCAAGGAACTGCGGAGCGGATTCGGGATTGATTCGCGCTCGCCCACCGTCCATCCACTATCGGCAAAATCATGGCTTTCACCGCCGACGAAGCATTTACACTCCTGACTAAAGCGAGCGCCAACGGACGCCTCGCGCACGCCTACTTGATCACCGGCCCAGAGGGAAGCGGGACGCGCGAAGTCGCGATGCGCCTCGCGGCGAAACTGCTCGGGTGCAAGGAGGCGGCGGTCGCCCGCCAGCCCGATGCATATATCATTTCACCCGAGTCGCGCTCCCGCGCTATCGTCGTCGAGCAACTCCGCGATACTGAGAGCCAGCTCTACAAGCGCGCAGAGAAAGGCGGGGCCAAGGTCGCCATTATTCTCGATGCCGATCGGATGACACCTAGCGCATCCAATGCCTTCCTGAAGACGCTCGAAGAGCCGCCGCCGAGCACGCATTTACTGCTTGTCTCATCCCAGCCCGACGAATTGCTGGAGACGATCCTCTCGCGCTGTATCGAAGTACCGCTGCGCCCCACGAAGCGCCGGGAGTCGAGCGCACGGCAGGCACGGTTGACGGATTCACTCAGCGCTTTTTCGGCAAAGAAAGCGCCGGATTTACAGCAGGCGTTTGTCTTAGCCCGCGAGTTCCAGACTTTGCTCGCGGAGGCGAAATTGGAGATTAATGAGACGAACGAGACAGCCTTCAAAGAGGAGGTAAAACGCTACAAGCAGACGACGGATGTCAGCGCGTCCTGGGTAGATTCGCGGGAGGACTACTTCAAGGCGCTCACTGAGGCCCGCTACCGCCAAGAACGCGCCGCGCTCGTCGCCACGCTCGAAGAGTGGTGGGGCGACATTCTCCGCCAGCAACAGTCCGTGGCCCATCTCGACCTCCCGGAGTATGCCATGCAGACCGCTGCCATCGCGAGTCGCACCTCCACACAAGACGCCTTACGCCGCGCCGAGGCGATAGGTGGGCTACGCGAGAATTTTAAGCGCAACGTGCAGGAAGCTCTCGCTATCGAAGTTGCCTTTCTCGAAGCGTTCGCGGCCTGATTTTATAACTATGGGAGAAGCATTCATCATCGCAATCGTCGTACTGTTCGGCCTCGGATTGCCGGCGACAGTCGTAGCATTAAACGTTGTCTCACTCATGCCGCGCGGACGCCGAGGGCTGAATGTGAAGTGTTCGGTGGCGGCGCTGCTCTTTGGCCTCAGCCTCACGGTCGGCTTCGGCACGTTCCCGCTCTTTAAGATCGGCAACGACTATGTGAAATTTACCATCCTGAGTACTGCTGCTGCATTGTGCGCCCTCAGTGCGGTGATTGCGCTTTTTGGGATGTATGAAATTCGCCGTCGTCCAGGCCGCTGGACTCGTGGCTGGAAGCGAGGCGCCTGGGCCTTTTGGCTGAGCCTGTTCTTTCTCGCGGCGTACTCCGGCTTTTACTACCTCGCCACACACGACGACCTTTTCGACAGGGTTTACCGCTTTCTCACGTAGGCGGGCGCTACGCCTTCGCTAACTCCTCCCACAGGCGCCGCTGTTCGGCAGTGAGCGTCGTGGGGATGACGATGCGGGCTTCTGCAAAGAAATCGCCACGCGCTCCCGCTGCGCCGCTCGGGAGGCCTCGGCCTTTCAGCCGAAACTTCTGGCGGGGCTGCGTGCCCGCAGGGATTTTCAATTTGATCGATCCGTCGGGCGTCACGACTTCCACTTCCCCGCCCAGCACGGCTGCCGCGACGGCGACTGGGAACTCGCGGATGAGGTCTGCACCTTCCACCCGATAGTCTGCATGGGGCGCGAGGGCGATGAGGAGAAAAAGGTCGCCAGCCTCGCCTCCGACGCCTGCTCCGCCTTGGCCCGTGAGTCGAATACGCTGCCCCGCGCGCACGCCGACAGGGATGGTGACGGTGATGGTTTCGTTGCGCCCGTCGCGCGGAATGCTGAACGATTTCTTTCCGCCTTTCAGCGCCTCTTCAATGGTCACGGGGAGTTCGTATTCGAGGTCGTCGCCGCGCCGTTTCGGAGCTTGCCGGTTGAATCCGCTAAACGGATTGCGCGCACGCTGCGGCTGCGCTCCTCCGGCACCGAAGAACGCCTCGAAGAAGTCACTGAAGCCCGCTCCGCCCTGGAAGTCTGCGCCGCCACCGCGCCGAGGGCCAGGGTGCCCGGCTTTATCCCAATCTGGGCCGAGGTTGTCGTAGCGTTGACGCTTGTCTTTATCGCTCAGCACTTCGTTGGCTTCGTTGATTTCTTTGAATTTCCCCTCCGCAGCCTTTTTGTCTTTTGCGACATCGGGATGGAATTGACGAGCGAGCTTTCTGAAAGCCTTGCGGATATCGTCCTGCGAGGCCGTCTTGGGCACGCCGAGTATCGCGTAGTAGTCCTTGAATTGCACGGGGTGGATAAAGCGGAAGTCGGCGCGGACGGCAAGCGCGCCGCTGCATTCTTACTTCCCAAACAGCAAATCCACCGCGCCGCTCACGCCTTTCCTCGCCGCGTCCACAGCGGTATCCACGTTCTTTTTCACGCCATTTTCGAGGACGCCCTTTGCCGTATCGCCGACCTTTTGGATCGCTGCGGATTCCGCCGCTGCGACGAGCCGCGAGCTGAGGTCTTCTTTTACCGCCGAAGTCGGCCCTGTGATGCGCATTTTCGTCCACGCATAGCCATCGCGATTGACCGTAAATACATGCTCCTGCGAGCCCGGCAGCCATTGCAGCGGTGCCGTGGTGATGCCGACGTCGAACGTCCCGTCCACCTGATCGTTGATGATGGTGAACGCGCCCCGGACGGCGAGCAGTTGCTTCGACTCCATCACGAATTTCGAGACGGTGATCTTGTTGGTCTGCGCTTGGAACTCCGCGCTCAACTCATCCAGGCGCATCCGGCGAAACTGGTCGGTTTTTGTAAAGTCCGCGATTTTCGCGAGCACCGGCAGCGCCTCGATTTGCCCGCCTTCCAGCCGCACGGTGCCAGAGATTTGCCCCGGCGTGGTGTCGCCATCCCGCGTCGAAAATGCGTAGCGCACGTCGCCCGCCAACCGCCCATGGAGTCTCGCCCGCCAGTCGTCCGGCAGGAACGGCGTGACGTTCACTCCTTTCACCACGAATTGTAGGTCCGCTTTATCCTGCGGGCGGAGCTCGCCGGAAGCGATGATCTCGCCGCCATCATGCCGAGCCACGAGCTCTTGGAGGAAAAAAGCGGGTTCATTATACATCGCGCGGATTTTGGTGACTTCGATGGAGGGAATCCCGAGCTGGTCAATGCGCCCGCCGCTCCCCTCAAACATCCAGCCGTTCTCGCGCGGCGTCATTTTCACCGCGAGGTTCACGAGCCCGCCGCCGCGCCACTTCAGCCGCGTGTCGCGCACTGCGATGTTGAGCACCTCGGAGTGCCGGTGTTTGCTCTTCGGCGGGATGGACATCTCCGTTCGCGGGTCGTCGAAATCTGCGTCGAAACGCTGCACCTCGACGTTGTCCACGAATCCCTTTCGATCGCCGAACAAAACCTGCCACAACGAAGGCAGCCGGAAGTCTCCGCGCACATTATCGATCTTCACAGAATGAAAGCCCGCCTCTGGGCCACCGAGTGCAGTCATCCCCTCGGAGTAAAACTGCCCGCCCTCAAATCGGATGGGCGAAATCTCCACGCGTCCACGAATATCCTGCCCCGCGTTGCTCTCGACCATTTTCCGGAATTTCTCTGAGCGCAGGTAGGACATCGCCCAAGATTTGAACCCGAGAAACGCCCCCGCAATTCCCAGCACGAGCAAGGCGGCGAGCACTCCGAGCACCTTCAGCCAAAGGCGCGATGACGGGCGGTTGGAAATTGAGCGTTGGCGACGAGACATGCGTCCCCGTTTAGCGGAAGCGCGGACGATGTCCACTTTTCGAACGATGTGATTCGCGACCGGGCGGCGAGCATTACAAGAAAATCCCTGCTCGCATCGGGTCACTCGCTGTGATAAATAGGCCGCGTCAATGGCAGTAAACGTCACATTTTCAACGGGATCGCACGGAGCGAACATCGTCGCGCGATGGACGCTCGGATACGGGGTGTCTTCGCGTTTATTTGGGTGGTGGCGGACGGGTGGAAAAGAAACCGGTGTTTTTTCTGAAAAAGACCCTCCGTAGTTCTTGACCTCAAGTGGCATTTAGTGGCACTTAGTGGGCACTTAGTTGGACTTCTCCAAAAGTCCGCTTTTTGCCCATGCCCGAAACCACACAAACCGAGACGCCTGTTTTCACGCGCGAGTACCGCAACGCGGTAGATGCGCAGTGGCGCGTCACCGTGCCCTCGGCTTGGCGGTTTGCGGACCGTGCGGAGTTCTACATCCGGCGGCGGACGGACCATCTGGAAGTCTTCCCGCGCAGTGAACTGGACCGCTTCCTTGCTTGGGCGAATGCACTGCCCGGCCGGGACCGCGTGGATGCCTTGGAGGAATGGGGCAACACCACGGAGCAGGTGAAGATCGACAGCGCCGGGAGGCTCACCTTGCCGCTGAAGTGGGCGAAAGAAGTCGGTATCGATGTGAAGCAAAACGCCGTCCTCCTCGGCGCGATTGTAAATTTCAAAATCTGGAACGAGACCCAGTACGACACGGTCGCCGCAGAGCGCCGCGTGCGTGGTAAAACTCTGCTGGAGAAATACGACGGATGATCTTCGACACCGCTCTCCCGTTCTCCGCAACCATCGAACCGGAGGAATACTTTATGCCCGCCGATCCACATTCGCACGGCTACCATCTGCCCGTCTTGCTCAGCGAAGTCGTAGAGCACATCGCGCCCGCGCCGGGTAAAATCGTAGCCGACTGCACGCTCGGCGGAGGAGGCCACAGCGAGGCGCTTCTGCAAGCTGGCGCACGCGTCATCGGCATTGACCAAGACCCGGAGGCTCTCCTGCACGCGAGTCAGCGCCTTGCCTGCTACGGGGATCTCTTTACGCCCGTCCAGGCCAGCTACCACGAAATCGAGAGCGTGCTGCAAACGCTCGGGATCGCCCATGTGGATGCCATTCTCGCAGACCTCGGCGTCAGCTCACACCAGCTCGACACGCCGGAGCGCGGGTTCTCATTCCAGCGCGATGGAGCTCTCGACATGCGTATGTCGCCGCTCAACCCCGTCACCGCCGCCGACCTCGTGAACACCGCCAGCGAGGAGCAGCTCTCCATTATTTTCCGCGACCTCGGCGATGAACCCGCCGCCCGTCGCGTCGCCGCGCGCATCGTTCGCGAGCGTGCGAATACTCCATTTACCCACACGTTGCAGCTCGCCGAGTTTATCTCGACGGTTATCCCGAAACGCAGCCGCATCCATCCGGCGACTCGCGTTTTCCAAGCACTGCGAATCGCTGTAAATCGCGAGCTCGAAGTCCTAGAAGCAGGGCTCGACGCATTCACCCGCGCCGTCGCTCCCGGTGGGCGCATCGCTTTGATCACCTTCCACAGCGGCGAGGACCGGCGAGTGAAGCACTTCTTCAAGGACCGCGCCGTCGAGTTCATCGACCGCCCCGAGTGGCCATCGCAGCGCAAAAACCCACTCTACCAATTCCGTCTCATCACCAACCGGGCCGTCGTGGCCGGTGAACTCGAACAACGCACCAACCCGAGAAGCCGCTCCGCGAAACTCCGCGTCGCCGAGCGTCTCACACATAACTAAACCACTATGTCGAACCGCTACAATACAACCAAACAATCGCTTCCCATCGCTGCGTGGATTATCGGAATTTGTGTGGCCGGCTGCATCGTCGGCTTTGGTGTCAGATTCCTGATGGTGAAGTTCTCGGTTCACCAAGGCGGCACGGATATCAAAAAGATGGAACTCCGCCTCGCTCAGCTAAACACCAACAATGAGCACCTAAGGTCCACCATCGATAAGCTCACCGCGCACGATGAGCTGAAAAAGAAACGCGCAGTGGGCTTCATCAAACTGCGCGACATCTCGGACGAACGCGACGTGATCCACGAGCGCCGCAACGACAAGCGCGTCGCGTGGAAAGACGGAGTTTCCTACATCGCAAGCCGCGAAATCACGCCCGACAAAAAGTCCGTAGCAGAAGCGGGAGGTAATCGCTGATATGTCCCTTCAGACGCGAGCAATGGTTGCGTGCGGGTGCTTCGGCCTCGCATTCACCGGCCTATCGGCCCGGCTCGTCCAGCTCGCGCTCAATCCAGACCCCAAGCTCATAGACAAAGCCACCAAGGCATACGAGGGAGGCGAGGAAATCTTCGCACGCCGTGGAGAAATCCGCGATGCAAACGGCGTCGTCCTCGCTCGCAACGTGCCCCTGAAAAACGTCATCGCCGACGCCTCGCTCCTCTACGAGCGAGAGCCCAAGGATAAAAACGGCGTGCAAAAAGTGAAGTTCGACGAGCGGGACCGCGTCGCCGCCGTGCTGGCAAAATCACTCGAGCTCAAGTTCTCGGACGTTCGCGCAAAATTTGAAGAAAAGCCGAATCCGAAGACCGGCAAGCTAAGGCTCAACCGCTACATCGTGATCAAAAACAAGATCACCGAAGAGCAAGCCGCAGAGCTTGAGAAAGCCCTGATTCGCTCCAAAATCGAGCGCGTTCGCGCCCTCGCCGGCAAAGACAAATGGAGCCCCGAAAAACTCAAAACTCTCGAAGCTGCCAAGACCCTCGCCGAGGCCAACGTGAGCGGCGTCGTCTTCAAGCAAGACTTCGAGCGCGTGTACCCAGAAGGCAACTTGCTCGCACACGTCGTTGGCTTTTACGGCTACATCCCCAAGTACGATGAAACCGGCAAAGAGCTAAAAGACGGCACATTCGGCGGAGTCGAAGGCATCGAACGCTCCATGAACGAAGCGCTCACCGGCCTCGAAGGGCGGCGCTTCTTCCAAAGGGACGCCAACGGCAGGGAGATCGTCGCCACGCGAGGCTCCGAGCGCGCTCCGAAACACGGCGCACACATCCGCCTGACCATAGACCTCGGTATTCAACAAATCGTCGAAGAGGAACTCGAAGACGCATGCAGACGCCTGAAGCCCAAGCGCGCTTGCGTGCTGATGATGGACCCCTTCACGGGCGACATCATGGCGATGGCCAACCGCCCTGTGTATAACCCCAATTCCCCCAAAAAAGCGACGCCTGCCCAAAAGCTAAACTTTGCGGTATCCGGCGCGTATGAGCCCGGATCGACCTTTAAGACCATCACCGCAGCAGGCGCGATCAACCGTGGCAAGGTGTCCATTGATACCAAAGTCTTCTGCGAAAACGGGACGATGAGATACCCCGGCGGCGTCCTCAAGGACCACCATGCCTACGGCGATCTTTCGGTGGAAACGATCATCGCAAAGTCGTCCAACATCGGAGCGGTGAAACTCGGGCTCGGACTCGGGCAAGAGAACTTCTACACGCTCATTCGCAGTTTCGGCTTTGGCATACGCACGGGCATCGCACTCCCGAGCGAAACTCGTGGGATTTTACACCCCGTGTCGAAGTGGACTCCCTCTTCCATGTATCACATCCCGATGGGGCACGAGGTTGCTGCCAGCCCGCTCCAAGTGGTGGCTGCGACTTGCGCCATCGCCAATGGCGGGAACCTCGTCATGCCGCAAATCATCCGAGACATCTCCGACGACGGCGGCAACATCCTGAGCGAATACAAACCTCAATTTTCCCGCGAATCGGTCATTAAAACAATGACCGCAAAAGACGTGAGCGGCGCGCTAGAGAAAGTAACGCTAGTCGGCACTGGCAGCAACGCACGGGTCCCCGGATTTCGGGTCGCGGGAAAAACTGGAACAGCGCAAATTTTTAACCACGAGACAAAGGCATACTCCAACGAGGATCACATTTGCTCCTTCGTCGGCTACATGCCCGCCGAGGCTCCGCGCTTCTGCATGATCGTCATCATTGACGATAGCGCCGTCATTAACGGCGATGCAGACAGCGGCGGCCTGCTTGCCGCTCCAGTCTTCTCCGCCATTGCCGAACGGGTCGCTGCGCACATCGGGTTGAAGCCCGACCCAGCCTTGGTTGCAGAGCTATTGGCGTTTCGAAAACAACGCGCATCGGAGGGCAGGCGATGAAGCTCGAAATCCTACTCAAAGCCATTTCGCCGCTTGCCGTTACCGGCGCGCAAGATCGTGATGTGACTGCGATTTGCTACGACTCACGGCACGTCGTCGAAGGCTCGCTGTTCGTCGCGCTCTCGGGCGAGAAAGTGGACGGCTCGCAGTTTATAGACACCGCGATAGACAAAGGCGCGGTCGCCATTATCAGCGACAAGCCCGGCCTCGCCACGCGCGCGACGCACATTCAAGTCCGCAATCCCCGGCAAACGCTCGCCGATCTTTCCGCCGTCTTTTTCCGCAATCCGTCGCACTTTCTAAAGATCGCCGCCGTCACCGGGACGAACGGAAAGACGACGACGACCTTCATGCTCAAGCACATCTGCGACACCGAGCTGATGCGCTGCGGCCTCATGGGAACCGTGCGCTACGTCGTCGGCGATCGTGAGTTGCCCGCCACGCGCACGACGCCCGAGAGTGCCGATGTTCAGGAGCTTCTGTGGCAGATGCGCTCCGCTGGCTGCAAGGCGTGCGCGATGGAAGCCAGTTCCCACGCGATGATTCAGGATCGACTGCGAGGCGTGGAGTTTGACGTGGCGGCATTCACAAATTTGACCCAAGATCATCTCGATTTCCACAAGACGATGGACGCCTACTTCGACGCAAAGGCGCTTCTTTTTGAAGGACTCGCGGTGCAGAAAAAAAAGAAGGGGCACGCGGTGATCAATCTCGATGACCGTTTCGGATCGCGCCTCATTGATCGCATCGGCAAGACCGTAGAGTTTACCACCTACGGGCAAGGCGCGAACGCGCAATTCCGCGCCAGCGACATCCACATGACGTTCGAGGGCACGCAGTATCAACTCGGCGCGCTGGGTAAAAGTTACCTCGTGAAAATGCCGTTCATCGGCGCGTTCAACGTCTATAACAGCCTCGCCGCAATCGCCTCCGCCTCCGCGATGGGCGTGCCCGTCCGCAACGCCGTGCGTGCGCTCGCCAATGCGCCCGCCGTTCCCGGTCGTCTCCAAGCGGTGAAGGGAAAAAAACCGTTCCGCGTTTTTGTGGACTACGCTCACTCGGATGACGCGCTCATCAACGTCATCCGCACACTCCGCGAGCTTCGGCCCGCACGTCTCATCGTCCTCTTCGGTTGCGGTGGAAATCGCGACCGCGCCAAGCGCCCTAAAATGGCAGCAGCCGTGGATGCGAACGCCGATTTTGCAATCGTCACCAGCGACAACCCGCGCAAGGAAGACCCGCTCGCAATCATCGAGGACATCAAGCCCGGCTTCCGTCGCCTCGTTCCAGAGGTCGTCGTGGATCGCAAAGAAGCCATCTACCGCGCAATCGCAATGGCAGAGCCTCGCGACATCGTGCTCCTGGCCGGAAAAGGCCACGAGACTTACCAAGAATTTGCAGACACCACGCTGCCCTTCGACGACGCCGCTATCGCCGCCAGCGCGATGCTCGACCGCCGCGAGAGTGTGACACGCCGCGACCCTCGCAACCGCTGGAACGACGACAACAGGGAGGCCTACGACTAATGGACGCGACACCTCTCAGCCAAGTTGCACACTGGTCCGGAGGACGCCTGCTCGCAGGCGGCGCCGACACGCTCGTCGCGAACATCTGCACGGACTCGCGCGCGCTGAAACGCGGTGACCTTTTCGTGGCGTTGCGTGGAGACAATTTCGACGGACACAAGTTTATCGAGGCAGCCGCGAAACTCGGATCAGTGGGCGCGATTGTTCAAGTTTGGCCGAGTGGGCTACCCGCAGACTTTGCCATTATCGAGGTTCTCGATACTCTTAAGGCGCTACAAGAACTCAGCCGCCACTATCGCGCAAGTTTGCCCGTTCGCGTCATAGGGATCACTGGCAGTAACGGAAAGACTTCGACCAAAGATTTCACTGCCGCTGTGCTCGGGCGGAAGTTCAAAACCGCGAAGACTTCTGGCAATCTAAACAACCACATCGGCGTCCCACTCACTCTGCTCTCGCTCAGCGTGGAACACCAAGTGGCTGTCGTGGAAATGGGCATGAATCATCCCGGCGAGATCGCCCCGCTCGCCGCACTGGCACAGCCCGATGCGGCCATCGTGACGAATATCGGCACGGCCCACATCGAATACATGGGCTCGCGCGAAGCCATCGCGCAGGAGAAGGGCGAACTCGCCGTAGCCGTGGGTGAAAAAGGAACCGTCATCCTTAATGCAGACGATGAGTTTTCGCCCGCCATCTCCGCACGTTGCAGCGCCCGAGTCGTCACGGCGGGCATCAGTACAGGCGACGTCCGCGCGACGGACCTGCAATCAATTTCATCCGGGATCAAATTCCAAATCCATGCCACTGGGCGGTGCTTGGACGCGGAGCTCCCGGTGCCCGGCGAACACATGGTGAGGAATGCACTCCTCGCCTGTGCCGCCGGGCTCGAATTTGGCGTGAGCCTCGACGAATGCGTCGCAGGCTTGCGTGAACCCGGCCTGAGCAAAGGCCGCCTCCAGCAAAAACAAATCGCGGGACTCACCGTCCTCGATGACACGTATAATTCCAATCCTGACAGTATGATCGCGGGCCTCGCGACGCTCGCACAACTCCCCGGAGAAGGCCGCCGCATCGCCGTCCTCGGGCGCATGGGCGAGCTTGGCAGCGAGAGCGAACCCGGCCACCGCCGCGTCGGCGTCGCCGCTGGCGCGCTCGGGCTGGCGTGCGTAATCACCGTCGGCGACGAAGCCCGATGGATTGCAGATTCCGCGCAAGGCGTGGGCGAGATTATCACCGTCGCCGACACCGCCGCCGCCGCCGCCGCACTGCGCTCGTTCGCAAAATCAGGCGATGTAGTTTTAGTAAAAGGCAGCCGCTCTGCGCAGATGGAGCGCGTCATTTCCGAGCTAGAAAAAGGAGGCACACTCTAATGCTCTACTACCTCGAAAGGCTGAGCGAAGGCGCGACGAGCGATTTTTTCAAAGCGTTCAACGTGTTCCAATATATCACGTTCCGCTGCGTATTCGCCGCGCTCACGGCCTTCATCCTGTCGCTGCTCTTTGGCAACTACACGATTCGCAAGCTGCTTTCGCTCAAGTTTGGCCAGCCCATCCGCACCGCCGACGAGGTGAACAAGCTCGCCGATCTCCATGGAAAAAAAGCCGGTACTCCGACGATGGGCGGCATCCTCCTGCTCGGCTCCACGGTGATCTCCACCGTGCTGTGGGCAAAGTCCGACAACACATTCGTGTGGCTCGTCCTGGCATCCATGCTCGCGGCTGGCGGGCTGGGCTTCGCCGACGATTACCTGAAGGTTTCCAAGAGGAACTCTGCCGGAGTTCGCGAGCGCACAAAGCTCATCGTCCAGCTCTTCATCGCGATTGGAGTGACGTGGTTTTTTCTCAGCGACCCGCAGCTCCAGATCCAAGCTCAGGCGCTCTACGTGCCGTTCTATAAAAAGATGATCGTCGCGAACATGGGCGTCGTTATCACGTTCCTGTTCATCTCGGGAATCATCATGGGAACGTCGAACGCCGTGAACCTCACCGACGGCCTCGACGGCCTCGCGAGCGGCTGCACACTCACGGTTACATTTGCCTATGCCGTGCTCGCCTACATCGCGGGCAACTTTAACTATGCAGGCTACCTTCAAGTGCCGTTCTACCCGCAAGCGGGCGAGCTCGCCGTTTTCTGTATGGCGCTCGCCGGAGCCTCGCTGGGCTTCCTATGGTGGAACGCGCATCCGGCAAAAATGTTCATGGGCGATACCGGTTCGCTGGCGATTGGCGGCGCGATTGGCGTCGTCGCGATTTGTGTAAAACAGGAGCTCTTGCTGATGATCATCGGTTTCGTCTTCGTCGTCGAAGCGACCTCAGTGCTCATCCAGCGATTCTATTTCAAATACTCGCGGCGCAAGTTTGGTGAAGGCCGCCGCATTTTCAAAATGGCACCGCTTCACCATCATTTTGAGCTGAGCGGCTGGAAGGAAACCGCCGTCGTCACACGCTTTTGGATCGTCAGCTTCGTCTGCGCGCTCCTCGGCCTCGCAACGCTAAAACTTCGATGAACTACGCAGGACTCCATATCGCCGTTCTCGGCGCAGGTGAAAGCGGTGAAAGCGCCGCGAAGCTCCTGCGCGCCCTCGACGCCCGTGTGACGGTCCTCGACAGCGGAATCGCTGAGATGCTCGCGCCAAAAATCGAACGCCTCGCCGCGCTTGGAATCGCCTTCCTATCCGGCCCATCGGCGGAAACTGACGCGACCATCTACGACTTGGGAATCCTCAGCCCCGGCATTGATCCCGTCGTGCCGCTCGTAGAAAATTTCCGCGCGAAGAACATCGAACTCATCGGTGAACTCGAACTCGCGGACCGTGTCTGTGGGAAGCCTGTGGTCGGAATTACCGGCACCAACGGGAAGACGACGACGACGCAACTTGTCGAACAAATGCTCAACGCCGTCGGTGTCAAAACCGTCGCGTGCGGCAACATCTCGCCTGCGTTCTCCGCTAAGGCGATTGAGGGACGCTTACTCGACGTGATGACGGTGGAACTCAGCAGCTTTCAGCTCGAAGAGATTCGTCAGTTCCGCCCGCGCGTCGCTGTGTGGCTGGGCTTTGCTTCGGATCACCTCGATCGTTATCCCGACATGGAGAGCTACTTCGCCGCGAAGCTCCGCATCTTTGAAAACCAGACCGCCGAAGACTTCGCCGTGGTCAATCTCCGCGACAAACTCCCCGCGCTGAAAGCGAAGCGCATCACATTCAGTGCCTACGAGTCGGGCGGAGATTTTGAGCTTCGCGATGGCGTTATTCTTTTCCGTGGCAGCGCAGTGCTGGCAATGGCCGACACGCAACTGCGCGGCTCGCACAACGCCGAAAATCTGATGGCTTCGCTAGGCGTCGGCGTCGCGCTCGGGCTCGACATCACGAAACTCGTCGCCCCGCTCTGCGCCTATCGCGCACTACCGCACCGCTGCGAACTCATCCGCGTCGTGGATGGTGTCGATTATGTGAACGATTCAAAAGCAACGAACCTCGATTCGCTAGAAAAAGCTCTCGCTGGCGAGAGTCGGCCCGTCGTTTTAATCGCCGGAGGTAAAGACAAAGGCTTCGAGTTCGACAGCATCGCTCAAGTCGTCGCAGATAAGTGCCGATGTGCGATTCTGATCGGCGAAATGGCCGGACGCATCGAGCGGTTGTGGGCTCCAAAAGTCCGCTGCATCAACGTCGGGCGCTCGCTGGAGCGGGCCATTTCCACCGCACAGTCGCAGGCTCACAGCGGCGACATCGTCCTTTTTAGCCCCGGAACATCCTCGTTCGACATGTTCAAAAACTACGCCGATCGAGGAAACCAATTTCGTCAGATAGTCCAACAACTCCAACCAACAACAACGCCAGTCCAGCCATGAAAAATCCGCTCCGCAAGTTCCGGAAAATCTTCGCGAAACCGAAGAAAATGAACGCCACCGCAGTACGCAACGCAGCTGCATCCACCTACGACGAGGAAACCGATGATACGAAGCTTTCGGGAGCTTTCGTTATCGTCCTGATCCTCCACATCGTCGCAGTCGTCGGGATCGTCGCGTTTACCAAAATCAAAGATAACCGTAAGAACAACGAGGCATCGTCTGCTGTTGCTCCAGCGAAGGACAAAAAGTCGGCTGCGGGCCACGCCGCCACCGCCGGGCTTGGAGGATCCAAAGCCCCACAGGTTGTACCCGATGTCCCGCAGGTCAATGTGCCCGTCGTGGATAATCAACCTCCGAAAACGCCACCGAGCATTTCGGCGCAAATTCATATTGTGAAGCAGGGAGACACATACACCAAGCTCGCGATGGCTTACGGCACTACGGTAGCCGAGCTAACTCGCGTGAACGGAAGCCGTCCGACCGACCCGCTTTCTATTGGGCAAACGTTGAGCATACCGGACAAGAATTCGTTGCCGCCGCTCCCAGTGATGCCAGAGCGCCAAAACGAAACTGTAAAAAACAGCCCTCCCAAGCCAACTACGCCGACTGCTCCAACCGTCAAAACGGCAACATACATCGTTAAGAAGGGCGACAGTCCGATGAAAATCGCGCGCGACAATGGCATGAGCTACGAAGAATTCACGAAGTTGAACAGAAGCGTGGATGCGAAGACACTCAAGCCCGGTCAGGTGGTAAAAGTCCAACTGAAGAAGTAACCGATGAGGCTCTTCTACCAACGTCTGCGGGAATATATCCGCCGCAACTATGTGATGTTTTGCATCTTCACATTAGTGGTGTCTGTCGTGATGTTGGTATCCATCGGAGTCCTCATGCTGACGAGCACCGGAGCGTATGCGCAGGAGGCAAAAGGCGACCCGGCGTACTTTCTAAAGCGGCAGCTATTCTGGCTGGGTGTTGGGACAGTGATGGCAGGAATCGCGGCGGCAATTGACTACCGAAAAATCGAGAAATACCGCTGGTGGATTTACGGAATAGCGGCGTTCCTTTTGATTCTGTGTTTCATGCCGGTCGTCGGTAGGAAAATCAACGGAGCGCGGCGCTGGATTGGAATTGGAACGCAAACGGCGCAACCATCCGAAGTCGCAAAGATAGCCGCAATCATCATGGTTGCGTGGTGGTATTCGCGAAAAGAGATGCTGACAAAAAACCTGAAAGTGCCGCGTGCGAAGGAGTTTAAACAAGGGTTCCTGTTTCCCCTGGGTATCGTCATGGGACTCGTCGCGCTGATCGTCCCCGAGGTGGACTTGGGCTCGTCGTGCCTGGTCGGCGGAACCGCACTCGTGATGATGTACGTCGCAGGTGCTTGTATCTGGCATCTCGGCCTTCTGTGTGTCGGTGGATTTAGTGCGCTGGCGTTGGCAGTTAAGTTAATGGACGAAAGAACCGGCCGCTTTCTTGCGTTCCTCGATCCTGACAAATATCCAAAGGATGCATATCAGCAGTTGCAGGGCTTGGTGGCATTTGCATCTGGGTCTATGGATGGACGTGGCTTGGGCGGAGGAATGCAAAAATTTTTCTACCTTCCCTATGCACATACGGACTTCATCTTCCCGATGGTCGGGGAGGAACTCGGGCTTTGGTGGACCCTCGTCATCGTGGTTTCGTTTCTGACTCTCCTTCTCACGGGAGCCGTGGTCGCAATGAAATCGCGGGACCACTTTGGAAAGCTTCTCGGCTTTGGCATCGTCACGCTTCTCGCACTGCAAGCCGCACTCAACATGGGCGTGACGACGATGCTACTGCCGAACAAAGGACTGCCGCTGCCGTTTATCAGCTACGGCGGCTCGAACCTCGCGTTTTGCCTCGGCGGTATCGGCCTGCTCATCAGTATCTATCGCCGTGGCTACGGCGAAGAGCACGACCCAGACGGGGTGCAACTGACCGCCAAAATCCTGACGCGGCCTACGCCGAGGATATGACCTTTTCAAGCAGCCAAAAAACCAAACACAGCCCATGAAAAAGCCCGCACAAACCGCCGGACTTCTGAAAAAAGACCCGGAAGCCAAGGAGTCCACAGTACACCCGACAGTGCGCTGGTGGCCTATCCACACGCCTCGACTTCTCGGTCAGCCATTCGAGAATCCCGTGCCACGTATTCCGACGACAAACAGCCCGCTCTCGCCGCGCGAAGGCGAGGCGTAAAACCATAGCTGTGTCCATAAATCGTGCATTGAATTTCGTCATCGCTGCTGGCGGGACTGGCGGGCATCTATTTCCGGGGATTGCCGTGGGAGAGGTGCTCGTTGCGCGTGGGCACAAAGTGATGCTTTTGATTTCGGAAAAGGAAATTGATGCCGTGGCGACGAAAGGCTGTGTGAATTTCCGGATCGAGAAAGTCGTGGGAGAGGGCTTGCAGTCGAAGTCGCCGCTCGCGCTGTTGCGGTTTTGGATGAAACTTCGCGCGGCCAAAAAACGCTGCGCGGCGCTCTATGCGGATTGGAATCCGAGCGCGGTTTTGGGCATGGGTGGCTTCACTTGCTTTGCGCCGATTTTGGTCGGGAGGAAGCGGAAAGTGCCGACGTTTGTCCACGAGTCGAACGCGATTCCCGGACGCGCAAATAAGCTGAACGCGCGCTACGTCACTCGGGTATTGCTCGGCTTCGAGGAATGTCGCTCACATTTCCCGAAGGCAGCGTGCGAGGTCGTAGGGACGCCGATTCGCAGCGCGCTGAACCAGCCGGTGAACAAGAGCGATGCGCGTGCAGCGTTTGGGCTCTCGCGAGAAAAGACGACGCTGCTCGTGATGGGCGGGAGCCAAGGTGCAAGCGGGATTAACAAGCGCGTCGTGGATGCGATGCCTGCGCTGGCGGAGCGGCTGCAAGTGATCCATCTGACTGGAAAAAGCGATGAGGTTTCCACGCGCGAGGCTTACGCGAAAGCGGGCGTGCAGGCGCATGTCGCGGCGTTTCATCACGCGATGCAGGAGGCCTACGGTGCGGCGGACATTGCGATTGCGCGGAGCGGGGCGGCGAGTCTCACGGAGCTTTCGCACTTCAGCCTCGCTTCGATCCTAATCCCCTATCCGTTTGCCGCAGACGATCACCAAACGGCGAATGCGCTGATTTTCCACAAGGCGGGCGCGGGAGTGCTGATGCGCGAAGGCGATGCCTCCGCGACGGAGCTAAGACAGGCAATCACAGGTATTCTCGACTCACCGACGCGGCTCGATGAGATGTCGCGGAAGGCTCACGCTCTCGCGTCGACGAACGCTGCGGAGGTCGTGGCGGATACCATTTTGAAACACTGCGCATGACGATGGACGGCTCACAACTCGCACAGTTTCTCACGTCAGGATCGCGCCGAATCCACCTCGTCGGGGTAGCGGGCTCGGGCATGAGCGGGATCGCAGGGCTGTGCATTTCGCTGGGACATCGCGTGAGTGGGAGCGACAAGGCGACGACAATCGAGACGGCGCGGTTGCAGACGCTTGGGTTGGATTTCTCCTCGCCAGCGAACCCGGCGAAAGTCGGCGAGGCAGAGCTGGTGATTTACTCTTCTGCGATCAAACCGGGTCACGCGGATTTTGACGCAGCGGTGCAACTCGGCATCCCGATGGTGCGGCGGGCGGATGCGCTCGCGGCGATCATGCAGCAGAAAAAAGGCATCGTCATCGCGGGGATGCACGGAAAGACGACGACGAGTTCGATGGCGGCTCACGTCTTGCGAGTCGGTGGGGTGAAGCCGTCGCATTATGTCGGCGCGGAGATTCCCATTCTTGGCGTGAACGCGCATTGGGACCCGGCGGGCGAGTATTTTGTGGCGGAGGCGGATGAGAGCGACGGCACGATTGTCGGCTACCATCCCGAGCACGCGATCATCCTCAATATCGAGGAGGAACATCTTGATTTTTACAAAGACCTTGCGGCGATTGAGGCAGCGTTTGAGCGGCTTCTCGCAAACACCAAGGGAAAAGTCTTCTACTGCGCCGACGACCCGAATGCGACTCGTCTAGTCACCACCAAACACCACCGGACGATCGCATTCGGGGAGTCGCGCGCAGCGAATTATCGGTTCGAGGCGGTCCACACAAAGGA
Source organism: Prosthecobacter debontii (assembly GCA_945905735.1). GTDB lineage: Bacteria > Verrucomicrobiota > Verrucomicrobiia > Chthoniobacterales > Chthoniobacteraceae > SXWH01. Next base: position 5,150 of record CAMDQC010000057.1, on the reverse strand, counting down.
CTTCCAATCGCACTTCGTCGTCACTCGCGCGGGCGAGCCGCTCGGTGCTATCACGCTGAACGTGCCAGGGCGGCACAACATCAGCAACGCGACGGCGGTGATCGCGTTGGCGACGGAACTCGGCGTTCCGTTTCCAAAAATCGCGGAAGCTCTGGAGTCGTTTCGGGGGGCGAAGCGGCGGTTTGAGATCACGTACCGCAGCGAGCGGTTCATGTGCGTGGACGACTACGGGCATCACCCGACCGAGATCCGCGCGACGCTGGCGAGCGCCCGGCAGACGGGGCGGAAGCGCATCGTCGCGATGTTTCAGCCGCATCGCTACACGCGCACGCAGGCGCTGAAAGAAGATTTTGGCCGTGCGTTTGAAGATGCGGATGTGCTCGTAGTGGCGGATGTTTATGCGGCCAGCGAGCAGTCGATTCCGGGCGTGAGCGGGCAGACGATTGTCGATGCGATTGCGCAGCAGACGGGGCAGGAGCACTGCGCCTTTCAGCCGCGTCGCGAGCAGATTACTTACGACATCGGGCGCATCTTGGAGCCGGGCGATTTGGTTATCTCGCTGGGTGCGGGGAATATCCACGAGCAAGGCGCTACGCTGGCGAAAGATGTGGCGGTGCTGGATGATCTGCACAGCGTAATGGGCGCTGGAGTGATCAAGCTCTACGAGCCGCTGGCAAAGCACACGACGATGCGCATCGGCGGGCCTGCGCAGTTCTGGGTGGAGCCGGAAACTGAGGAAGGCTTCGCACGGATGGTGCGGTTTTGCACCGAGAAGAAACTCCCGCTTTTCGTGATGGGCCGTGGCTCGAACTTGCTTATCCGCGATGGCGGGATCCGTGGCGTCGTGGCGTATCTTGCGCGCGGGGAGTTTAGGCGGCTGGAGGTCCACGAAGGGCTCATCACGGCGGGCGTCGGCGTGAAGCAGCGCGAGTTGGCGATTGCGGCGCGCGATGCGCAGATCGGCGGCTTCGAGTGGTTCGAGGGTATCCCCGGCAATGTCGGCGGGGCGCTGCGGATGAATGCGGGCGCGATGGGCGGCGAGACATTTCGGCAGGTCGTGAGCGTGCGTTTTGTGGATGCGAACGGCGAGTTTCACACGCGCACCCCGGCGGAGATGGATGTGCAGTATCGCGAGGTCGGGACGTTGAAGATGAACTACGCGGTGAGCGCGATTTTTCGCGGGACGCCGGGCGAGCCAGAAGAGATCGCTCGCAAGCTGGAGGCGAGCCAGCAGAAGCGCCGGACCTCGCAGCCGCGCGAGTCGAGCGCGGGGTGTATTTTCAAAAACCCCGGCCCCACGCCGGCGGGAAAACTTATTGATGAGTTGGGGCTCAAAGGCTCGCGAGTCGGCGGCGCGAAAGTCTCGGAAGTGCATGGCAATTTTATCGTGAACGACAACGGTGCGACGGCTGCCGATGTGCTGGAACTTATTGCCATCATCAAAGCCAAGGCCAAGGCCGAGCGTGGGCTGGAACTCCACACCGAAGTGCAAATCATCGGCGAAGAAAAATGCGTTCATGGCTGAAAGATTTCCGACTTACGCACGTATAGTCGATGTATGGAAAACTCATCAATGACACTTGAACTCACCAACCGCAAAGTCGCCGTCCTCATGGGCGGGCCGGGGTCCGAACGCCAAGTCTCGCTGAAATCGGGCGAGGGCGTCATCGGCGCTTTGCGGTCGCTCGGCGCACTCGTTACGGCGGTGGATGTGACGGATGCGAGCTTCGTCCTGCCGGTGGATACGGAGCTAGCGTTCAACGTGGTCCACGGGACGTTTGGCGAAGACGGTCAAATCCAGCGCGAGTTGGAACGTCGCAAAGTGGCCTACACCGGCGAAGGCGTGGCGGGGAGCGAGTTGGCTATTGATAAGATCGCGACGAAGCAGCGGCTCATCGAGCGCGGCGTGCCGACGGCGAAGTTTGAGATTATCCACGACGGAGCGCGCCCGACGCTGGCGCTGCCCTTTGTTTTGAAGGCGCCGAAAGAAGGCAGCAGCGTGGGCATTTTCATCGTGAAGGACGCCAGCGAGCTGGAGCAATCGCTCGCGGATGCTTGGAAATTCGGGCGCGAGCTGCTGGTGGAGCAATACATCGCCGGGCGCGAACTTACGGTCGGAGTCGTCGGCGACTTGGCGCTGCCGGTCATCGAGATCGTGGCGAAGAAAGATTTTTACAACTTCGAGAACAAATATACTTGGCTGAACCCCAACGCCGCCGGAGCCGACCATTACTGCCCCGCGCAGCTATCGCCCGAGGTCACAGCGCGTGTGCAGGCGATAGGAATTGCTGCGCATCGTGCGCTCGATCTTGAAGTCTATAGCCGAGTTGATATTCTACTCGCGGATGCAGGCGAGCCGTTCGTTTTGGAGGTGAATACCATTCCAGGAATGACGCCGTCTTCGCTTTTGCCCGAGGCCGCAGCGGCTGTGGGCATCACTTATCCCGAGCTTTGCCGCCGCATCGCAGAACTTTCGTTAGCCAGATTCTAGAAAACAGACCATGAGCCGCCGTAGCACACGCAACACACGAATGACAGCAGCCCGTCAGCGGAAGAGACAATTCTTCTCTGAGGTGAACGCCCGGGGAGGCCGAGAGCGATGGGCTTTGCTCTCCAAATGGTGCGGTCTTTTTCTACGCACGAGCTTCATCGCGGCCTTATTGTGCGGTCTGTATTTCGGCGCAACCCGTGGATGGAATTCGCTGTTTTGGCGCAATCCGGATTACGCGCTGAAAGACATCACCGTGACAAACCACGGCTCTTCGCTGACTCGCGACCAGATTATCGCAGCAGCAGGTGTAAAGCTGGGGCAGAATATTCTCGCTTACAGCCTCCCCGAGATTAAAGCTGCGCTGCGGAAGCTGCCGCAAATCGGCTCGGGCGAGGACGATGTGAAGGTGCTCCGCTACTTGCCGAACCGAATGGAAATCGACGTCACCGAACGGAAGCCTGTCGCGTGGATCACGGCGAGAGTGAGCGAAAATCATCTCACCACATCGAAGAGCTACCTCGTGGACGAAGCCGGTGCATGGTTCCGCCCCAAGCAAGTGCTTCACGAGTATCAGACGCTGCCCGTCATCATCGGCGTCGTGACGGAGAACCTCGAACCGGGCAAGCCCATCCAAACTGCGGAGCTCAATGCCGCGCTTGAGCTTATCCAGAAAAACACGGCAAAGCCGCATTTTCAGGCCCGCAGTCTCGATATTACCAAGGGATACTGCGTGATCGTGAAGGATCAAAATGGGACTCAAATTACGTTTGGATTAGAAGACATCGATAGCCAACTTGTGCGACTCGAAGCGGCGCGAAAGGCGGAACTCGACCTGTCTCAGCAAATTGCGACGGTGAACGTGATGCTCACGCGAAATATCCCCATCACATGGGTGCCGCCGCTTCCGCCGGAGGAGTCTGATTTTCCACCGAAGCCCATCGATACAGCCAAGCCGCCGACAAAGGACTTGAAGGTGAAGCAAGTGAAGAAACCTGAGACGAAGCCGTTACCCAAAAAGGAGCCGAAGAAAACCAATCCTGACAACGGACTCTACAAACCCTTTCTCCTCCGCGCATAATGGCACGAGAAGAAATAGTCGTGGGGCTGGACATCGGCACATCGAAAGTCTGTGTCGTCGTCGGGGAGTTACAGAAAGATAGCTCCATCAAAATCATCGGCGTCGGGGAAGCAGCCTCGCGAGGGGTGCGCAAGGGAGAGATTGTCGATTTCGACATCTGCGGAAAGTGCATCCGCGAGGCGATCGTCGAAGCGCAGGAAAAGAGCGATGTGAATATCAAGAACGTCTATCTCGGCGTTACGGGTTCCCACATGGAGAGCGTGAACAGTCGCGGCTCCTACATGTTGCCGGAGGAGCGTGATGAGATTTCTAACGAGGATATCGAAGCGGTACAAAATAATGCCCGCGACATTCCGGTGTCCGTTCATAACACGCTCCTTCACACCATTCTGCAGCACTACTACATCGACTCGCAGGATGGCGTGTTGAACCCCGTCGGGATGTTTGGGCGCAAGCTCGAGGCTGATTGCCACATTATCCACGGCATCACGAGTCGGATCAAAAATACGACTCGTTGCGTGAAAGAGCTTAAGCTCGAAGTGGAGGACTTCGTGTTTAATCCGTTCGCGTCCGCTCAGGTCGTGCTCGACCATCAACAAAAGCTCGCGGGAGCTCTGGCTATCGACATGGGCGGAGGAACGACGGGGTATATGGCTTATATCAATGGTGCGGTGAGATATAGCGGCGTGCTTGGACTCGGCGGGGATCATGTCACCAACGATCTTTCACTGGGACTACGCATCCCGATGGCCAAAGCAGAGAAACTCAAAATCGAGCACGGCTGCGCGACCATCGGCAACAGCGAGCCAGGCGACGTGATCTCTCTTCGCGATGAACATGGATTTGCGGGCAAGAAAATCGAACGGGAAACATTGAATACCATCATTCGTCTGCGGGTCCGCGAGACTCTGGAACTATTGAAAGAGCGGCTCATGAAGGGCAATGCGCTCAATATGCTCGGCGGCGGAATCGTGCTCACCGGAGGGGGGTCTTTGATGCGCGGGGTGAAGCACCTCGCAGAGGAAGTTTTCCCAGACATCCCAGTGCAGTTGACCCGCGCGCAGAACATGACGGGCAATATCTCCGCGTTTGAAAACCCGAGATACTCCACCGCTATCGGGCTCGTGAAATACGCGCAAGCGACCATTGAGCTAGAGCACAAGGGCTTCTTCGGAAGCCTCTTCGACTGGATCGTTTCGGGCCGAAAGTAGCAGCGTTTTTTTAACATGATCGAATTTCCACGAAGCAAAAAACAGCGCACCCCGAATATCCGCGTCGTCGGCCTTGGCGGCGCTGGATCGCGAGTCATGGAACGTCTCATCGGCGAGCATCTCGACGGAGTGAGTTTCGTCGCCATGAATACGGACGCCCAATTGCTTGCGGAATCCAACGCCGAAGAACGCATCCAACTTGGGGCGAGCGGCACCGGCGCGGGCGGCGATCCGGATGCCGGATATGCTGCGACAGAAGAATCGGCATCCGTCCTCAGCGAATCATTCGAAGGGGCAGGGCTCGTCTTCCTGTGCGTAGGTCTCGGCGGTGGCACGGGAAGCGGTGGTGCCCCGCTCATCGCCAACATCG
>CAMDQC010000056.1 GCA_945905735.1 Prosthecobacter debontii | reverse complement strand
AAAACCATCTACCTCGACGCCGCCCAAGTCACCGCCGTAGAGCAGCAAGTGCAGCAGCAATACCGGCTGCCGACACTCAAGCGCCTGGAGTAGCGGGGCAGTGCATTATGTGGACGCCGGAAAGTTCAACCTTCGAGCTGAGGCCCCCTGCTGAGGAGGCGTGTAGTGGGAAGTTGGGCGTTCGACGCGTCTCTCCATCTCGTTGATGACCGCGCTACAACCAGTCAAAGGTACCGACGCCGGACTAACCGGCGATGACCAAGTCCGTATTGCACTGGGTGCGATTGCAGAGCGGGGCGGTGTTGCCCCGATGAGCGATATTTACACCGCGTTCGAGGCGGCCCTCAATCCCGAGGGATTCACTCTCTCGGAACAAGGCAAAGCGAGCCTACGCTTCTTCGTCAACAAGGTTGCAGTCGAGGCGGGCTATCTTCATCCGCACGATAAGGAATCGCCCGGATGGCACCTCACTTCCCAGGGCCGGGAGTTCCTTGCCGCCAGTGCCGAACCCGCCGAGACCACAATCAATGTTGATACTGGAGCGGAGCAGAGCTCGCCATCAGAGGCGGCGCGCGGCGATGCGTTCGAGCATTATTTCATCCGAGTATTGCGGGCGGCGTATCCCAATTATGCATGGTATCATCAAGGCCGTGACAAGCGCCGCGAACGCGGGGTGGATTTCGTTGGTAACCGCCTCGGCGATGCTCGTGGCGAACCGAGCAGCATCGGCGTGCAGGTCAAGTTCCACAGCCCGAACAACGCACCAACTGAACGCGAATGGCTTAAGTTCCTTGCCGGTTGCTTCGCACGACGCCTCGACGCTGCGGTTTTCGCCACCACCGGCAAGCTCACCGGCGAGCAACGCCGTGAAGCTCAAGAGGCGCGTGTAATTGTGATCGAGGGTCGCGACGAGGTAACGCGCCTCGCATCACAACACGGTGTTCCACGATTCGAGCTTTTCGACAACGAACCGAACGCCTCCCCGTTGTGATGTAAGTGCTTAATAGCCTTCGCCGAATAGCCGCAATGCCGCACAATCCGCTGAGTGAACAAAGAAGCGCTCCCATCGGCTCTCGCACACTCACCATGAAAACCGCACTCAGATTCCTTTCCGCAGCAGCGTGCATCACGTTTGGCGCGTGCGGTTCAAAGCCGAGCGCCACGCCCGCGCGCAAGGCGAACGCAGCACAGCCCGCCGATACGAACACAGACACGGTGTTCGGTCGTCATCCCAGCCCTGCCGTTCGCGGTGCGGCCCAGTTTGGCGGTGGGTTTGTGGGCATCTTGGTCGGCATTCCCGCTTCCATCGCGCTGATCCCAATCACGTATCCGCTGGCAGCTGTGACCAAAGACAAGTGGACGGGTTTGTATCCTTTCGGTGCCTGCTACCAAATCGGCGGTATCCTTTTTGGCGGGCCCGTCGCCCTATTTACACCTTCGAGCTATTCGGCAGCACCAGCGCCAGCCAAGCCCAAGTCGTAAAGAGCCGTTCCTTCACGCTGGGGAAAGATTCCGTTTTACCGCGAGGGGAAAAGCGGGCACTCCACGGGGATGAATGTAGTTCGCAACTCTAGCTCTTTGTAACGATGCCTTGGTCCCAGAACTACGATCCGCTCCACTCGCTCGCTGGCTCTACGCTGGTCGCGGCGATTCCTGTTGTTTTGCTGCTGGCGCTGCTGGCGTTCTGGCATGTCCGCGCGCATTACGCCGCGCTGTGCGGGCTGGCGTCGGCGCTCGCGGTGGCGGTGTTTGTGTTCAAAATGCCCGCGCAGCTTGGCTTGGCAGCGGCGGGGTATGGGGCGGCGTTTGGGTTGTTCCCGATTGGGTGGATCGTGCTGAATGCGGTGTTCATTTATCAGCTCTCGGTGGCGTCGGGGACGTTTGATCAGCTCAAGGATCAAATCGCGGCGCTGGCGGGCGACCGGCGGATTCAGGCGCTGCTCATCGCGTTTTGTTTTGGGGCGTTCATCGAGGGATGCGCGGGGTTTGGTGCGCCGGTGGCGATTAGCGGGGCGATGCTCATCGGGCTTGGGTTTAAGCCCCTGGAGGCCGCGAAGCTGGCGCTCATCGGCAACACTGCGCCGGTGGCGTTTGGGAGCGTGGGTATCCCGATCACCACGCTGGCGAGCGTGACGGGGCTGGACGTGATGCAGCTCAGCGCGATGTGCGGACGGCAGCTTCCGTTCTTCTCGCTCATCGTCCCGTTTTGGCTCGTCGCCGCACAAGCCGGCTGGCGCGGGATGGTGGAAGTCTGGCCCGCTTGTTTCGTCTGCGGCGCATCGTTCGCCGTGGCACAGTTTGCCGTGAGTAATTACCACGGCCCGTGGCTGGTGGACATCGTCGCCGGGATCATCTCGATGCTGTCGCTGGTGCTGCTGCTGCGCTTTTGGGGCCACAAGTCGCAACCCACCAATCACCAGTCACATTCCGCGCGTCCGTGGCTCCCGTGGCTCGTGCTCTCGCTCGTCGTCGGGCTATGGACGACACCTTTCGCCAAGACGCTACTGAACGGCTACGCGCCCTCCGTGAAGGCCGTGAGCACATGGCAAGCGCCCATTTTCCCCGTGCCCTCGCTCGCTGGAAATGTGCTGAAAGTCCCGCCCGTCGCACCGAAGCCCGAGCTGGAAAAAGCGGCGTTCACTTTCAACTACCTCTCCGCCACCGGCACCGCGTTGCTCCTCGCGGGCTTCCTCTCCGCCGCGCTGCTGGGCATGAAGCTGCGCGACACGCTGCGTATCTATGGGCAGACGCTCCTGCGCGTGCGCCTCTCGTTGCTCACCATCGCGCTGATGATGGCGCTCGGCTTCACCACGCGCTACTCCGGCACCGATACGACGATGGGCCTCGCCTTCGCCGCGACGGGCTCGTGGTTCCCGTTCTTTTCCCCACTGCTCGGCTGGCTCGGCGTCGCGCTGACCGGCAGCGATACGTCGTCGAATGTGCTCTTCGGCAACCTGCAAAAAATCACCGCAGAGCAGACAGGCATCTCGCCCATTTTGACCTGCGCGGCGAACAGCTCCGGCGGCGTCATGGGGAAAATGATCGATGCCCAGAGTATCGTCGTCGCACAGACCGCTATCGGCAGCGCGCCCGATGCGCCGGACGCTGGGACCATCCTGCGCGCGGTCTTTTGGCATAGTATCGCGTTGGCGTCGCTCGTAGGCGTGCTCGTGTGGCTGCAAGCCCGCGTGTGGCCGTGGATGATTCCCGGCGGTTGAAAGAAAAACTCAGAATACTTGTTGCCAGATTTTCGATGGCGGCTATAAACGTCCCAGAGTTCGTTGCAAAATGAGCACAACACGTTCTGGGGGGAACAGCGGCTCTCTGTTGACTTTCGTCAGCGGGGAGCCGCACTTTTTTTGTCCTGAGCGGTTCAGGCGCTCGGCTTTAGAGCCCACCGGTGCAGCATATCCATCCACTCTAGCTCGAAATTTCGCCCCGACTTCTGCGCGACGGTGTAGGGACGTGCCGGGCCTGCTTCAGCAAAGGGATCATCGCTGCGCTTGCCTGCGATTCGGAAGCCGGTGAAATCGGGAGCCATCTCGCAGAGGACGGCTGCCGGGATAGCGCTTTTTTCCTCGATCGTCGCGCTCACGGTCACCCCCGTCAGCCGCCGGAGAATCCACGCCGTTAGCGCCTCGCGGGAACTTGCCGCGTGGATGTGATTGACCCCATCGCGCGTTATCCACGTCCGAAGCAAAAGCGCGTAGCGGGCGTGGCGGAGATAGTCCTCGGTGGAAAGCTTCCCGCCGAGATCGCTGCGCCACGTTTCGATGCGGTGGCGGAGGTCTTTTTGCATCTGCCATTCGCCTTCGACGACCATCGAATCGGGCAAAAAGTCGCAGTGCGGCAAAGTCGTCCGCCAATCACTCGGCGGAGTTCCTCCCCTATGCACGACATACGCTCGGAACGCAGGAAATGCCTCAGAGAGCTGGTTCAACTCGGCCTCGTGACGCTCGGAAGTCGGCCACTCGTGGAGCAGCACCGCGAGGTCCGCGAGGCGACGGGAGGGCTTCGTGTCGGGCTTCACGGTTTCCTCAAAGCGCGCAGACAGTTCCTTCACCGTAAGGTCCACATTAAACTCCGCTTGTAAGCGCCGCTGCCCTGCTGCGCCAAACTGCTCGCGCAACTCCCGCGACCTCAGCAGTGCCTCCAGCGAGCCCGCAAGCTCCTCCGTGTCGCCGGGGCCGCAAATGTAGCCCGTCTCGCCGTGAACGATCTGCTCGGGGACGCCCGCGATTTCCGTGGAGACGACAGGGCGCGCGCTGGCCATCGCCTCCAAGATTACCGTGGGGAAAACGTCGCTTGCGCCCACCTCATCCACGATGCACGGCAGGGTGAAAATGTCGCATCCCCGCAGCGCCGCGAAGACTTCTTCCTGGGGCAGAGCGCCGGTCAGTCGCACGCAATCGCCCAGTTTCGCGTCGGAGATTGCACCCTCTAGCTGCGTGCGCCACGGCCCTTCGCCGATGATGTCGCATTGAAACTCCAGCCCGCGCTCCCGCAGCAACCCCGCAGCCGTGATGAGGTGATGGAACCCCTTAAACTCGATGAGCCGCCCGATGCTCACAATGCGCGGCACCGCGTTCGTCGCGCCGGGGCTCACCTTGGAGAAATTCGCCAAATCCATCCCATTAAAGACGCGGAACATCTTATCCTCCGCCGATGGGCACAGCCGCCCCAGTTCTGCCGTGCTCCACGCCGTTTCGTTCGCCACGAACTCCGCTTCTCGGCAAATCTCCGCCAGCAATTCATTGTTCCCCAAATCCACCATGTAGTCCTGCCCATGTGTGGACATGCTAAACGGCAGCCCGCTCATCGCCTTTAGGAACACCGCCGTGTGCGCGGCGCGATTGGCAAAGTGGACGTGGAAATGCGTGAAGCCGCGCGCTTTGAACAGGTCGGCAAAATACAGCGCATTCCGCGCACGCACGTTGGACTTGTAGTCCGGCCCATACTTGCGCTCGTGGCTGGCCACGAGGTCCGCCGGCCAACGGCCCGTGCGCTTGGCCTCTTGCTCGCCGAGCTTCAGGATGCTCTGCGGTGGCGCGTAATGCACCGGTGCCTTCAGGCGGCTATAGTGCCCATGCCGGAAAGAAGTATGCGGCGGGTAAATGCTGAATATCTCGATCTCCACTCCCGCGCGTTCCAGCGCGAGCATTTCGGTATCGACGAACGTCTGCGAAACAACCGGGTATCGGCTAAAAAGGTAAGCAATGCGCACAGCCCGGTTTTGAAGCGAACCCTACGCCTACGGCGAGAGGAAAATGCGGCTACTTCTTGCGAGGGGCGCGCGGTTTTGGCGGAGCGGACTCCACGTTCCCGTCGGCAAATCGCGTGATCATTCTGCCCGCCGCCCTCGCCGTCTCGGCGCTGCGGAGGACGCCGCCGCTACTATCGGTCGTGATCGTGTAGCCGCGCCTTAGCGTCGCTTCTGGCGAGAGCAGCCGCAGCATTGCGCTCGCTCGCTCCATTTCTGCCACTCGCAGTGCGATCGCCGCAGTCGTTTTTTCGCGCAGTTGCACATTCATCGTGGCCAGTTCTTGCCCGTGCAGCGCCAGCACTTGGTCTGGGCGGTGGCGCAGGAGCTGGGATTCCATCGCCGCGAGGTCGCCCAGGTGGATGGCAAGAGTGTCGCTGACAGCCCGCGCGAGTGTCTGCTCTGCGAGGTCCAAGCTCTGCGCGAGTTGCTCGATGCGTGTGGCGGGTTCCCGGAAAAGTGAGTGCCCCGCGAGCAGCGCCAGCGCAGCGTGACCGCGGTCCAGTTCTCCAGAAACCGCGCGCTGCATCCGGTGGCCTGTCTCGGCGAGTTGCCGGAGCAATTCCGTCGTATCGGGCGTCACGAGCTCCGCCGCAGCACTGGGTGTCGGGGCGCGTAAATCGGCGACAAAATCCGCGATGGTAAAATCAATCTCGTGCCCGACCGCAGACACCACGGGAATCTCGCACGCAGCGATGGCGCGGGCGAGCGACTCATCGTTAAACTCCCACAAATCCTCCATGCTCCCACCTCCGCGTGCGAGGACGATCACGTCCACTGGCTCGCCGAGGTTCTGCAAATCTTCCAGCGCCGCGATGATCTCCTTTGCCGCGCCGTCGCCCTGCACGCGGCACGGGCTGACGATGATGCGTAGCCACGGCGCGCGCCGTTCAAGAATCTGCAGCATGTCGCGCAGCGCTGCGCCCGTGGGCGAAGTGACGATGCCGAGCGTGCGGGGGAAAGTGGGCAGCTCACGCTTCTGCTCGGAGTCGAAAAGCCCCTCCGCCGCGAGCTTGCGCTTGAGTGCCTCGAATCGCGCCTGCAACTGCCCGGCTCCCGCTTGCTGAATCGTGGTTACATTGAGCTGATACTGCCCGCGCGCCTCATACACGGTGATGCGCCCGCGCGCCTGCACGAGCATCCCATCGCGAATCTGCACGGCGCTCTTTTTCCACGCGCCCGGACGCGCAAACATCACGCACGCGAGCTGCGAGTCCGAATCCTTAAGAGTGAAATACTGATGCCCGCTCGTTTGCTGCCGGTAGTTAGAAACTTCGCCCTCGACCCACACTTCCACGAACGCACCTTCGACCACGGAGCGAATCGCCCGAGTGACATCTCCTACGGAAAAAACGCGCGGCTTCACCTCCGGCGTGGAGCCAGTGGACATGGAAAAAAGATCGGCAGACGGATCAGGCATCGCGGCAATCATCGGCGCCGGCGGGAAGATTGGCGAGAAAGGAGAAAGATGGATGTTATCCCCAGCGTTGCATCCACGCGGCAAAGCTGGCACCTCCGCGCTGATGCTTTTCACTATCTCCACACCGCTTGCCGGGGCTCGTTGCCGCTGACCGATGCACGATCTCCGGCAGACTAAATCGTTCCTCTTTCTCATCCTTGGAGCGGCGTTGCTGGTGCTCTTTTGGCAGACGCAGGGGAACACCAAGCTCACGATCTATTGCGCGCACGACTCCGTGTTTGCCGAGGAGATACTGCGGGAGTTTGAAAGGCGCGAAGGCGTGCCCATCGAGATTAAGTATGACACGGAGGCGACGAAATCCCTCGGCCTCGTCGAGCGCATCATCCGCGAAAAAGACCGCCCGCAGTGCGACGTATTTTGGAACAACGAACTGCTCGGCACGCTCGACCTCGCCCAGCGTGGCCTGCTGAAAGAGCACAAAGGCAAAGGCTGGGAGCGCACTCCCGCGCAGTGGCGCGACGAGGAGGGGATGTGGGCTGGCTTCGGCGGGCGGATGCGGATGAAAATCGTGAACACCTCGCGCACCGACCACGCCGAACCGACTGCGGAACGCGCCGCGCATTTCGCCATCGCAAAGCCGCTCTACGGCACCACGCTCTCGCAATTCTCAGCACTTTGGGCGATGTGGGGGCCGGAGAAAACGAAGCGCTGGCACACCGATATCCGCGCCGCCGGAGTCCAAATCGCCAACGGCAACGCCGCCGTCCGCGACCTCGTAGCAAACGGCGCAGCGGGCGCGGGCTGGACGGATACGGACGACTTCTTCGACGCGAAAGACGCGGGATTTTCCGTCGCAGCGACGCCCGTAGTGCTCGAAGGCGGCGCGACGATTTGTATCCCAAACACGGTCGCCATCATGAAGGACGCCAAGCGTGGCGACCTCGCCCGGATGCTTGCCGATTACCTCCTCTCTGCCCGCACCGAGCTGGCACTCGCGAAGTCCAAGGCCCGCCAGATTCCCCTCGGCCCGCTGACTCCCCAGCAGACCGCCAGCCTCCCGGAAGAAGTCCGCGAACTCATCCCTGCCGCAGCGAAGGGCGTTGCACAAAAAGGAATGCTTAAAGCGCGGAACGAGTGCCTAGAGTGGCTAAAGGTGGAGTATCTGAAATGAGCATCGCCGCCGCCACGCTCGTCACCGCGTTGAGGGCGGCACTCATCGCGCTCGTCGCAGTCTATGCCGCCGCGCGGGGCGTGCGCGCTTTTCGCGGTTTGCGCTCGTCGGTTTCTGGGGCGGGCCTTTGGCTGATGCTCTCGACGCTTCTAGTGCCATCCATGGTGCTCGGCTATCGCTTCGCCACCTCGCGCGCACTTGCGGGGGGCTGGACGGCGGAGCTGCTGTACAGCGCCCTCGTGCTCATGCGTATCGTCCCGCTGGCGTTTATCCTCGTGTGGTTTTCTCCGCCGACTTGGACGGCGCAAAGTCGGCACAGCTTCGCCCTCATGGGCCGCACGCAGAGTCCCCGGCGTTGGCTCTGGCAGTTGCGTGGATGGTGGGGAGAAATGGCGACGGTTTTCTGCGTCGTGTTCCTCTTCGCATTCCAAGAGTTCGACCTCGCCGCCTGCATGAATGCTCGCTCCTGGACGGTCGCGCTCTTCGACGCGCAAGCCGGCGGCCTCGCGCTCGGCGAGTCGCTGCGCCTCATGCTCTGGCCCCTCGCCATCGAGTGCGCCGTGCTCGGAACGCTCGTTTTTCGCGCAAGCAAACGTGGGCAGAGAGCTGGTCGCGAGATGCCATCCAACGAGCGTGGAGTCGCGCCATTCGTCCTGACCTTAGTCATCGCCGAAATGGTCTTTTTGTTCGCAGGTCCGGTCGTGGTGCTCGCCAGAGGCTTGGCGGGAGTCCCCGCGCTGCTGGGAAATTTCGCGCTCACTCGCGAGGTGCAAAACTCCTTCGTGCTCGCGCTCGTCGCCTCTATCGCCGCGTGGCTCCTCGCAGGTTGGGCTTTGGAAAAGCGAATGCGGATTGCAGCGCTCGCACTGCCCGGCTTGCTCGGCGGCTTGCTCGTCTCCTTGCTTCTTCTCGCGCTCTTCCAGATGCCGCCGCTGCACCTGCTCCGCTCATCCCCGTTTCCATTGCTCGTCGCCTTGGTGCTCACGCTCATGCCCGCCGCGCTGTTCGTCCGCCATCTCCTAGCATGTGGGCTGCGCAGCGAATCTGCCCACGCCGCCACGCTCAGCGGAGGAGTGCAAGCGCGCTGGCTCGTGCTGAAACGCCCCGCACTCTGGGGCGGCGCGCTTCTTTTCCTGCAAGCCTACGGCGACTTCACCGCCAACTCTCTCCTCGCTCCGCCCGCGCTCACCTCCGCATTCTCCCGCATCTTCAATCTCATGCACTACGGCCAAACATCCGTCCTCTCCGCCATGCTCCTCGTCACCCTCGTAGCCCCGCTACTCGCCCTTGTCGCTGTCACAGCCCTCGCCCGCTTCTGCACCACTCGCCGTGATTGTGAAGGGACGAAAATCTGATTGCGACGCTTTCGCTGGCGGCGTCTATTCCCCGCATGGTTTCGATGCAGGACATCCAGCAGTATTGTGATGCGGTTGCGGCTGCTTTTAAGCCGCAGCGGATTATTCTGTTTGGATCTCACGCCTACGGGGAACCGACGGTGGACTCAGATGTGGATGTGTTGGTGGTGATGCGGAAGGCGCGGCGGTTTTGGATGCAAACGACTCAGAAGATTCACGAAAAGGTGACGGCTGGATTTGCGGTGGACGTGCTGGTGCGTGATCCGGATTTTCTGCGCGAGCGACTGCAAGAGGGAGACTGCTTTTTAGCGGAAATTACTACGAAAGGACGCGTGATGTATGAAGGCGGCGACGCGTGATTGGATAACGAAGGCGGAGGCGGACTACCTCGCTGCCGCCGATCTTGCGCGGCGTAGGAAACTGCCTTTGCACGACATGGTTTGTTTTCACTGCCAGCAGTCGGCGGAGAAGTATCTGAAAGCTCGATTGGAGGAAGGTTCGGTGAATTTCCCGAAGACGCACGATTTGGAGACGCTGCTCACTTTACTGATCCCTCTCGAGCCGTTATGGGCGGCGCTGATTCCTGCCACCAAGCGGCTCAAGCCGTTCGGTGTGCTCATTCGTTATCCCGGAAATGATGCAACTTCGGCGCAGGCTCGGCAGGCGCTTGTAGATTGTAAAGCGATCCGCAGTGAGGCGCGGCATTCTTTCGGGATTTAGGTGTCTCGCGTCACTGAATCTATGTGGAGGCTTACTGGCATCTCGCTTGGCGTGCGACTTCGGGTAGCGGAGCTGGAGATTGGCGCAGGGACTACTGCCGTCATTGGCTGGTCCGGCGCAGGGAAGACTTCGCTGCTGAATGTGCTCGCCGGGTATGAAACGCCGGTGGCTGGAACTGCGACGCTTCCTCGGCGTATGGCGTGGGTGCCGCAGTCGCATGGGCTTTGGCCGCAGTCCACGGTGCGCGAGCATCTCACGCTGGTCGGGGCGACGGCGGGGCGGGCGGATGAATTACTCGCGGCCTTCGACCTCGCGCCGCTGTCGAGCCAGCGCACGGGTGGGCTGAGTGAGGGCGAGGCGGCGCGGCTTTCAGTGGCTCGGGCGATTGCGGCGGATGCGCCTGCGCTGGTGCTGGATGAGCCGCTCGCGCACGTCGATCCGGCGCGGGTGGGGAAATACTGGCGCTTGCTCCGCGAGCACGCGGCGGGGCGGGCGATGGTCTTTTCTACGCATCAGCCGGAGCAAGTGCTGGCGGAGGCTTCGCGTGTGATCTGTCTCGCCGCCGGGGAAGTCGTGTGGCATGGCGCGGTGATGGAACTTTACGAACGCCCGCCGACGCCGGAGCTGATGGCTTTTCTCGGGCCGGGGAACTGGATGGATGGCTGCGTCGTGCGGCCAGAGCGTCTGAGCATCGAGCCCGCGGATGATGGCGCAGTCGTGCTCGCGAGCCGCTTTGCCGGGGCGATTGCGGAGACGGAACTCTCGCTCGCCGGGGAGCCGCGCACTTTCTATCATCGGCCCGCTCGCCCTCTGGCAGCGGGGATGCGCGTCGCCGTGCGAGTGCTGAGTGTGCTCCTCGCGATGTTCCTCGCGGCGTGTGAAAAACCGAGCGAAGCGCCGACGCTGGCGGTGAAGCAATGGACAACCTTCATGCTCCCGCCGCTCGGCTCCGTGCAGCCCACGCCGCGCTCGATGACGACCGGCCCGCACGACGAACTCGCCGTCCTCGACACCAGCGGGCGCGTGCTCATCTACGACGCGGCGGGCGCGCTGCTCCGGCAGTGGAAGATGCTCGATGTGCAGTTTGGCAAACCCGAGGGCATCGTGTGGCTGAAGGACGACAGCCTCGTCGTTTGCGACACGCATTATCACCGGCTCGTGTGGTTCGACCAAAAGGGCGCGCTCATCCGCACCGTCGGCAAACGCGGCGAGGGCAATGGCGAGTTCATTTTCCCCGTCGGCATCGCGAAGGACGCGGCGGAAAACCTCTACGTCTGCGAGTACGGCGGGCACGACCGCATCCAGGTCTTCTCAAAGGATGGCGCGTGGCTGCGGGAGTTTGGCAGCGTGGGCACGGGGCCGGGGCAGTTCCAGCGCCCGAGCGGGCTCGCGTGGCGCGAGGGCCGCGTGTTCATCGCCGATTCGCAGAACAACTGCATCCATATCTACAAGGACGACGGCAAGTATGTGGGCGTCCTCGGCGACGCGAAAAGCCCGCTCGATTTCAACCTCCCCTACGACATCACGCTCGCTCCCGACGGCGCATTTTACGTCATCGAATACGGCGCTGGCCGCCTCTCGAAAATCTCCCCGAGCGGCACCATGCAAGCCCGCTACGGCACCACCGGCAGCGGCGAGGGCAACTTCGCAACTCCGTGGGGCCTGTGCGTGGATGCGCGGATGCGCGTGTATGTCGCCGATACGAAGAACCGGCGCATCGTGGCGCTCCAGCTTTGACCTCGCTCAGCGCAGGCGTCGCCGATCTTGAGCGTTCATTTTGAGTAGGCGAACGGTGGCGCGCCCTGTGGCAGTGGTGCCTTCGATGGAGTCGCCTTTGCGTATAAAATGAACTGTCCATGACTGCTCTCTCGGATGGAAAAGGAGGACGACCTGCTTCGTCTCAGGGTCTATGGCGGTGAGGTTCGGGCCTTTGTGCAAATTGCAGTGGAAGCAAGCAAGAGCGAGGTTTTCAGCATCATCGCTACCACCGTGCTGGCGCGCGATCACATGCTCGACATGGAGGATAAAGAATGGGTCCGCGCTTTGGTGCAGCCCACAGTATTCACAGCAATCTCCAGCGCGTTCGCGCACGAAAGTTCGCTTCCGCGTATCCAAGCGTTACGCGGCCTTTCCTTCCGAGAGGCGCTGGCGGGCTCGTGATTGGAGGATCGCGACGAAGTTTCCTAGACGCACTAACGATTCGTATTCATCTCGCTCGGTATCGCTCAGGCGACCTTCCGTATTGCCCTCCGCGAGCCATTCGATTCGTGCCTGCATCTCCTCGCTCGCACGCAGTCGGAGCAGAGCTTCTGCGCTTTGCTGGTTGAGACATTCGCCGATGGCGCTGAGGACATTCTCCACGGGGCTTGCTGGTGGTGCGACTTCGTTCATGGGGTGAATCTAGGAATGCTCAGGTAATTTGCAAGCGTGGCGCTCCAGCCTTGATCGCTATTGAGTGTTCCCGCGTGCTCCCATAGAGAACGGCTGTGCCGAAGAACCCCGGTTTTATTTCCAGTCTTTTCCCGCCAGCCCGGCGGCGTGTGACGTTTGTCGCGTTGCTGCCGCTGCTGGTGTTTTTGCTGTTGGTCGCGGCGATGGTGATTGGCTGCGAGCTGCGGGGAGTGATGCGCTTTACTTGGAAGCCCGCGTTTTGGCTGCTGCTGGCGGCTCCTTGGGTCTGGTGGCTGCATTTTGCAGGCTGGAGCGGGCTTTCCGGCGGGCGGGCGCTGGTGGCGCTGGTGGTGCGACTGATTGTCCTGGCGCTGTTCGCGGGTGTTTTGGCGGAGCCTCGGGCGGTGCGGAAGTCGGACCATCTTTCGCTGGTGTATGTGGTGGATGTGTCGGACTCGATGGGGGAAAAAGTGTCTGACAAATCGCTGGGGTGGATTCTGGAGTCGGTGGGGAAGAAGCCGCAGAAGGATGAGGCGGGGCTGGTGGTCTTTGGGCGCGAGGCGGCGGTGGAGCTGCCGCCGCGAGTGTCGTTTCCTTTTGAGACGATCAACTCGCGCGTGGCGAGGGATGGCTCGGATTTGGCAAAGGGGCTGAGCCTCGGCGCAGCGATGCTGCCGGAGGGGAATGAGGGGCGCATGGTGCTCATCTCGGATGGGAATGAGACGGAGGGAAATGTGGCTCCGATGCTCGACGAGCTGAAGTCGCGGGGCATCGCGGTGGATGTGATGCCGGTGGATTTCGAGTTTGCGAAAGAGGTGTGGCTGGAGCGGCTGGACTTGCCGCGCGCGGTGAAGCTCGGGGAGGCGTTCGATGCCACGGTGCTGCTGAATGCGCTGTCGCCGGGGAAGGGGACTCTGCGGGTGGCGGAGAATGGGCAGGCGGTTTTTGAAAAGGAGGTGGAGTACACAGCGGGGAAGAATCGCTTCACGCTCCCGCTGCCGCAGCGTGGGCCGGGCTATTACGAATACGCGGCGACTATCGAGGTGGCGAAGGGCGAGGACGGCTGGGCGGAGAATAATCTGGCGATGGGCGACTTGTATTTGAAGGGCGAGGGGAAGGTGCTCGTCATCACGGATGCGCGCGGCGATGTGCGCGAGTGGGAGCCGCTCGTGGCTGCGCTGAAAAAGGCGGAGCGAGTCGTGCAGGTGCGGATGAGCTACGAGACTCCGCGGGATCCGCTGTCGCTGCTGCCGTATGATTTGATCATCATCCCGAACGCTCCGGCGGATAGTTTCGACGCGCTGCAACTCAGCGCCATCCACGACGCGATTTACAACCAAGGGGCTGGATTCATCATGCTCGGCAGCCGCGAAACGTTCGGGCCGGGCGGGTACAATCGCAGTAAACTCGAGGACGCGCTGCCGGTGAGCATGGACGTGACGCAGAAGAAAGTGATGCCGAAGGGCGCGCTGGCGCTCATCCTCCACACCTGCGAAATCCCGGAGGGGAACAAGTGGGCAAAGGACATCGCGAAGGCTGCGGTGAAAGTGCTCGGCGGCGAGGACGAGGTGGGGATGCTCCACTTCAAATACCAAAAGGGAGACGAGTGGATTTTCCCCATGACGCCCGCGAAGGAATACGACTCGAAGCTCGTCCAGCTCATCAACGCCGCGACGCCGGAGGACATGCCCGCTTTCGACAACATCCTCGCGATGGCGCACAAGGGCATCACGGAAGTGGACGCTGCCACGCGGCACATCGTCATCATCAGCGATGGCGATCCGCAGCCGCCGACGCCTGCGCTTTTGAATAAACTCGTCGCCGATAAAGTCACCGTCTCCACCGTGGCCATCAACCCCCACGGCGGGCAGACGGTGGCGACCATGGAAGGCATCGCCAGCGCGACCGGCGGGCGCTTTTACTACCCGCAAGACCCGAACGAACTGCCCGCCATTTTCATCAAGGAAGCCAAGACGCTGAAGCGCTCGATGCTGCAAAACAAAACATTCGTGCCGACAGTGGAGTTCCCGTCGCCCGTGCTCAAAGGCATAGACGCCCTGCCGCCGCTGCACGGCTACGTCCTCACCACGCCAAAGCCGCGCGCCAGCATGATCCTCAACGCCCCGCCGATGGCCGAAGAAGTGGCGAAAGGCGACGCGCCTGACCCTGTCCTCGCGATATGGCGCTACGGTCTCGGCACCACCGCCGCGTGGACGAGCGACCTCGCCGCAAACTGGGGCCGCGAGTGGGTGGGCTGGGATAAATACAACGCATTCGTGAAGCAGCTCGTGAAAGAAACCTCCCGCGTGGAGACTCGCAGCGACCTCACGCTTTCGGCTTTCGCAGCGGGCTCGCGGGGCGTGGTGACGGTGGAAGATTTTGCGAAAGCGGACAGCTTTTTGGAGATGATCGCGCGCGTCGCCGGGCCGGACGGCAAGACGCTCGACCTCCCGCTCAAGCAAGTCGCCCCGCGCCGCTACCAGGCCGAGTATCCGCTCTGGGGCAAAGGCCGCTACCAAGTCGCAGCCTCCGGCGTGAGCCTCGCTGCTGCGGGCGGCGCGGCACGCAACGAGCAAGCCGTGAGCGGCTTCTCCGTGCCCTACGGCGCAGAATATCTGCGCTTCAAAAGCAACCCGCTCCTCCTCACGCAAATCGCCGAGCGCACCGGCGGGCGCGTCCTTTCGCGCAGCGATGTGGACGTCTTCCAGCGCGCCCGCACCATGCGCGAGAGCAGCAAGCCGGTCTTTGATTGGTTCCTCATCGCGCTGGCCTGCCTCATCCCGATTGATGTCGCCGTGCGTCGTGTGCAGCTCGATTGGGGTGTGGTGAAAGGTTGGTTTGGCTTTGGCAAAAAGCGGGAGTCCACCGCGACGATGGGCGCACTACTTGAGCGCAAGAAGCAGACGCAAACCGCCGCGGCTCCGCATGAGCGCCCCAAGCCCATTCAACTCCCAAGCACGCCTGCGCCGAAGCCTGTCGCACCGCCCGCAACGCCGCAGCCGCCAGCTCCCGAATCCCCCGCCGCGCAGCAAAGCACGACGGGGCGCCTTCTTGCCCGTAAAAGGAAGCGAGAAGAGGGCGAGGAATGATTTTTGACGGCGTCTGAGTGCAGTCGGCCGTGAAGGGAACCGTCCTCCTTCGCGCTCCCACGCTCGACACCGCACGCGTTGCCGGTGTAACTGCGAGCATGAGCAGGCAATGGAACATTTTAGAAAAAGCGACCGTGTCGGAGGTTGCATCCTGATGATGGGAGTGGACGCGATTTTACCCGGTGCCGTGCTTGGCGTGATGGGGAGCGGGCAGCTCGGGCGGATGTTCGCCATCGAGGCGCGCAAGCTAGGTTATCGGGTCCATACATTGTCCCCTGACAAGGATTCGCCGACCGGCCAAATCGCAGACCGCGAGGTGGTGGCGAGCTATGACGATGAGGCGGCGGTGCGCGACTTCGCGAAGGGGATCGCCGTTCTGACTTTTGAGTTTGAAAACGTGCCCTCGCGGACCATTGAGTGGGCGGCGGAGCATTGCATCGTGCGGCCTGCGGGGCGGGTGCTGCACGTCTGCCAGCATCGGCTGCGGGAGAAGGAGTTCCTCGCTGGGGCCGGGTTGCCGGTTGCTCCGTTTCGCAAGGTGAATAAGGCTGCGGAGTTGGCCGTAGCGGCGGCGGAAATCGGGCTACCGGGTGTGCTGAAGACGGCGGCTTTTGGCTACGATGGGAAAGGGCAGCGGAAGCTGCTTCCGGGCGATGACCTTGCGGCGGCTTGGGTGCCGTTCGAGGGTGCGCCTGCGGTGCTGGAGGGGTTCGTGCGATTTGAGCGAGAGATTTCTGTGCTCGTTTGCCGTGGGGTGGATGGGGCTATGGCGACGTGGCCCGTGTGCGAAAACGAGCACGCGAATCACATTCTCGACATTACATATTGCCCGGCGCGCATCCCGGAATCTGTGGCGGCCAGTGCGCGCGCGCTGGCGGAGCGAGTGGCGCTGGCGCTCGATCTGGTGGGCGTTCTGGCTGTGGAGATGTTCCTTTTGGCCGACGGTGAGCTCGTCATTAACGAACTTGCCCCGCGCCCGCACAACAGCGGGCACTTTAGCTTCGATGCGAGCGTGACGTCGCAGTTCGCGCAGCAAGTGCGGACGATCTGCGGGCTGCCGCTCGGGAGCACGGAGTCGATGCGACCGGCGGCGATGTCGAACTTGCTCGGGGATGTGTGGCTCGATAGTCGCACGGGCACGCCAAATTGGGCTGCCGCGCTGGCGATTCCAGGCGTCCATCTTCATCTCTACGGCAAGGCGGATCCGAAACGCGGGCGAAAAATGGGCCACATCACCGCTACGGGTGACGATGTGGAGAGTGCTGCCCAAAAAGCCAAGGAGGCGCGCGCCGGGCTGGTTACATAGCCGTCTATAAACATGGAAACCGCCATCGCACCTGCAAACACGCCCGCCGCGCTTACGCTGGCCACGGGTCCGGCTCTGGAGTTGTTGGGGGCCGGATACCCGGTCGCATTGCCCACCGAAACCGTGTATGGGCTCGCCGCAGATGCGCTGAACGTGAACGCAGTGTTGCGCGTTTTTCAGTGTAAAGAGCGCCCGCTTTTCGATCCGCTTATCGTCCACATCCCAAGCATCGACTGGCTGGGAAGGATGACGGTTATCCCGGATGAAGATTGGCCGCTGGTGGAGAGATTGATCGGCAAGTTTTGGCCCGGTCCTTTGACGATGGTGCTGCCGCGCCACTCCGATGTGCCGGATGTGGTAACGGCGGGGATGGAGACCGTCGCCGTGCGCATGAGCGGGCATCCGGTGTTCTCTCACATCGTGAAGGCGTTTGGCAGACCGCTCGCTGCGCCGAGCGCCAATCGCTTTGGGCGCATCAGCCCGACGTGTGCGGCGGATGTGAAAGAGGAACTCGGCGGGCGTATCCACCTCATCGTGGATGGCGGGCGGACCGATCTCGGAATAGAGAGCACCATCGTGCTCATTAAGAAGGGGAAAATGTTTATTCTGCGTAGTGGGCCCATCACAGCGGAGGCGCTCAGCAAGGTCGGCGAAGTTGGGCGGGTCAACGCCGACATAAAGTCAATGGCGCCTGGACAGATGAAGAGTCACTACGCGCCGCGGACGCCCGTGCAGCTTCTGCCGCCGGACGCGCAGCCGTATTGGGATGGCGAGGGAAAGGCTGGCTTGCTCGCATGGTGCGGAGCGGACGATATCGGCGCTTTCCGAAACGTGGAAGTCCTCAGCCCGGCGGGCAGCTTGCAGGAAGCGGCCGCGACGTTGTTCCAAAAATTGCGTCGGCTCGACAGCTACGGCCTCGACAGAATCGTCGCGGAATCTGTCCCGGAAATCGGCATCGGCATCGCCATCATGGATCGGCTCAGGAAGGCCTCGGCGAATGGCTGAGGCGCAGCGGACGGGGAAAGCGACCGCGATAGTCAGTATCGCCGTGATGTGCTCGCGGCTGCTCGGCTTGGTGAGGGAGGTGGCGTTCACGACGTTATTCGGGACGGCGACGCTGAGCTATTTCATCACCGCATTTCGCATCCCGAATTTGCTCCGCGATTTGTTCGCCGAGGGCGCTCTTTCGACGGCGTTCATTACGGTCTTTTCCCGCAAGATTGCTTCGGAGGGCGAAGAGTCTGCTTGGAAACTGGCGCATCGGGTGGGGACTCTCACGCTCGTCACGATGAGCGCCATCACGCTGCTGGGGATGTATTTTTCCCCGACTATCGTGGGCGTGATTGCGGGTGGCTTCAAAGGTGAGGACGCCGTGCTCACAGCGCAGCTCACGATGACGATGTTCCCGTTTATCCTCATGGTGTCGCTCGCCGCGCAAGTGATGGGGATGTTGAACGCGAAGCACATCTTCGGATGGCCTGCGATGGCGTCGTCGTTTTTTAATATCGGGAGCATCGCGGGCGGGCTGACGATTGCGTGGTGCCTCGATGGCGGGTTCGGGCGGCGTGCGCTGTTCGGCCTCGCGTATGGCACGCTCATCGGTGGGTTCTTGCAGCTTGCTGTGCAGTTCCCTTCGCTGCGGCGCGCGGGCTATCGGCCACGGCTGGATTTTAAGTTCAACGATCCCGGCGTCATTGAGGTGCTGCGAATCATGGCTCCTGCCGTGATCGCTGCCAGCGCCGTTCAGGTGAACGTGATGGTGAATACGAGCTTCGCCACGGACCTCACCCATCTCACCGGGCACGGCGGCGCAGTCACTTGGCTGAATAACGCCTTCCGCCTCATGCAGCTCCCGCTCGGTATGTTTGGTGTGGCGATTGCGACGGTGACGCTCCCGCTGCTCAGCAAGAACGTCGCGCTCGGGAATCGCGGGGAGTTTCGCGACAATCTCGCTCGCGGAATCCGGCTCGTTTTTTTCCTCACCATCCCCGCGAGTGTCGGGCTGTGGCTGCTGGGCGAGCCCATCATGAGCATCATTTACGAGCACGGTTCGAAGGTGACGCGGACCGACATCGTCGAGAGCGCCCACGCGCTGCGCTGGTATGCGCTCGGTCTCGCGGCTTACGCGGGGATCAAGGTGCTCGCGCCTGCTTTCTACGCGCTCGATCGGCGCAATATGCCGATGTACGTCAGCTTTTTCTCCATCGCGCTGAACTACGGGCTGAACTCGCTCTTCGTCCAGCTCGGCTGGGGGCACGAGGGGCTGGCGATGAGCACGGGCGTCGTGGCGCTGACGAATTTCGCGCTGCTCTACTGGCTCATGCGGAAGGAAATCGACACCATGGGGACCAAGCGGTTGCTCGTCACTCTGGCGAAAATCTTCCTCGCCACCGACGCACTCGCGCTCGTTTGTTTTGGGTGCGATTGGCTGTTCCTTTCGCAATGGCTGACGATGAGTTTTTTCCTCAAGGCGCTGAGCCTCGGCATCACCATCGTCCTCGCGATGGCGGCCTTCATCGCCGTGGCAAATGCACTCAAGCTCCGCGAAATGCGTGACGTTCTTGATGCCGTGAACCGCAAACTCTCGCGGAGAAAACGGAGCGCCTAGCGGTTCCAGCGCCGCAGCCGTTCGGCCACGACGACGACAATCGCCGTCACCACGATGAAGACAGTGGAGACAGCGTTGAGCATCGGGTTCACGCCCTTTTTCACATGGTCGTAGATTTCCAGCGGCAGCGTCTTGGACTCCGGGCCATTCACAAAATACGTCACCAGCACTTCATCCATCGAGAGCGTGAACGACATCAGCGCGCCGGAGATGATCGCGGGCATCATGTAAGGGACCATCACTTTGAAAAACGCCTGCAACGGCGTCGCTCCGAGGTCCATCGCCGCCTCCTCCAGCGACGGGTCCACATCCGCCAGACGCGCCTGCACGGCGACGAGCACAAAGGGGAAACAGAACGTGACGTGCGAGATGATGACGGTGAGAAACCCGAGGCCAAAGCGAGGCGCATCCGGCACGCCCAGCAGCGCGTCGAGCGCGGCGTTGAGCGATGGTCCGACGGCGCTGAACAAGATGAGCAGCGACACGCCCATGATAATCTCCGGGATCGCCATCGGGATGAAAAGCAGCGTCTCCCACAGCCGCTTGAAGCGATACTGGTAGCGGTAAAGCAGCCACGCCCCCGTCGTGCCCAGCGCCACCGCGAAGACCGTCGTCCACGCCGCGACTTTCACGCTGTTGGCGAGCGCGCGGCGGATTTGGTCGTTGCCCCACATCTCGCGATACCAGTCGAGCGTGAAGCCCTCGAAGTTGATGTTCAGCTTCGACGTGTTGAACGAATACACCACGAGCAGAACAATCGGGATGTAGAGGAACGCAAAGACCACGACGGTCCACCATCCGCAGAGCAGATTGATGAGACGCATTCCCGATGGCAGACGCATGGGCGGCGTGATGCTCCATCGCGCGCCCCGACGCAATCCTAACGTGGCGTAACTGCTTTCTGTAGAGAGAGTTTTCGGTGGCGCTCTCGATAATTTTGGCAACAATCGCCGCGAATGTCCGATTTGCCGGAGAAACCACACGCGGTTCCCCAATTCGAGCCAACACGCTGGAGCCTTGTGCTGCGGGCGCGCGGTGGCGATGAGGCGCAGCGGCGTGTTGCTTTGGAGGCGCTGTGTTCGGCGTATTGGTATCCGCTTTACGCGTATCTGCGGCGGTCGGGCAGGGGAGTGGAAGATGCGGAGGATTTGGCGCAGGAGTTTTTTGTGCGTTTGATGGATGGGCGTTTGATCGGGGCGGCGGACCCGGCGCGGGGGAAGTTTCGCACGCTGTTGCTCACGGCGCTGCATGGGCAGGATGTGAATGCGTGGCGCGCGGCGGGCGCTGAGAAGCGGGGCGGCGGGGAAAGACTCGTGGCGCTGGACGGCGCGGAGGAAAAGTGGCTGGCCGATGGGTCGAAGGAGGGCGAGCCGGATGCGGCGTTTGACCGCGCGTGGGCGGCGACGGTGGTGGACCGCGCGAGTATGACGTTGAAGCAGGAGTTTGACGCCGCGGGCAAAGGCGCGGTTTTCGACGAGCTGTTCCCGAGGGTGAGCGGGGGTGCAAAGGAGGAGGGTTTCCGGGCAATCGGCGAGCGGCTCGGAATGACGGAGTCGAACGCGAAGATGACGTTTCATCGGATGCGGCAGCGGTTCGTGGATGCGCTGAAGGCGGAAATCGGGGAGACGGTGGGCTCGCGGGAGGATTTGCAGGGCGAGTTGCGTTACCTTCTGTCGCTTTTCTTGTAGAACACAGGGAATGGATGTCATCGAGAAAGACCGGCTGTGTTCGAATTGCGGAGGGGAACTGAGCACGGGGCCTTTTGGGTCGCGCTGTATGCGGTGTGTGATGTCGCTGCTGGCGG
Source organism: Prosthecobacter debontii (assembly GCA_945905735.1). Taxonomy (GTDB): domain Bacteria; phylum Verrucomicrobiota; class Verrucomicrobiia; order Chthoniobacterales; family Chthoniobacteraceae; genus SXWH01. The sequence goes on along the minus strand of CAMDQC010000056.1, from coordinate 6,223 downwards.
AGCCGGAGAGCGACGGGATGATTGAAGCGGCTGACCTTTTCCCCGAGCTAGCACTGGAGGAAAAGGTGGCGCGCGGCGGCTTCGGCACGGTGTTCCGCGCGCAGCACCGGCAAATGAAGCGGCCCGTGGCGCTGAAGTTTCTGGATACGACGCTGGCGCGTTCGGCGGAAGCGGTGGCGCTTTTTCAAAAGGAGATGGTGACCGTCGGCGGGCTGGATCATCCTGGAATCGTGAGGGCGCACGATGCCGGCGAGCGCGACGGGCGCTGGTATATAATCATGGAGTTTGTGGACGGCGCGGACTGCGGTGCGCTGGCGCGAAAGCACGGCACGCTACCCATCGCGGAAAGCTGCGAGATCATCCGGCAGGCGGCGCTGGCGCTGCACTACGCGCATGGCAAAGGGCTCGTCCACCGCGATGTGAAGCCGGGCAACATCATGATTGCGGGCGCGGTCTCTCAACTCTCAACCCTCAATTGCCTTCGGCTTTCTCCGCTTCGCTCCGAATCTCAACTAACAGTCAAAGTTCTCGACTTCGGCCTCGCCAGCATCGCCGTCGTCCCACTCCTCGACAACCCCGCCGCCGTCGAAGACGACTCCACGGGTGACCGCTTCCTCGGCACCCTCGAATACGTCGCCCCCAAGCAAATCGAGGCTCCCGCAAAGGTGGACGCCCGCGCCGACATCTACGCCCTCGGTGCCACACTCCGCCGATTCCTCACCGGCAAGCCCGCCCGCGAAGGCCGCAGCGAACAGACGCTTCTCCTGCGGATGAAAGAGATCACCTCCACCGCTGTCCCGCCCATCGCCGCGCTCCGGCCCGACCTGCCAAAGCCCCTCGCCGAACTCTGCGACCAGCTCGTCGCCCTCGACCGCAATCAGCGCCCGCCGTCCGCCGCCGAAGTCGCCGAGCTCATCGCTCCGTGGTGCGCCGGGGCCGAGCTCCCGCGCCTTTTCACCGACGGCCCGCTGCCGGAAAAGCCCGTCGCCTTTCCCAAAAAGAACCGCCGCCCGCTGTGGCTCGCTGCCGCAGTGATCGTTTCCGCGTGGGCCGTCATATTCGCCTCCGGCAAAAAGCCCGCGCCCTCGCTCCCTCAGGAGCCCGTAGCCAGGCTGGTCTTCTCCCCGGACTACGCCATCAAACGCCGCCTCCAGCCCGACGCGCTGCCCCGCCTCTTCTCCGACGCTTGGGAGTGGGATGCGGAGGCCACCGACCTCGCATTCAAAAAATGCGGCCGCCTCACCCCCGATGGCCGCATCGCCTACATCGACAACATCCGCGCCGACCTGAAACTCCCCGGCGTCATCCAAATCGCAACCTCCGGGACCGCCATCGACGCGGTGCCCGAAGCGAACAGCCGAAATGTCTGCCACCTCGGTATCGCGCCCAGTGGCCACTACGTCTGGGCTATGCCGGAAGAAAACACGGGCCTCCACATTGGCCGCGCCCTGCCCGATGGCACGAACCTGCCCAAGTTGCGCTACGATTTTGGCGGCGAAATTCCACGCCTCATCTACGAAACCGTGCGCAAGCGCATGGTCGAAAAAGGCGAGAAAGTGGCCGACGGCATCCCTTGGGGCTTCGCCTTTGCCACCACCGCCAATATCCCCGCCAACACCGGCCTCAAAGATGGCGACGTCCTCGTCGCCGACGAAGGCCACCGCACACTGGTCGCAGGCGTGCTGGAGAGCCGCCCCGGCATCTGGCGCTTCCGGCTTGACGACGACGCCCCCGTGCGGCGCCTCGCCATTTTGGACCCCAAAGATGCCCGCCTCTACGATGTCACCATCTCCCGCCAAGGCGTCTTCGTGCTCAACGCCATCAACAACCACGAAATCGCCGCCGACGACCCACTCCAACTCCACCGCCGCATCCTGCGCTGGGATAAATCCGGCTGGCACGACTGCATCCTCGATCAATCCATCCCCAACGCCGGAGGCCTCGCTGCCGACCCACTCAGCAGCGACCTCTACGTGGCCGAAGGCCCCGCTTCCAGCAGCTTGGAATCCAACCACCAGCGCATCGTCCGCCTCATCCCACCGGCCCAGACCGCTACCGCGTCGAAGTCTTCGCCGACCGCTTTAACAAGCTGAGCGACGGCGGCGTGGCATTCAGCGCCGATGGAAAACGCATGATCATCACCGACTCGGGCAGTCGGGCCGTGGTGGTGCTGCGGAGAAAGTAGCCCTGTTGCCGGGGGCTCTCGAAGGGACTTAAAGGGACGAGGGCATCCCTCAAAAAACACCCCTCCCGAAAAAATCTTTCACCAACCGTGTTACCTTTCTCAAAAATATACGGATAGATGAGCGTGAGCACTCATTCTTCCAACATCCGACCCACCAGAGCCGCCCTTTTGCGTCGCCTTGCATTGCTTCTTTCACTCGGCGCTTCGGCATACGCGTTTCCTCCGGCTCCTTACTACACGCTCTATGGAATGGTCCGCGATCAGGTCGGCCAGGTCGTCACTGCACAGGATGCGGTGATCATTTTACTCAAGGGCGGCGAGGAAGTCGGGCGCACGCCGATCACGAAGGGCGTTCAGCTCGACCAAAACTACGAGCTTAATATCCGTCTCGACCAAAATCGCACAGGCACCACGCTCTACACGACAAAGGCGGTTTTGGCGCAGGGTGCGTTCAGCATCGTGGTGCAGATGGATGGTGCGCTTTTTTACCCCATCGAAGTGCAGGGCAATCTCACAGCGGGCAAGGGCGGCGAGCGTGTGAAGCTGGACCTCAACCTTGGCGAAGACCTCGACCACGACGGGTTGCCGGATATTTGGGAGCAGTGGCAGCTTTATCAGGCCGGGATTTTCCCCGATGAGTTCGGAAATTGGAACCTCAACCTCATCAACAAAAACGGCGACCTCGATGGCGACGGGCTGAGCAACTGGCTCGAATACGTTGCCGGGACATTTGCAGGCGACGCGTCGGAAAAGTTTGACCTCAAAATTAAAGAGAAGCTGCCTGCGGACGTGCGCTTCGAGTTCTTCGGCATCACCGGGAAGACCTACACCATTGAGCGCACGACCGATCTGGTGACGTGGACGCGCGTTCCCTTTTCCGTCGGCGCGCCGGGGGCCGGATCGGAGACGCACACTGCGCCCGATGTCGGCATTCGCTCGGCCTACGCAAAGCCGATCACGGGTGCGGCAAATGAATTTTACCGACTGACGGTGCGATAGACAGCCCGTTTCTTTTCAACCTCGAACCTGCAACTTTCATGATTTCTACGAAAAACCTTCTCGCAGCGGCCGCACTATTTCTCGCGGTCGGCACCACCGCCCACGCGCAGTGGCAGACGACGACTTACTCGCTCAAGGGCGGGTGGAACGCCATCAACCTCACGGGCGACGCCAGCTACGCTACCATCGACACGATCCTGCCGACTTCGGTGATCGAAGTGTGGCGCTGGAACCCGAATCCGAATCAGGTGCAGTTCACCTCATCGCCGCTCATTCCCACGGAAGGCACGCCGGAGTGGAATGTGTGGAAGCGCACGGGCGGCGGGAGCACGCTTTCGCTGCTCACGGGCCCTGCGACGTATCTCGTCAAATGCTCGGGCACCACGACCAATACGTATTCCGTCGCCATCCAGCAATCGCCGAAGGTTCCGCGGACTTCATGGGTGAGAAACGGGGCAAATTTAAACGGCTTCGCGACATTCAAGAACGGCTCGAACTATCCGACGTTCGCAAACTACTTCACCACCTTCCCGACCGCCATCGCGGCGAGCACGAAGATTTACAAATACGTCGGCGGCGACCTCGGGCCAAACAACCCGCTGCAAATCTTCTCCACGACGCTGGAGCGTGTGGACCGCAATCAGGCCTACTGGTTCTCCGCAGAGGTCGTGGGCGATTTCTCCGGGCCGGTGAAGATGAGTTTCTCGAGCAGCAATGCGCTCGACTTTGGGCGCACGGGCACGACGGTTTCCGCGCAGTTTTACAATCGGAGCGACGCGCCGGTGACGCTCTCGTTCACCCCGGTGAACAGCGAACCCGCGCCAATCTCCCAGCCCGCGCTCAGCGGCCCGGCACCGATCACACGGAAGGTGTTTAATACCTCGACGCTCGTGTTCGACGATGTGCCGATTACCGGTGCCGTGACGGAGGTGCTCGCACCAAAAACGAACACCACCGTGACGTTTGGCATCAACCGCGCGGCGATGACCGGGGGCACAGCGGACGCGCTTTTCGCCTCGCTCCTCCGTGTCACTGACAGCGGCAACCTCATGGACGTGTATCTTCCCGTCTCCGCACAGAAAGGCACGCTGGCCGGGCTGTGGATTGGCGATATCAGCCTCAAGGGAGTCGGCAGTCAGGTCGCCGGGGCCACGGGCACGACGACCCCACGGGAGTTTCCGCTCCGCACGCTGCTGCACGTCTCGGATTCCGGGACGCCGCGGCTGCTCTCGCAGGTTTTCCTCGGGCAGCTCGCCGCTGCGGGAAATGACTCAGGGGTCTGCACCACGGAAGCGCTCTTGAAGCAGGATGCCAAAGCCAGCGCCCAGCGCCTCGTCGCCGCGCACATGCCGCTCAATCAAGTCATCACCGGGTCCGGCGCACTGGCCGCGCTGCCGAGCACGGTGACTTGCACGATTTCGGTTCCGTATAACGATCCGACGAACCCATTCGTCCACCAGTATCACCCGGACCACGACAACAAAAACGCCCGCTTCCAGCCTCTGGGCGCCGGAGTCGAGAGCTACAATATCTCCCGCGCTTGCACGTTCACTTTTACTGCGACACCGCCTTCGGGCGGCACGACGAGTGGATGGGGCAGCAGCGTCATCGGCGGCACTTACGCCGAGACGATTACCGGCATCCACAAAAACCCCATCACCGTCTCCGGCACCTTCGAACTCCGACGCGCGTCGGAGATCGGGACACTCAGCCAATAGCCTTTCACCAATCAAAAACTTCCAACCATGAAATCCATTCTCAAACCAACTCACACAGCCAAACGCATGAAAACCAAACTCATCCTCGCCACCGCAATCGGCCTCGCGCTGAACCATCTCAACGCGCAGGGCGTTCCGTCCCTCATTAACTATCAGGGAAAAGTGACCGACAACGCCGGCGTCGGCATCGGCACGGGCACCGCGGTAAACCGCCAGATCATCTTCCGCATTTTCGACGCACCCACGGGCGGCAACCGGCTTTGGTCGGAGCAGCAGACGGTGACGCTGTCGGACGGCGAGTTCAGCGTGCTGCTGGGGCAGGGCGTGGATGCGGTGTACAGCACGCTCACAGAGTCGCCGCGGCCTGCGCTCGATACCGTCTTCGGAGGTTCCGGTGCACGCTACATCGAGATCGTCGTGGATGGCGGCGATAACAACCTCGACGCGGGCGATACCGCCATCACCCCGCGCCAGCGCTTCACGGCTTCGGCCTATGCGTTCCGCGCAGCCTCGGTGGATGGCATCTCGAACGGCAGCGACCTTCAGTTCAACGGCAACTCCGACTACGGCCTCGGCTTTTATGACTCCTCGCGTTTGTTCAGCGGAGCCGGTATCGATGGCCCGGTTCTCTACGGTCGTGGCGGCGGTGTGCTCGGCTCGGTGAATGGTGCCACGCAGATCGCGGCGCTCCGGTGGAACGCGGCGGGTGCAGTCGGAGTCGGCACGCCTTCGCTCGGCGTCCTCCCTGCAACCACGAAACTGGTCGTGCAGGGCGACGATGCGACGGGTTCCCCGCAGCAGGTCGTCATTCGCGGAGATACCGACCCGACTCGCACACTGCGTCTCGGCTACAATACGACGGGCAACTGGGGTTCCATTCAGGCATTCAACGCCAGCGCCACGGCGCTTTCGCTGAATCCGCTTGGAGGAAATGTCGGCATCGGGATCGACAATCCTTTGTCCAGCCTCCATGTGAATGGCGGCGTCCGCGCCCGCGGTGGTGCACCGGGTACAAGTGGCGCGAGTAACAACGGCTACGCCTTTACCGGCAATGGCGGAGACAATGACAGCGGTCTCTTCAGCACTGCGGACGGACGAGTCAGTCTCTACACCAATGGCGTGGAGCGCATCTCAGTGACCGATGCCACGACTACGGTGAACAACAGCTTTAATCTGGCTCCCCGCTGTTTAGAGTGGGATTCAGAGAGGAACGGCATTGATGAACTGGGCCGGATTCTTGGGGGAACAATTACGCTGACGCGGGAGAGGAAAACGCCTACCCAAAGGAGACACCATTGGAAGCAAACGCATTATTCGAACT
>CAMDQC010000055.1 GCA_945905735.1 Prosthecobacter debontii | reverse complement strand
TCGAATAATGCGTTTGCTTCCAATGGTGTCTCCTTTGGGTAGGCGTTTTCCTCTCCCGCGTCAGCGTAATTGTTCCCCCAAGAATCCGGCCCAGTTCATCAATGCCGTTCCTCTCTGAATCCCACTCTAAACAGCGGGGAGCCGGAATTGCCTGCAAGCGGCGCTACGCTGCGACCCGAACCACCGTCCATCGCTTGAGTTTTATTACGGCGGCAACAACACGATGAGCGATGCGCAAAAAGAGGACGCGCTCGTGGCATTTGGCGCGGAGCGGACGGCTTGCACGCCGTATGTCATCGCAGCGGAGCGGGCATGGAAACGGGGAGAGCGTGAACGTGCTGTTCGCTTTGCTTCGGAGGCGCATCGCATCAACCCCGGAGACGACACGGCTTTTCTCACCTACACCGGGATGCTGGCCGCGAGCGGTGAAAACGAATGGGTCGCGGCCCTGACGCGGCCCCGCCTGAGCGAAGGAGAGCGCCGCCCTCGTGCTTGGAGCAACTATGCGAGCGCACTGCACGCGCTCGGGTTGCACGAAGAGGCCATCGCTACGCTGGTCCGTGCCCTATCAGAGCTGGAACTGACGGACGAAGATCGCGGGCGACTGGACAACACGCTGGCAGATTGGCGGGGACAGATGGTGATTGGCGACATCACTGCGGAGTTTCTCGAAGGCGCTGATTGCCTCCGGCGCTCGGTCTATTTTATAAAGGACGGCAAGCGGAACGGGATGCTCTTTGAGCAAGGAATGGGCACTCCGAATAAGCGCGTAATTAGTATCGCACTGCCAAAGCCGAAGCCGTCTTTTGACATGCCGATGGAGCAGCAGAACGCGATGGAACCTTACGACCCAGTAACGCTGGGCTGCTTCACCATCAGCGGATACGATCTTTCCATCATGGATAAAGAGCAAATCAACGTCGTGTATATCTTGCTCGATGGCGGTGAAATCCAATGTGCGCCGTGGCAGGGAACAAACCGACTCTCTGTGAGTTGGAATCTGGTCCCACCGCCACGGCACGAGAGCGCCGAAGTGTAGGTGGGAGAATTCAGAATCTCGCCTACTTTTCGCTCACCAAACGCTTCGGCGTGGCTAGTTTCGCCAGCGAACAATTTAACCTCTATTTCTTACTCCTATGGACCGAACCCAGCAGAATTTTCACAATATGGTGCGCACTGTTTTACGGACGCGCATTGACCACGCAGCGGCTACAAGTTCGCCTCCGGCTTTGGTTCGGTATTTTAACCGTGTGGCGGAATTGGAGGCGGTGCTGAATGCGAGCCGTCGGGCGCTGGGGATCGGGTTGGCTCCGGTGACGGAGGCGAAGAATTTGCTGAAGGAGCCTGCGGTGATGGCGGTTTGTGCGGTGATGGGGATGGTGGAGGCTCATGCGAGTGAGACGGGGAAGACGAAGCTGGCGCTGGAGGCGCATGTGGTGCCTTCGGACTTTGCAGGCGGGGAACTGGATGCGGCGAATCAGATGTTGAATCTGCTGGGGCACATTACGGGGCCGGTGACGACGGTGCTGAAGGCGGACCACGGGCTGACGGATGCGGCTCTGGATGAGGCGCGGGGGCTGGTGGATGAGTTTGCGAATGCGGTGGGTTCGCCGCGCTCGGCGTTTGCGAATCAGACCGGGCATCAGGCGATCATTGATTATATGGTCACGGAGATTCGCCGGGTGCTGGAGACGCAGCTCGACCCGATGGCGCGGCAGTTTGATTTGAAGCCGTCGGATTCGGGCTCGATCACGAAGAAGATGTGGTTCGATGCTTACACGGCGGCGCGTGTAATTGTGGACCTCGCGCCGGGCGCGGATGGGGACGATACGGTGCCGGGGGGGCGGTGGGACAACGCCGCCAGCGTAGTGGATGATGCCTCGTGCATTCGCGGTCGTGGCTCACGCAGCCCTCTGGCTGAATGGCTTTTCCGCGAAATGCACTTTTTCTGGTGGGACGCTCTTTTGATCGGCGCTTCGCGGTTGGGGGAATCACGCAGGGGGCTGCGTGAGCCACGGATGCGGAGCCACGGATGCAGGGCTACGATGGTGCTTTGCCTTTTCGTATTTTTCGTGTCTTTCGTGAACACACATGCCGCTACTCCTATGAATACTCGACCACGCATCTACCAACTTCTGCCGCGCCTTTTTGGCAATACGAACGAGACGCGCAAACATAACGGCACGCTGGCGGAGAATGGGGTGGGGAAGTTTGCCGATATTGATGAGCGGGCGCTGGCGTCGCTGCGCGATGAGCTGAGCATCACACATCTGTGGCTCACGGGCGTGTTGGCGCAGGCGACTTCTACGGATTACTCGGCGATTGGAATGCCGGCCGATGATCCGGTCTTGCTGAAAGGCCTCGCGGGGTCGCCGTATGCGATTCGGGACTATGGGGATGTGTGCGCGGATTATGCGCTGGAGCCTGCGAAGCGGCTGGCGGAGTTTCAGGCGCTCATCGCTCGGGCGCACGCGGCGTCGCTGAAAGTGATCATTGATTTTGTGCCGAATCACGTTGCGCGGAGTCACGCGTCGGGCGTGGTCGCTTTTGGCAAAAAAGATGATCGGTCGAAGTTCTTTTCGCCGATGAATAATTTCTTCTGGCTGCAACACGACTCTCCCGGTGGGGGGCCGCCGCTCCGGTTGCCGCCCGGTCTTTTCCCGCCGGAAAGTGAGACGGGCCGCGTGACGGGGAATAACGCCTCGACATGGTCGCCGAGCCGCAACGACTGGTACGAGACGGTGAAACTGAACTACGGCTTCGATTTCACGACGGGCCGTCGCGCCTACGATCCTATCCCGGATACGTGGGTGAAAATGGACGCGGTGCTGGCGCATTGGCAGTCGCTCGGGGTGGATGGGTTTCGCTGCGATATGGCGCACATGGTGCCGCCGGAGTTTTGGCGCTGGGCGGTAGCGCGGGCGCGGGCGCGGCAGGCGGGCGTGTTCTTTGTGGCGGAGGCTTACAATAACGACCCGATGAAAGTGGAGAGCGCGGAGGGTGGAAAAAATGTGATGCTGGAGCTGCTAGAGGCGGGCTTCGACGCGGTGTATGATGACCCGTCCTACAAGGCGCTCAAGCGCATCTACGACGGCCCTGCATGGGCGAACGATCTCGACGGCGTGCTAGGCGAGGAGCGCATCTTTCGCAGCAGCCTACGCTACGCGGAGAACCACGATGAAGTGCGGATCGCCAGCCGTGGCAATTGGGGCTCGCACGGCGCAAAGATCGGCCCGGCAGTCAGTGCGATTTTGTGGGGACTCTCGGGCGGTCCGGCGATGATCTACTGCGGTCAGGAAGTGGGCGAACCGGCCAGCGGCAGCGAGGGCTTTGGCGGCGATGATGGGCGGACGAGCATCTTCGATTACTGGTCCATGCCGGAGTTTGTGAAGTGGAGAAAGGGCACGCTTTCCGCCGAGCAGCGCGACCTCCGCGCTCGCTATGGCAAGCTGCTGAAACTCTACGGCGAACCCGCATTTCGCGACGGCGCTTTCCACGCGCTCAATCGCCTGAATACGCAGAACGAGCACTACGGGCGTCTCCCCGGCGAACCCGCGAGCGGGCACTGGCTGTATGCTTTTGTCCGGGCGGATGCGAAGACGGGGCAGCGCTTCTTGGTCGCCGTGAACCTCAGCCCCACGGAGACGCTGCGGAACATCCGCATCCAACTCGGCGACACGTTGAATCTCGTGGGGACGAAAGCGGTGGATCGGTTCGGGGGGGTGGCGGGGAAGGTCGGCCCGCTGGGCTTTGAGATTCCAGAAATCCCACCGTTGACTCCCGCTGTGTTCGAGTTTCTTAATCAACCGTGAACATGAAAGCCATCATCCCGGTCATCCTTGCGATTCTCACTTTCCTTACCGGATGCGAACCGGAGGTGACGCGCGTGGAGCCGACTCCATCGCCTGAGACCCCAGCGCCGCGTGCGCCCGGTGTGCCATCGCCTGTGGCAAAAGATACAAGCCGTGTGACATGCCCTCAATGCCGGGGGGAGAAAGTTCTCACCTCGCGTTCGCAAGGGAATTCAACCGAGTTTCGCCAAGCCTGCCCGATCTGCATCGGCAGAGGCTTTCGGGATGTGAAGATGCAAGCCGGGAAGGTTTTATGCCCCGACTGCAAGGGGATGGGGATGGTGCTCAGTAGGAATAATTCGGGCTCACTCGCAGACAAAACGGTGTGCGGACGCTGCGCAGCGATCGGGTTAATCCCCGGCACTAAGAATTGACGGACATCGATAGCGCCTCGTCGTAAAAACCCTCCAGCGCGCGCACCGTCGCGCGGAGGTCGAACTGCGCTGCGACTCGCGCTGCCGCTGCCGCACTCATCGCCTCGTAGCGCTCCGGCGCGTGGGCTAAAGCGAGCATCTCATCGGCCAGTGCCGCCGCATCCCGCTCCTCCACGAGCAGCCCGCTGACGCCGTGTTCTACGGCCTCGGGGATGCCGCCGTGCCGCGTCGCCAGTGGCGGGAGACCGGCGGCCATCGCTTCCAGCATCGAGTTCGGCACGCCCTCTTGGTTGCCGTCTGCGCCGAGTTCGCTCGGGTGGAGAAAAAGGTGCGCGCCGTCCAGTAGCGCAGCGAGCGCAGGCTGCGAGAGAAAGCCCGGCACATGGACGCGCGACGCGATGCCGAGTTCCTCCGCAAGCTCGCCGATTCGCGCCAGCAGCGGGCCCTCGCCAGCCAGCGTCAGCATCGCTTCGGGAAACGTGCGCGCAAATTCTGCGAAGGCGCGCAGCGTAGTTTCGATCCCCTTTTTCTCGATGAGCCTGCACGCCTGCACGCACCGCCACGCGCCATCCGTCGGCGCGGTGCGCTGGCGAAACGGAATCGCTTCCAGCGGGATGCCCGTGCGGTGGATGCGAATCTTCTCCGCAGAGCACCCTGTCTCCCGCAGTCGCAACGCGATGCTTTCGCTGCGGACGAGCACCAGTCGCGCAAGCTCCAGCACCCGGCGCATCGCCGCGGCGTGCTTCGGTTGGTCGAGGTCCACCTGCGCATCTGCGCCATGGAAACTCACCACGAACGGCACCGGACACTCCACGAGCATCGGCAGTAAATGAACGCCGATGTGCCCAAAGTACACATGAAGCAGTCGCGCCCCAGAATGCTCAAGTTCCGCCCGCAGCCGCCGCGCCTCGGATGCCGCGATGGTGATGGGCTCGCCGCGCACCGTCTTTTGCCACCAGCGCCGCACTTGGTGAAACAGCGACTTGTGCACCACCCGCACGTCATTGAGTGGAAAGCAGTCCGCGTTCTCTCGCTTCTTGCACAGCACGACAGACCACCAGCGCTGGAGCCCCGTGACCTGCCGATAGACGTGCAGCATCTCGGGTTTTAGGAATGTGACGATGTAGCTCGCGACGATTGGTTTCATCGGGCAGTGAATTCGGCTTTCGACATCTTTGCGACACTGCTTATCGTCGGCCCAACGATGCTATCGCAAGCCACATCCGAACATATCGCACGCGGTCGGCGCGTGTTTGAACTCGAACTCGCCGAAGCCCGTGCCGTGGGTGAACGCCTCGACGAATCCTTTGCCCATGCGGTCGAAGCGATTCGCGAGGCCGCCTCGCGCCGTGGAAAAGTCGTTGTCGTGGGCGTGGGTAAAAGCGGGCACATCGGCGAGAAAATCGCGGCCACACTCACAAGCACCGGCACGCCCGCCGTGATGCTCAACGCTCTCAACGCGCTGCACGGCGACCTCGGCATCGTGAGCGATGGCGATGTCGTCCTCATCCTCAGCAACAGCGGCGAGACGGATGAACTCGTGGCCGTCTTCCCAGCCCTCACACGCGGCGACGTGCGCACCATCGCCATCACGGGCAAAGCGTCGTCTTTCCTCGCGAAGAACGCACACATCCACCTCGACGCCTCCGTTTCCCGCGAAGCGTGCCCGCTGGAACTCGCGCCCACCGCGAGCACGACGGCCATGCTCATCCTCGGGGATGCGCTGGCGATGGCGCTGCTGGAGGCGCGAGGCTTTACGCGCGATGATTTCGCCCGCTTTCACCCCGGCGGAAAACTCGGGCGCACACTGCTCCTCACAGTCGAGCAAATCATGCGTGGCGCAGAACAAATGGCGCTCATCCGTCCTGACATGATCGTGCGCGATGTGCTGCTAGAAATCGCCCGCCGCCGCGCGGGCTGCGCCGTAGCCCTCACGCCGCAAGGTGCGCTGGCAGGGATTTTCACGCAGGGCGATTTTGCGCGTCACCTCGCTGCTGCGCCGAACTTGCTGGAACTGGCAGTCGCGCCCTTTCTCACGGAAAAACCCATCACCGTCCAAGCAGGCGGGCTCGCTGTGGAAGTGCTGCACATTTTGGAGAAACACCGCATTGACGACCTCGTAGTCGTGGACGCGGAAGACCGCCCCATCGGCATGGTGGATACGCAAGACCTCGCGCGATTCCGGTTGGTGTAGGGGGCCGCTTTCGGTGCGAAACATTCCCGGCACGCCTCGGCCGATCGCCCACGCCGCGTCGTCCCTTACATTGAGATGCAAATGGGGCGCCGTGGTGTGCCCGATGCGGACGCTTTGAGTCCCCTCCCCCGTGCCCTCATTCCGCCGCTTTCTCAACACGAAAAAGCCGCCGGTCGCCCGGCGGCTTTTTGTGAATTTGTTATCCGGCTAAAGACTACGCGCTTTCGGCTTGGTCTTCAGTTTTATCGGGGTGGCTGACGGTGCGGATGTCTTTGTAGAGATGGAAGCCGCTTCCCGCTGGGATGAGGTGGCCCATGATGACGTTTTCCTTGAATCCACGTAGGATGTCCGTGCGGCCCAAGGTCGCGGCGTCGGTGAGGACGCGCGTCGTGTCTTGGAAGCTGGCGGCGCTGATGAACGACTCCGTTTCGAGCGACGCCTTGGTGATTCCGAGCAAGACGGGGACGGCTTCGGCGGGTTTGCCGCCTTTTTCTTCCACGCGCTTGTTTTCGTCTTCAAAGAGCAGCTTATCAATCTGGTCGCCCCAGAGCAGGGTGGTGTCGCCGGGTTCGGTGACTTTCACTTTGCGCAGCATTTGGCGGACAATGATCTCGATGTGCTTGTCGGAGATTTCTACGCCTTGGAGGCGATAGACTTCCTGCACTTCGTTGACCATGTGCTGCTGGAGCGCGTTAGGCCCGAGGACGTCGAGGATGTCGTGCGGAGGCACGCTGCCTTCGGTGAGTTGCTGGCCTTTTTTAACGATGTCGCCGTTATAGACAATGATGTTTTTGCCTTGTGGGACGAGGTGCTCTTCTTCGACTTCTTGTTCGTCGCGGACGATGATTTTGCGTTTGCCACGGACGAGTCCGCCGATTTCGACGGTTCCGTCGATGCGGCTGATTTCGCACGAGTCTTTCGGACGGCGAGCCTCGAACAGTTCGGCGACGCGGGGAAGACCGCCGGTGATGTCCTTGGTTTTCGCCATTTTACGCGGCGTCTTGGCGAGCAAGGTTCCGGCTGGAATCTTCTTTCCGTCGAGCACGGCCATGTGCGCACCCGAGGGAATCGGGTAGCTGGCGATGACTTTCTTGTCTTCGCCTTCGATGACGATGGACGGGTGAAGGTCTTCTTTGTGCTCGATGACGACGAGTCCGACCGTGCCGGTCGCGGTGTCGGTCTCCTTGCGCACGGTCACGTTGGTAATCATGTCTTTGAAGACGACCTTACCGGCTTTCTCAGAGAGAATTGGCACGTTCCATGGATCCCACTCGACGAATGCTTCGCCTTTTTTGACTTTGCCGCCGTCGGGGGTGGCGATGACGGAGCCGAGGATGATTTCGTGCTTCTCGATTTCGCGACCATCGGGGGCGTGGACGGTGATGGAGCCCTGTTTGTTGAGGGCGATCCATTTGCCATCGACGCTTTGGACGATGCGGAGGTCGTTGTATTTGATGACACCGTCGTTCTTGGCTTTGATGATCGGGGTCTTGAACGCCTGAATGGCAACGCCGCCGACGTGGAAGGTACGCATGGTGAGCTGCGTTCCGGGTTCGCCGATGGATTGTGCGGCGATGATGCCGACTGCTTCGCCGATTTTGACCATGTGGCCGGTGGCGTGCTGGCGTCCGTAGCAGCGGGCGCAGATGCCGCGCTTGCTTTCGCAGGTGAGGCCCGAGCGAATCTTCATGCTCTCGTGGCCAATCGCGTCGAGGTGGGTCGCGATGCCCTCTTCGATCATGTTGTCCTTTTTGATGATGAATTTGCCGGTGACGGGGTCTTTGACGCTTTCGCCGGAGACGCGTCCGATGATGCGGGTGGAGAGCGGGACGACTTCTTCGTCGCCGTCGTAAATCGCACGGACCACGATGCCGAGGTTGGTTCCGCAATCGTCTTGGGAAATGATGACGTCCTGAGCGCAGTCCACGAGCTTACGGGTGAGGTAGCCGGAGTCAGCAGTCTTCAACGCAGTATCCGCGAGACCTTTACGGGCACCGTGGGTGGAGATGAAGTATTCGAGAACGGTCAGACCTTCGCGGAAGTTCGAGGTGATGGGCTGTTCGATGATGGAGCCGTCTGGCTTCGCCATGAGGCCGCGCATACCGCCGAGCTGGTTGACCTGCGTGCGGTTACCGCGAGCGCCGGAATCGACCATGAGATACACGGGGTTGAGTTCTTTGCGCCCTTCATTGTGCTGAAGGGTGCGGAACATGACGTCCGAGATTTTGTTGCCGGCCTGAGTCCAGGACTCGATGACGCGGTTGTGGCGCTCGCCGTCGGTGATGATACCGCGGCGATATTGTTTATCGAGTTCTGCGACCGTTTTGAAGGCGATGCCGATGGCTTCGTGCTTCTCTTTCGGGATGAGCATGTCCTTGATTCCGACGGATACACCGGCGCGCATCGCCCACGTGAAGCCCAGCTCTTTGAGCTTATCGAGCATGACGACGGTGGCGGCGTGACCTGCGTTTGCGTAGGTCTTGGTGATGAGGTCGGAGATTTGTTTCTTCGCGCAGACCTTGTTGAAGAAGCCGACTTCTTTGGGCCAGATTTGGTTAAAGAAGACTCGGCCCACAGTGGTTTCGATGACCGATTTATCGGCGTCTCCGAAGACGGATTTCTTGCCTTTATCCGGGTTCTTAAAGCGGATGCGGGTAAGGATGTTCACCTTGCGTTCTGCCATGGCGAATTCGACTTCGCTTTCGTCGGCGAACAAGGAGAGGACTTCGCCGTCTTTCTTCTGCTGGCGAGGCTCTTGCGTGAGGTAGTAACAGCCGAGCACGATGTCCTGCGATGGAGTCGTGATGGGCTTGCCGCTCGCTGGCGAGAAGAGGTTGTTCGGCGCAAGCATGAGCAGGCGTGCCTCAAGCTGTGCCTCGATGGAAAGCGGGACGTGGACAGCCATCTGATCGCCGTCGAAGTCGGCGTTGTAAGCCGTGCAGACGAGCGGATGGACGCGGATAGCCTCGCCCTCGATGAGCTGCGGCTCGAATGCCTGAATCGACAGACGGTGGAGCGTAGGAGCGCGGTTCAGGAGAACCGGGTGTCCCTTGGTCACCTCGTCGAGGATGTCCCAGACTTCCGGCGTCTGCTTTTCGATCATCTTCTTCGCGCTGCGGACGGTGTGGACGTAGCCACGCTCCTTGAGCACGCGGATGATGAATGGCTCGAACAATACGAGCGCCATTTTCTTGGGCAGACCGCATTGGTTGAGCTTGAGCTCCGGACCGATGACGATGACGGAACGACCGGAGTAATCGACGCGCTTGCCGAGCAAGTTTTGGCGGAAACGCCCGCCTTTGCCCTTGAGCATATCGGAGAGCGATTTGAGTGCGCGGTTGCCTGCACCGGTGACGGCGCGGCCGTGACGACCATTGTCGAAAAGGGCGTCAACAGCCTCTTGCAACATACGCTTTTCGTTGCGGATGATGACTTCCGGCGTCTTGAGCAGGAGCAAATTCCGCAGACGGTTGTTGCGGTTGATGACGCGGCGGTAGAGGTCGTTCAAATCCGACGTGGCGAAGCGGCCGCCTTCCAGCGGGACGAGCGGGCGCAAGTCGGGCGGGATGACGGGCAACACGTCGAGCACCATCCACTCGGGGCGGGTGTTGCTGTTCATGAAGCCCTGAACGAGCTTGATGCGCTTGGCGTATTTTTTCCGATTCTGCTTCGAGCGGGTCGCGGCCATTTGTTCCTCGATCTCTTTTTGCAAAGTAGCGAGGTCGATGTCTTTCATCAGATCGCGCACGGCTTCGCCGCCCATTCCTGCGCGGAAGCTGTCTTCGCCGTACTGGTCGAGCGCCTCACGGTACTCGTTCTCGTTCAAGAGTTGGCCTTTGGTGAGCGGGGTGTTGCCCGGATCGATGACGAGGTAATCCTCGTAGTAAATCACGCGCTCCAAGTGGCGGCTCGACATATCGATCATGAGACCGAGACGCGATGGCATACACTTGTAGAACCAGATGTGCGTGCAAGGCACTGCGAGCTCGATGTGCCCCATGCGCTCGCGACGAACGCGGCTCAGAGTGACTTCGACGCCGCAGCGGTCGCAGATGACGCCTTTATGTTTGATGCGCTTGTACTTTCCGCAGGAGCATTCCCAGTCCCGAGTCGGGCCGAAGATGCGCTCGCAGAAAAGGCCGCCCTTTTCTGGCTTGAAGGTCCGGTAGTTGATCGTCTCCGGGTTTTTCACTTCGCCTTTCGACCAACTCCGGATGGAGTCGGGCGAGGCTACGGTGATGGTGACGCTGTTGAACTCGGTTTGCGTTGTTGCTGTTGGTTGCGGATTTTCCGCACCGAGGATTTCACGAAGGATGTCGCTCATTGTATATGAATTCTGAGTTGGTTCGAGTTACAGGATGTCTGCTGCGAGACTTGCGATGGTCGTCTTGGACCCGACTTTGACGTCGAGACAGAGCGACTGCATTTCTTTGATAAGCACGTTGAAGGATTCAGGCGTGCCTGCTTCGAGCGAGTTGTCGCCTTTGACAATCGCTTCGTAGATCCGCGTGCGGCCTTGCACGTCGTCGGATTTGACGGTGAGGAGTTCCTGCAACGTGTAAGCTGCGCCGTAGGCTTCGAGTGCCCACACCTCCATCTCTCCGAAACGCTGTCCGCCATATTGCGCTTTGCCGCCCAGCGGTTGCTGGGTGACGAGCGAGTATGGGCCGACGGCGCGTGCGTGGATTTTGTCTGCGACCAAGTGGCCGAGCTTCAACATGTAGATGACGCCGACGACGATGGTCTGCTCAAACGGGTCGCCGCTTCGTCCATCATAGACGACGCTCTTACCGGTTTCGCCGAGCCATTCGTAGCCTGGAACTTTGCGGGCTGCGTGGACGTATTCGAAGATTTTGTCTTCCGAAATACCGTCAAACACTGGCGTGGCGACCTTGAAGCCGAGTGCCCGTGCTGCGACGCCGAGATGGGTTTCCAAAACCTGTCCGACGTTCATACGGGAAGGCACGCCGAGCGGATTGAGCACGATATCGACAGGCGTTCCGTTTGCGAGGAACGGCATGTCTTCTTCGGGCACGATCTTGGCGACGACGCCTTTGTTTCCGTGACGTCCGGCCATCTTGTCACCGACGCTGAGCTTGCGCTTGCTGGCGACGTAAACCTTGACCTGCTTGATGATGCCGGGATCGACATCGTCACCAGCTTCCACGGAGTCCATGCGGCGCTCTTTTTCGAGTTCGAGTTCGGCGAACTTGTGCTCGAATTGAGCGATGATTTCGCGGATCTTGTTGCGAATCGGCGATGGGTCGATGTCCACGTGGTCATAGACCGAAGCGAGCTTGCGGAGAAGCGTCTTGGTGATCTTGCGGTTGGCCGGGATGATGATTTCGCCGGTTTGTGCGTTGACCACGTCGAGCGGGATCTTCTCGCCGAGCAGGATGTTCGAAAGCGCCTCGGTGAGTTGCTCGTGGAGCTCCTCTTTCTTCTTGGCGTATTCGTCTTCGATTCCCTTGCTCTGTTTCTTGGCCTCGACGGGCGAAAGTTTCAGGCGGGCAACCTCTTTGAGGCGGCTCGAAACTTTCACGTCCATGACGATGCCATACGTTCCCGAAGGAACGGTGAGCGAGGTGTCCTTAACGTCGGCGGCTTTCTCACCGAAGATCGCGCGGAGGAGTCGCTCTTCTGGAGCAAGTTCCGTCTCGGATTTCGGCGTGATTTTTCCGCAGAGAATGTCGCCAGGCTTCACTTCTGCACCGACGCGGATAACGCCATCGGGGCCGAGGTTGCGCAGCGCTTCTTCCGATACGTTTGGAATATCGCGGGTGATTTCTTCAGGTCCGAGCTTCGTGTCACGAGCACCGATTTCGAACTCTTCGATGTGAATCGAAGTGTAGATGTCCTGCTTGGAAACACGCTGCGAGATGACGATAGCATCCTCGAAGTTGTATCCGTTCCAAGGCATGAACGCGACGAGCACGTTCTTGCCAAGGGCGAGTTCGCCGTCTTCGGTATTTGGACCGTCAGCAACGACCTGGCCGCGTTTCACACTCTGGCCCTTTTTTACGATTGGCCGTTGGTTGATGCAGGTGCCGGCATTGCTGCGCATGAATTTGCGCAGGTCATACACGCAGATGTCGTTTTCTGGATCGTGCTTCAGCTTCTTCTGGTTCGGCATTTCGCCGTCCTTTGTGATGATGATGCGGTCCGCAGTAACCTCAGCGATTTTACCGCTGACATCCGCAATGATGACGGACTTCGAGTCGCGAGCGACTTTGCCTTCCATGCCCGTGCCGATGATTGGTGACTCGCTGATGAGCAGCGGCACACCTTGACGTTGCATGTTCGAGCCCATGAGCGCGCGGTTCGCGTCATCGTGCTCGAGGAACGGAATCAACGCTGCTGCGACCGAAACAAGCTGCTTCGGTGAGATGTCCATGTAATCGACCTTTTCGGGCTCGATTTCCAAGAAGTCGCCCCGGTTCCGGATGCTGACTTTCTCGTTCATGAAGTTGCCCTTTTCGTCGATCGGCTCGTTGGCTTGAGCGACGGTGAACTGCTCCTCCTTGTCGCCGGTCAAGAAGTCGATCTGCTCGGTCACGCGGCCTTTTACGACCTTGCGATACGGCGTTTCGATGAAACCGAAGTCATTGATACGAGCATACGTCGAGAGTGACGAAATTAGACCGATGTTCGGACCTTCCGGTGTCTCAATCGGGCAGATACGGCCGTAGTGCGACGGATGAACGTCACGAACCTCAAAGCCTGCACGGTCACGCGAAAGACCTCCTGGTCCGAGAGCCGACAGACGGCGCTTGTGCGTGAGTTCCGACAGCGGGTTCGTCTGATCCATGAACTGCGAAAGCTGCGAACGACCGAAGAAGTCGCGGATGACCGCAGACAGCGCCTTCGGGTTGATGAGCTTTTGCGGCGTCATGATTTCGACATTGGCATCAAACAACGTCATGCGCTCTTTCACGAGGCGCTCCGTACGGGCCAGACCAACACGGCACTGGTTCGCAAGAAGTTCGCCCACGGTGCGGACGCGACGGCTGCCGAGATGATCGATATCATCGAGCATTCCTTCGTTCCGACGCAGAGCGATGACGTACTTGATAGCAGCCACGAAGTCCTCCTTCGTCACCACGCGCTCGTTGAGGTCGGTCTTGAGATCGAGTTTGACGTTGATCTTATGACGACCGACGCGGCTGAGGTCATACTTCTTCGGGTCAAAGAAGAGACGTTTCAGCAAAGCCTTCGCGTTCGGGATGGTTGGCGGGTCGCCAGGGCGGAGCTTGCGGTAGATGTCTTTCAGCGCCTCTTCCTCATCCTGTGCTGGGTCTTTTTTCAGCGATTTGATCACGGAATCGTCTTTCGACGTATCCACAACCTTCACCGACTTCACTCCCAGCGCCATAATCTGGCGGATGGTTGCCTTAGTCAGCGGCTCAAACTTGCGAGCGACGGTGATTTCCCCATCAAGAACGTCCGCAGTCAGGACCTTCGTCGCGATTTCCTCTTCATCGAGCGATTCGGACAGCTTGAGGTCTTCAAATTTATAGAAAATCTTGAGCACTTCCTCATCCGACCCAAAGCCCAGCGCCCGCAAGAATGTGGTCGCCAAGATTTTCCGCCGGCGTTTGCGGCGATCGAGGTATGCGTAAAGCAAATCGTTCGTATCGAACTGAAACTCAACCCACGATCCGCGGTCAGGAATGATGCGGAATGAGTAAAGCGTCTTGCCGTTCAAATGAATCGACGACTCGAAGCAAATACCAGGTGAGCGATGGAGCTGGGAAACTACGACGCGCTCTGCGCCATTGATGACGAACGTGCCCGATGGCGTCATGAGCGGAATTTCGCCCATGTAAACCTTCTCTTCCTTCGTGCCCTTTTCTTCCTTCAGCTTGAAGGTGACGTAAAGTGGTGCGCTGTAGGTCTGACCTTCACGCATACATTCGCGGAGCGCCATTTTGGGCTCGGCGATTTCGTAGCTGTCAAAGTCGAGCGTGACTTTTTCATCGTAGCTGTTGATCGGGAAGACTTCCCGGAAAACGGCTTGAAGCCCGATTTCTTTGCGTTTTGCGAGGACGATCCCCTCTTGGAGGAATTCCTTGTATGAGTCCGTTTGGAGTTCAATGAGGTTTGGTGGCTCAGCACCTTCCTTGATTTTACCGAAGTTTTGGCGTTCCGACATAGAGACGATGGTATTGTGTTACTGTTTAAGGACGATGCCCCCAGTGAGAGTAAAACCCGCACAGAGAGCGGGTTAGATTAGAAATTAAATGCTCTGCTCAACGAGCGAGCGCCACACGATGGCTGGCGAAAGATTACGGACGAAACCACGGGATAAACCACTGGAGCCAGACTACTAATAACGTGTGATGACATTTCGGAATTGGACGCCGCGGAGGCCAAAGTCACGATTGCAGAAGATTCAAGCGGGCTATATTGCCGCATTTTGTTGAATCGAGAGCAGTTTCGTGTGTTCAGCGCGCTTCGTATTTGTTTGATTGGTGTGCACACCACCACGCCTGTTGAGCGCAGCGGAACCCTCACTCATAGTTGGACGCCAATTTTACGCAAGCGGAAATTTCGAAAAAACATAAACTATCGTGTTTTAATATAGAAGTCGCGTGTAGCTCGCCTCAAATATCCCTTTCACGCTCCGGCTACAGCCCGCGGATACGAATCTCGGTCGTCGCGGTTTTTCCAGACGAGGGGTCTCGTGCAGTGATTTGGTGTTCGCCCTCTACGGCGACGGCGTAGGTCTTGCCGGACTGTTGCCGAAAATGAAGTGTGCGACTCTCCCATTTCACCCCTTCGAAAGAGGCGGTCACGGGGATTAACGCGGTCGAAGGGATGTCGGGATCGATGATGAATGTGGAACCAGAGGCGGGACTGATGAGAGAGATGCTGCCGTCGGTGCGGATCGCGATCCGATCAGCGAGGTGGTTGTCCACACTGGCGGCCCATGGCGCGTAATCGCCGCCGAGGAGGACGCGGCCCGTGGCGTCGTAGTCTGCAAGCGTTTCAACCGGAGGAAGATGGTAGAATTTTTCTACCATGCTACCGGGCTTCGCCTCCGAGACGAGATGACCCGTGATGGGGTGGACGACGTGTTCGGTAATTCCAAGGGGACGTGGAAACCACGTACTGCCGAATCGGCGGTGCATGTGCTCGACGATGTCGTAGAGCACAGGGCCTGCGCCGGAGACGCCGGAGACGTCAATCATCGGGGTGCCGTCGAAATTGCCAACCCAAACGGCGACCGTGAATTCTGGCGTGTAGCCGATGGCCCAATTGTCCCGAAAGTCTGTGCTAGTGCCGGTCTTGCACGCGACAGGGAAGTCGAAACGCAACGGGGATGCAGCGCCGAATTGAGGCTGGCGTGCAGCATTATCAGCAAGAATGTCGGCGATGAGCCAGAAGTTCTCAGGTGCGACATCGGGCGCGCTGGGGCGCGGAATAGCGTGTGCGGTATGCGCGAGGCCAGGGATGATGCGAACAGGCTGAAATTCGCCGTTACAGGCGAGCGTGGCAAAAAGGTTCGCGAGCTCGATCAGGCGTATTTCAGCGTTCCCGATGGTGAGCCCGAGGCCGTATTCGCGGGGCTCGCGAGGGAGAGTGGTGATGCCCCACGCTTGCAGTCTGCGCTGGAGGGGGAGCGGGCCGCCGAGGCTTTGCAGGACGCGGACGGCGGGTATATTGAGGGAACATGCGAGAGCTTCGCGGATGGCGACGGGGCCTTGGCAATGACGCGCATAATTCTCTGGACGATATGGGCCGGTGTCGGTGGGAAATTCGATCGGGATGTCCGGCAGGATCGTCGCCGGGGTGTCGCCACGCTCGAAGGCGAGGAGGTAGGTGATGGGCTTGATAGTAGAGCCTGCGGAACGCGGCATGGTGGCTCCGTTCACCTCGCCAGTGCCGGGGGCAAAGTAGTTGCCGGAGCCAACAAGACCACGGACTTCGCGCGTGCGATTATCGAGCACAACGACTGCACCATCGTGGACGTTATGGTCGCGGAGTTTCGCGAGTTTATCGGTGAGAGTATGCTCGATGAAGCGATTTAAATCGAGATCGAGCGTTGTAGCGACTGTGCCGTAAAGTCGTGGACGATGATCCTCTTCGCGCACTTTCTCCGAGCCGTCGGCGACATCTTGAAGAACAAGATCGACAAAGTGCGGCGCGAGGAAAATGCGCTGCGGGGGCTGGTAGTGCAAAGGCTCAGACAGAGCTTGCTGGAGCTGCTCCTCAGTGAGCCAACCACTCTCGCCCATCCGGCGAAGGACGGTGGTCTGGCGGCGTTTGGCGGCAGCGGGGTTGGCGTGAGGATTGAGTCGCGAAGGGTTCACCGGGAGGCCGGCGAGCAGCGCGGCTTCGGCGTTGCTGAGGTCGGCGAGGGGCTTGCCAAAGTAGTATTTTGCCCCGCTGGCTATGCCGAAATTGAGGCATCCGAAGTCTAGGCGATTCAAGTATGCCGCGAGGATTTCGTCTTTCGTCCACAGTTGCTCGAGACGGAGGGCCGTGGCCATCTCGATGAGCTTCGTGCGCAGCGTCCGTGGGCGAGGGACGGATATTTTAATGAGCTGTTGCGAAATGGTGGATGCACCGGAATTGATGCGTCGCGCTCGGGCTCCATCGGCGATCGCACGCCCGACGGCAAGCCAGTCCACCCCGGCGTGAGAAAGGAAGCGCTTGTCCTCGGCGGCAAACATCGCGCGGCGGACGTTGTCGGGAATGGATGCGAGCGGGACTTCGCGTTGGAAGCGCTCGCCGGTGCGCGTTTCGCGGAGCGGATGGCCGTGGCGATCGGTAAGCTCGAGAGATTCTGGAGCCTTGCGAAGCAGAGCCTCGGGCACTGGCACAAAGTGGATGCCGACCCAAGCGACAAAGACGAACGCAATGACGCCAATCAGAATTCGGCACAGCCATTTTCTCCAGTGAATTTTCGCGTATCTCAAAGCGTTCGGTTTCCTACTGATACGCGATTGCGGGTCGAATCTTTCAGCGATTTCGCGAACGCATCCTACTTTTTCATATCGACGCTGATGCCGAAGAGCTTCCAGCGCCCGCCCTCAAAGTAATACTCCATTTTGAATATCGTGCGGAGCGGCGTCGGCGGAGCAGCCGAGAACTCCCCCTCTACGAGCAGCACGCCGTCGGAGTTAATGCGGGCGGGCTCTTTGAGAGTCATCTCGCTCTTGGTGACGCCGGAGAGGTCCACACCTGCGTCAATAAAGTTCTTGAAGGCTGTATTGAGCATCGTGATGGTGATGCGGTTCTTCGCGTTTCCGAGTTCCTGGTCGATTTCCTTCCGGGTCATATTTCGCGTTTTCCAGCGGTTCGACACGGTCGCGAAGAAGTCCGTGAAATCCTTCGCGCGCACAGCATCGTTGAAGTCCAGCAGCGAGCGCTCGATCATCTTCCGAATGAGTCGCTCCGTCGGGACTTCCATCGTCACGGGCTCCGTGAATCTTATGGAGTCCTGTGTGTCACTCGTCCGGGAGCGCACGGCGAAAACGTCGTCGCGCTCGTTAGTATCCACCCGCACCACTTCGTGGACACGCCAACTACTCCCGTCACGGTGCATGGTGACAATGGTGGTCATTTCCTCACCGGTCGGAAGGGTAATCTTTCCCCAACGCTGCGCGACATCGCCTTTGACCTGCGGCTCCTGCCACTCGAATTTCTTCACGCGATCGAACCCCAAATCGCGAACTCGAGCTTCGAAGTATTTCAAAGATTTCTCGATGCGAAATGCGACCGTCGCTCGCTCGTATGCCTCGGCAAACTTTCGCTCCTCGCACTGCGCGAAGAACTTGTCGGAGACTTGAGTCGGGTTCATCGGCGGATCGCCGCATCCGGCAAGGGCGATGGCAAAAATGAGCGCGATGATTCGGGCGATGGGCATCTTCATTTGCTCCAATCGAGCATACGGCGGAGAGGAAGTTCAGCTCGGGCGCGGATACTTTCTGGGATGATAATTTCGGGGTCCAGCTTATCGAGGCAGGCGTGGAGCTTCTCCAGCGTGTTCATCTTCATATACCGGCAGTCCGCACACGCACATTTATCCGTCGGCCCCGCGATAAACTCCTTGCCCGGTATCTCGCGGCGGAGGCGGTGCAGCATTCCACTTTCCGTGACGATGACAAACGCCTTCGCCGGGTGGCTTTTGCAATACGTGATCATCTTTTCTGTGGAACAAACTTCGTCTGCCAGAAGTCGGACCGCCTTTGTGCATTCCGGATGCGCGACCACCGGCGCATCGGGCCACTCAAACTTCGCGCGCTCAATCGCCTTTTGTGTGAACTCGACGTGGACGTAACAATTTCCCCGCCACAATGTCATCTCCCGCCCCGTCTGATCCATGACCCACTGGCCGAGATTCTCGTCCGGGCAAAAGAGGATATTCCGCCCCGCAGGCACGCGCTCCACCATGCGAACGGCATTGCCGCTCGTGCAGATCACATCGCTGAGCGCCTTCACGCCGGCGGAGCAATTGATGTAAGAGACAACGTAATAATTCTTCTCCGCGTGCACTTTCAAAAAAGCCTCCAGCTTTTCCGCTGGGCACGAGTCGCTCAGCGAGCAACCCGCGTGCTCATCCGGCATTACCACGCGCTTACTTGGGTTCACGATCTTCGCCGTTTCGGCCATAAAGTGAACGCCGCAAAACACAATGACATCGGCCTGTGTCTCTGCCGCGCGGTAGCTGAGGCCGAGGGAGTCGCCGACGAAGTCAGCCACCTCCTGAATCTCTTTGATCTGGTAGTTGTGCGCGAGGATCACGGCGTTGCGCTCGCGCTTTAGCGCGATGATTTCTTCGATGAGGTCGAGTCCCGAAACAGGCATAGAGTCCAATAAAGCGCGGCGATCCCGCAAGGTCAACGCCGCTTCGTTTCGGCTGTTGAAATCGAAGCACTCGCCGCGAACTGCGCGCGAGTGGCACTCACTTCACTCCTCGTCGCAAGTATTCGCGAGAGAGCAGCACGTAGCGAGTGGCCCAGGTTTTTATGTCGGCTTGTTCTTCGAGTGTGAGTGTTCGGATGAGCTTGGCGGGGCTGCCAAGAATGAGCGATCCGGGAGGGAATTTTTTGTGTCCCGTGACGAGTGCGCCAGCGCCGACGATGGAGCGGTCGCCGATTTCTGCGCCGTCGAGGATCACTGCATTCATGCCCACGAGAACTTCGCTGCCGATGGTGCAAGCGTGAAGAATCGCTTTGTGTCCGACGGTGACGAGTTCGCCGATTTCCACCCCGAAATCATCGGCAAGGTGAACCACTGCGCCGTCTTGAATATTGGAACGCGGACCGACGCGGATGCTGTGTATATCGGCCCGGACGACGCATTGATACCACACGCTACACTCGTCGCCGAGGGTGACATCGCCGATCAGTGTGGCGTTGTGCGCGATGAATGCGGAGGCGGCGAGCGTCGGAACTTTTCCGAGGAACTTGTCAATACGTGAATCGAAGGTCATGGCAGAAATCTTACGGCAGCAAAAAAGAACATCAACTACGAAGGCTGACGGACAAAGGCTTCGCGGCATAAAAAAATCGAAATGTCCGTTGACTCTGCGCGCGGTGAGTGACAAATACGCCGCCGTTGCTGTCTTCGGCAGCACGCAGAAAAAACCAACTCAAAAAACAACCAAAGTCACAGAACAAAGAAAACAAATGAACAAAGCAGAACTCGTAGCATCAGTCGCAAAAGCACTGGGCAAAGACACATCGAAAGCCTCAGCCGAAAAGGCAGTGGCAGCAACCATTGACTCGATCGCAGCAGCCCTCAAAAAGGGTCAAAGCGTTCAGCTCATCGGCTTCGGCACCTTCAAGGTCGTCGCCCGTAAAGCCCGTATCGGTGTGAACCCGAAGACCGGCGAGAAGATCAAAATCAAGGCATCCAAGGCCGTGAAGTTCGGAGCAGGCAAGGAACTGAAATCCAAACTGAAGTAGTCTTTTCTTTCGTAAAGCCCCGCCTTCTCCGGAAGGCGGGGCTTTTCTTTTTTCACCCGAAGTCATGCCCATTCACTACGTCTGCCAGCGATGCACGAACTGCTGCAAGTGGCCGGGCGTGGTAAAGGTGGAGCCGGATGAGATCGCCGCTATCGCTTCCTTTGTGGGGCTGACGGAGGATGTTTTTGTTGAGCGACACACGCGGCTGCGTCCAGATCGGCGTGGGCTTTCGCTGCTGGAACGTGCGGACCATTCGTGTGCGTGGCTTGATGGGCAGAACTGCCGACTGCAAGCGGTGAAGCCACGACAATGCCGCGCTTTCCCAAACGAGTGGAACTTCCCCGGGTGGCGGGAGAAGTGCGAAGCCGTGCCGACGCTCGTGGAGGGAGATTAACGTAGCGGTATGGATAAGGATCGGATCGCCGCGCTGTTCGCGGAAAACTTCAAACGCTTTGGCGAACTCGGCGCGAGCTTGAGTGTTTGGCAGGACGGGGAGGAGATCATCTCGCTAGCGTGCGGTTGGTGCGACAGGCAGGAGTCACGACCTTGGACGGCGGAGACTCCGGTGCTGGTGTGGAGTGCGACGAAGGGACCGGCGGCGGCGTGTGTGCTCCATGCGATGCAGGAGCATGGGCTGCACTTGGAGACGCGAGTGGCGGAGGTGTGGCCCGAGTTTACGGGGGAGAGCACGATGGGGCAGGTGTTGTCGCATCAAGCCGGACTGCCCGTGTTGGACTGTGTAGTGCCCGTGTTTGATCATGACGCCGTGGCTGCAGCGCTGGCGGCGCAGGTTCCTCATTGGGAGCCGGGGACGGCTCACGGCTACGGGCCAAGGGTGTTTGGTTTTTTGCTGGATGAACTCGTGCGACGGATCACGGGGGAGACTCTCGGTGCATATTGGCGGGATGTTTTCGCCCTGCCGTTGGGGTTGGATTTTTGGATCGGACTGCCGGATGCGCAGCAAGAGAAAGTGGCGAGCGTCTTCCCCGCGAAGAGTGCTCCGCCGAAGGATCGGTTTTACACGGCGTTCGCCGCGCCTGGTTCATTTACGGTTCGGGCGTTTGGCTCTCCTCAAGGGCTGCACAGCGTGGCGTCGCTGAATACTGGAGAGGCGCGGGCAGCTTCTTTCCCAGGCTTCGGGGGAATCGGGACGGCGCATGCGCTTGGGAAATTCTATGCGATGCTGGCGGGTGGCGGAGCGGGATATTTCGAGCCGTGGACGTTGGACTGGATGTCAACGACCCTGGCGCAGGGCGAAGACCGTGTGCTGCTGATGGAGACAGCGTTTTCCGCCGGCTTCATGCGCGACCCGGTGAGCGTAGGTGGGGAAAAGGTACGCAGGAACTTCGGTCCATCGCTCCGTGCGTTTGGGCATCCAGGTGCAGGTGGTAGTCACGCTTTTGCGGACCCGGAAACGGGGATCGCGTTTGCTTATGTGATGAACCAGATGGAGCCGGGCGTCCTGCCCGGCCCGAAAGCGCTGCGTATTGTGGATGCCGTGTTTGGCTGTTAAAACAGTTCGCCGTAGTGGGCTCGGGCGACGGCTTCGGAGCGGGCGAGGATGGTGCTGCCACTATCGCAGTCGAGCGCATCGGCGGCGAGCCGGCGGCAAGCTGCGGCATCCAGGCTGCGGACGGCTCGCTTCACTCGAGGGAGGACGGCGCTGCCGCAGCTGATTTCATCAATGCCAAGTCCGATGAGGAGCGGTGTGAGCGTGATGTCGCCGCCCATTTCCCCGCAGACGCCGACCCAGATGTCGGCGGCGTGCGCGGCGGAGACCGTCATTTTTATCAGCCGCAAAACTGCTGGGTGAGTGGGCTCGTAGAGGTGAGCGATGTGCTCATTTCCACGGTCGGCGGCGATGGTGTATTGGACGAGGTCGTTGGTGCCAAGGCTGAAGAAGTCCACTTCTTTCGCGAGCAGGTCGGCGATGATGGCAGCGCTGGGGACTTCGATCATGATGCCGACTTCCATTTTCTCGTCGAAAGGGATCTTTTCTTCGCGGAGTTCGGCGCGGCATTCTTCGAGGATGCGTTTGGCGGTGCGGAGTTCGGCGATGCCGGAGATCATGGGGAACATGAGCTTGATGCTCCCGCATGTGCTGGCGCGGAGGATGGCGCGGAGCTGGGTCTTGAAAATGTCGGTGCGCTCTAGGCAGACGCGGATGGCTCGCCAGCCGAGGAAGGGGTTTTCTTCCGCGACGGGGTGGAGCGTGGCGTGGAGCTTGTCGCCGCCGAGGTCGAGAGTGCGGATGATGACGGCATGGGGCCGAGCGGCTGCGGCGACCTGGCAGTAGGCGGCGAACTGTTCCTCCTCGGTAGGGAGCGTGGTCCCGCTGAGGTAGAGGAACTCTGTGCGGAAGAGCCCGACGCCTTGCGCTCCGCTGGCGGCGGCTTGGGCGATGTCGCCGGGCTGCTCGATATTCGCGGAGAGGATGATGTGGGTACCATCGCGCGTGGTGGAGTCTGTCTCGCGGAGTTCGTTGAGCTGTTGCTCAACTTTGGCTTTGCTGTGCTGAAGCTCGCCGTATTGGAAAAGTGTGGCGTCGGTCGGATGGACGATGAGCAGGCCGCTGTATCCGTCGATCAGAATGTCCGCGCCGTTTTCGACTGCGAGGATTTGGTGCAGGCCGACGATGGCGGGGATGTTGAGCGACCGCGCCATGATGGCGGTGTGCGAAGTTTTGCCGCCGACTTCGGTGCAAAAGCCGAGGACGATATTGCGGTCAATCTGCGCGGTGTCGCTGGGCGAGAGGTTGTGCGCTAGGACGATGTGCGGGCTCTTGATGTCGGCGAGGGTCGTAGTGGTCTTGCCGAGGAGATTGCGCGTGATGCGGCGGGCGATGTCGTGGATATCCGCCGCGCGTTCGCGGAAATATGGGTCTTCCAGCGCGGCGAGACTCTTGGCGTAGCGCTGCGCGACGATTTGGAATGCGTGCTCGGCGTTGCAGAGATCGCGCCGGATGGTCTTTTGCACTTCTTCAATAAGCACGCCGTCTTCGACGACCATGAGGTGCGCTTCGAAAATCTCGGCATCGCTCGCACCGAGCGATGCTTTCACCTTATCGTGTAGCTCGATGATTTGCCGCCGGGTGTTGCCGAGCGCGTCGTGGAGCCGTGCGATTTCTCCGTCCGCATCGGCTTCTTTGATGCTACGGCGCGGCGGCAGTTCTTCGTCGGGGCGATAGATGTAGGCGAGTCCTCGGACGATGCCCGGGGAGACGGCTACGCCTTGGAAACGCTGCTCACTCTTCATCGAACTTGGCTGCTACGAGTTTCTCGAGTGCGGCGAGCGCTTCGACTGCGTCGGAGCCATCGCATGTGACGGAAATAATGGAGCCTTCGCCGGACGCAAGTGTCATGAGGCCCATGATGCTTTTTCCGCTCACCATTTCGCCGTCCTTTTCCACCCAAACGTCGGCTTTATAAAGATGGGCGAGTTTTACGAACTTAGAACATGGGCGCGCGTGCATCCCGAGCTTGTTGATGATCTCAAGCTGCTTCGTGACTTTCGTCTCTTCCGGTTTGTTCCAGAGTCCCATGTCGTTAAAATGTGTCGTGTCTTTAGTTAGCCGTCGCGCTTTTTCTGCATCGCGGCCATGAGGCGTTCGTTGAACTCCACCGCGCTGTTGTATCCGAGGCTCTTCAGCTTTTGGTTCATCGCGGCGACTTCGATGAGTCTGGCGAGGTCTCGTCCTGGCCGCACGGGAATCGTCACGTGTGGTATGTAGAATCCGAGAATCTCGTAGTACTCCTGCTCCAGCCCTGTCCTATCAATAGACTCGATCTCCTGCCAATCCTTTAGTGTGACGATGAGGTCGAGCCGCTTTTCGATGCGCAGCGCGCTGACTCCGAAGACGGCGGTCACATTGATCACCCCGAGCCCGCGAATCTCCATGTGCCCGCGCCCCAACTCCGAGCAAGTGCCCATCAGTTCCCGCCCATCCATCACCCGAAAATTCGTGATGTCGTCGGCCACGAGCGAGGAACCGCGCTCGATGAGGCCGAGGACGACTTCGCTTTTCCCGATGCCGCTGCTGCCCCGGATGAGCAGGCCCATGCCCTGAATATCCACCATGCTGCCATACTCGCTCTTGCGCGGCGCGAAGTCGAACTCCAGCGCCAGCGTAGCCGCATTGATAAAGCGCATCGTCACCATCGGGGTCAAAAACACCGCAATACCATGAGAGCGCGCTGCTTCGATAAGCGCATCAGGCACTGCCAGCCCGCGAGCGATGATGATGCACGGGATGGGATACTCGCAGAGGGCCATCACGCGGCGACTCACTTCATCGGGAGCCATACTATTAATATACGCCAGTTCTGCTGAGCCAAAAATCTGTATCCGCTTATCCGCGAAGTAGGAAAAGAAACCGCACAGCGCCAAGCCTGGGCGATTGATCGTCGGCTCCAGAATGGTGCGCTCAAACCCGGAACCGAGTTCCGTGAGTGGCTTGATCTGCAGCGACTCCGAGTGGCGCGTATAGAACTCCCCCACGGTGATCGTTGGATGTTTTACAGGCGCATTCATGCTTGTTGTGTAAATCGGGAGTCGGGCTGGCTGGCAAGCCGCTTCCTTCGTTTGAGAGAAGTGGTTGACGTTTGCGACGCACTTCTGCCATAAACCCGGCAGACCGCTGTGCGGTCGAATCAACAAAATACCACTAATTATGAAACTACATTTCGCAGTCGCAGCCGTTCTCGCTCTCAGCTTTTCGGCCTGTGAGGACGCCAAAAAAACAACAGAACCACTAGTGACCCCGCCAAAAGCTGACGCGCCGAAGGCTGACGCGCCAAAAGCTGACGCGCCGAAAGCGGACGCGCCGAAGAAGCCAGAGACGGACGAGGTCATCAATGCTCCTGCCGACGCTGCACCTGCACCTGCTCCAGCGCCACCAGCCGCGCCTGCTCCCGCAGCGCCAGCACCAGCACCAGCACCAGCACCAGCACCAGCACCAGCACCAGCACCAGCACCAGCACCAGCACCAGCACCAGAGCCAGCGCCAGCACCCGCTGGCCAGTAGCACTCGGCTCAACAAACTGATTATTTAACGACCCCGGCTCCGCAAGGAGCCGGGGTTTTTCTTTCTGGAGGATGTGATCCGATTTCCCGAGCGCTTGGGTATTCCGCGTGCGTACGCTCGCCGCCTTTTTTTGCCGTCTTGGTGAAGAGTGCGTGCGAGTGTTGCCATCGGGCGCGGGCTCGTGGCACGTTGAGCGATTCATGGAAACCATCCAAGCCATTCTCGAATCGAAACTCCGCGCCGCTGCTGGCGATACGGGCGGAATCCCCGTCACCGTGCAGGCCACGCAAGACGCGCGCTTTGGCGACTACCAAGGCAACCTCGCCATGCAGCTCGCGAAAGTCCGCAAGGCAAACCCGCGCGTCGTCGCGCAGGAAATTATCGCTCGGCTGGACGTGGCGGACATTTGCGAAGCGCCGGAAATCGCGGGCGCTGGGTTCATCAATTTCCGCCTAAAACCCGCGACGCTGGCGGCGCACTTCGCGGCACTGGCAAAGGATTCGCGGTTCGGCGTTCCGGTGGTGCCGCAGCGGCGGCTGGTGATTGATTTCTCATCGCCCAATGTCGCAAAGCCGATGCACGTCGGGCACATCCGCTCCACGTTCCTCGGCGATGCGCTGGCGCGAATCGGGCGGTTTCTCGGCCACGTTGTTGTCGCGGATAATCACATCGGCGATTGGGGCACGCAGTTCGGGATGCTATGCCTCGCGTGGAAGACGATCATTGATAAAGCGGCGCTGGAGCGTGACCCCATCGGCGAGCTGGAGCGCGTGTATAAGCTGCAAAACGAAGCGTGCAAAAGCGACCCCGCCGCGATGGATGCCGCCCGCGCCGAGCTGGTGAAACTCCAAGCGGGCGACGCGGAGAATCTCGCGATTTGGAAGGAGATGATCCGCCTTTCCCAAGTGCAATTCGACACGATTTACGCGCGGCTCGACATCAAGTTCGACTGCACGCTCGGCGAGTCGTTCTACAATCCGTGGCTCAAGGACACCGTCGGCGAGCTACTGCGCACAGGCATCGCGCAGAAGAGCGACGGCGCGATTTGCGTCTTCAGCGATGGCGGCGTGCCGGAGAAAGAAGACCCGTTTTTGATCAAAGACGAGAACGGCTGGAAGCCCTCCCCTGCCCTCGTGCAAAAGGCCGACGGCGCATCGAACTACACCACCACCGACCTCGCAACCATCGCCTACCGAGTGCGCGAGTTCGCGCCGGATGAAATCATCTACGTCACCGATGGGCGGCAGCAGCTCCACTTCCGGCAGTTCTTCGCCATCTGGCGGCGGCTGCATGTGGAGAGCGCGGTGACGCTGTCGCACTGCTGGTTTGGCAGCATCCTCGGCGAAGACGGCAAGCCCTTCAAAACCCGCAGCGGCGACACGGTCAAACTTGCCGACCTCCTCGATGAAGCCGAGGAGCGCGCCTACAAAGTCGTGCGCGAAAAGAACCCCGAGCTACCCGAGCCCGAGTGCCGCGAGATCGCGCGCATCATCGGCATCGGCGCGGTGAAGTACGCGGACCTGCTCCCAAATCGGCAGGGCGACTACGTCTTTAGCTGGGATAAATTGCTCAGCTTCCAAGGCAACACCGCGCCCTACTTGCAGAACGCTTACGTGCGCATCCGCTCCATCTTCCGCAAGGCGGGTGAATCTGCTCTCAACCCTCAACCCTCAGCTCTCAACTTCACGGAGCCTGCTGAGTTTGCGCTCATTAAAAAGCTCGCCCAATTCGGCGAGACGCTGCCCGGCATCCTCACGGATCACCGGCCCAACATCCTCTGCAATTACCTCTTCGAGCTGGCGAACGCCTACCACTCGTTCTACGAAGCCTGCCCCGTGCTGAAGGCCGCCGAGCCCGCCCGCAGTTCCCGCCTCGCGCTCTCGGACGTGACCGCGCGCACCCTCAAGCACGGACTCAGCCTGCTCGGGATCGAAGTCCCGGAGCGGATGTAGCAGTCGGTCCAACCGGGTACCACCGTCGGCACTTTATGCACCGACGATGTTTTGCAACTCGCCGAGATGCTGCACGGCGATGCGGACATCGTCGCCGGGTTGGAGGGTGAAGCCTCCGCCGGGGACTAGGCCGGTGCCGGTGAGGAGGTAGCAGCCGCTCGGAAACCCATTATCGCGCCAGAGCCAGCCGGCGAGTTCGGGGAAGGTGCGCTTCATTTGCGCCAGCGAAGTTGCGCCTTCAAATACCGAAACCCCACCGCGAAAAATGCGCAGGCTGATCGTCGCATCCATCGGCAGTGCTTCTCGAATCACCAGTCCTGGCCCCAGCGCGCAGCAGCCGAGATATACTTTTGCCTGCGGCAAATAGAGCGGGTTTTCCCCCTCAATGTCGCGGGAGCTTACATCGTTGCCGATGGTGTAGCCGAAGATGCGCCCTCGGGTGTTGATGGCGAGGGTGACTTCGGGCTCGGGGACGTTCC
>CAMDQC010000054.1 GCA_945905735.1 Prosthecobacter debontii | reverse complement strand
ACTCCGCGCAGCAATGAAGGCACCCTTGCGCAGGTTTTGGGATGGCCCCGCGAGCGTTTTGCGCCTCATCGGTCGCTCGTGGTTACAGGTTCAACTAAACGCTTCGCTCAGAACCAATGTGTCACGTTAATTTAGAAATATGGTATAAGAGGAATTCACCGACTCGCTCTCTACGACTTCCTTTTTCCCCGCAGCCACCGAAGTCTTGCGCTCGCCATGTTTGAAAATATCCGTGTCTCCGTCCTTAATCCCTTTTGCAAAAAACCAATACTTCACCACGAGATTGTCGCAATTTAACCGCGACAGATTCTGAAGCGAAATCTCCAGCGATCGCATCTGCGTCTTCGACTCGTGTGATTTCCCCTTTGAGTCCGTCTTCTGCCGCTGCTGCACATCCATTCTTATCGGGCTGGCCTCCGCCCACGCCGAGACTCCGGTGACGAGGGACATCATGATCGAAAACAGAAATAGTTTCATGCCACGCCGTTTCGCATGGAAATCCACAGGGAGCAAGCTCTTGCTCGGAGCGTTCTCTTTAATCTCCGGCATTGCAGCCCGGCGTGTGGACGCTACGTTCCGCGCCCTTTTCCGAATATGATCATACCAAACGTCAGCAAACTCTCAGACGAGCAACTCAAGGAAGTCACAGACATCGTCGGCTCGTTTGGATGCAAGATTCAGGTGATCTACGGCGAGGTGCAGTCCATCTACGCCATCATCGGCGATGAGCGGAATGACGACATGATCACCAAGCTCGAAGGGCTCCCCTTCGTGAACCGGGTGGACCGCATCCAGAGCCCGCACAAGCTCATGGACATTCGCTCTAGCCTCGCTTCACACCGGGTAAAAATCGGCGGTGTCACGCTCGGGCAATCGCTCTTCGTAGTGGCGGGGCCGTGCACGATTGACCCGAAAAACCCCACGCTCACCATCGAGACGGCGCACGCCATAAAGGAGGCGGGCGCGAACGCCCTGCGCGGCGGCGTGTGGAAGCCGCGCACGAATCCCTACAGCTACCAAGGCGACGCCAAGGCGCTCGACATCCTCATGGAAGCGGGTCGCGCTACGGGCCTTCCAGTCGATACCGAAGTGATGGACGAAGAGCACCTCCGCCTCGCGCTCGATGCGGGGGTTCATTGCCTCCAAGTCGGCGCACGCAATGCACTAAACTACTCGCTCCTCCGCCAAATCGGCCAAGCCATCGTCGGGCGCGACGTAGCTGTTTTGCTGAAGCGCAGCATCCACATGGGCTCCACGCAGGAGTTCATCGCCGCGGCGGAATACATCGTCCAGCTTGGCAATCCCAACGTCATCCTCTGCCCGCGCGGCACCTCTCCGACGCTCGACGGATACCGCAACCATCCCGACGAAAGCATCGTCCCGCTTTTGAAAGAGCGCACCTGGGCCCCGGTCGTCGTGGACCCATCGCACTCCGTGGGCAAAGCCGCCTACGTCCCCGCTGCCGCGCTCGCCGCCATCGCCTACGGAGCCGACGGCCTGTGCATCGAGGCCAACGTCGCGCCGAGCAAAGGAATCGGCGACGACCCGAAGCAAGCCGTCACCCCCGACGTGCTCAAGAAAATCATCACCCAAGCGCGCCAGCTTTGGGACATCCGCAGGAGCTAGCCGATGAGTTGGTATCGCCTCGCCATCCTCACCGACGAGGTCTCGCAAGACCTCGACGCCGTCCTCCGCTTTGCCACCGAGGAAAAGCTCGACGGCATCGAAGTGCGCAGCCTTTTCGGCAAAGCCTTCCGCGACCTCTCGCCGGACGACCTCCGCACCATCGCCGCTCGCGCAAAGGATGCCGGGCTCGCCATCGCGGGCGCAGCGTCGCCGGTCTTTAAGTGCGACCTCGATTCCCCCAGCGAGATCGCCGCGCACGTCGAGTTGTTCCAGCGTTCCGTGGAAGCCGCGCACATCCTCGGCACCGACCTCGTGCGCGTCTTCACCTTCCTCCGCCGCTCGCATCCCGCGACTCGCGACGACCTTGCACGGGCAGCGTCGCACTTTGGGAAACTGTTCGATTTGGTAAAAGGAACCGGCATCCGCGTCGGCATCGAAAATGAAGCGAGCTGCATCATGGGCAACGCCGCCGAGACCGCCGAGTTTTGGCGGCACCTTCCGCCGAACGACGCAGCCACACTCGTCTGGGACCCGTGCAACTGCCTCTACCTCGACGGCGACGAAGACCCCGTCGGCCCCGCGTTCGATGCCGTCGCCGGGCTCGTCGGCCACGTCCACATCAAAGACGCCCGCCGCGCTGGCACCAAAGCCGCCCCCACCTGCCTCGAAATCGGCACCGGCCAGCTCGATTTCCCTGCACACTTTCGCACGCTCAAAGCGAACGGCTATCGCGGCTGGATCACCCTAGAGACCCACTGGCGCGTCGTCCCGCTCGACCACGACGCACAGCATCTCCCCGCCGGACACGCCTTCTCCGCAAACGCCGAACCCGCCAGCCGCATCTGCATCGCCCACCTCCGCCGGATGCTCACCGAAGCATGAAACTCCGCGCCTGGCTCCAGCTCTTCCGAGCCCCGAATCTCTTCACCGTCCCCGGCGATCCGCTCGCTGGATTCCTCATCGCCACAGGCGGCATCCTCGATGCACGCGTCGTCCCCGCCATCATCGCCAGCCTTTGCATCTATGCCGCTGGCCTCGCGATGAACGATGTCATCGACACCAAAGAAGACCTCGCCGACCGCCCCAACCGCCCACTTCCCAGCGGAGCCATTTCGCGCAGCGCCGCCATCACCGCCATCCTCGCTCTGTGCGCCATCGGCATCGGCACGCTTCACGCCGGGCTCGGCCCCCGCAGCGCCGTCATGGGCGTCGCGCTGCTCACCACCGTCTGGCTCTACAACGCCACCACCAAACGCATCCCCATCATCGGCGCGATCAACATGGGGCTCTGTCGCGGACTCAGCCTCATCCTCGGCGCAATCGCAGGCGCGGGCCTCGACTCCACCACCATCGCCTGGGCCGACGCGCTCCCGTTTTCCTTCGGAATGTTGATGCCGTATTTTGTGCGGGAGGCGGAACAAACAAATAAGGGATTGGTCTGCGCCACAGTAGCCGCCATTTGTATCACGTTCTACATCGCCGCCGTCACCAACCTCGCCCGGCACGAGACAAAACCCATCGTCCCCAAGCTCGCCAAAATGCTTCCTCTTGCAGCGATTTTTGTCGGGTTCACAATTATCAAGCTATTCACGAATGCAGTCTTTTGGGACTCATCACCCGCGCTCTGGCTTGTCGCAGTGATGCTCTGCGTCATGCAAACCGGCGACCTCCTCAAAACCCCGCCGCGCCCCATTCCACCAGCCATCGGCGGTTACATCCGGCTCCTCCTCGTCATGCAAGCCGCCCTCTGCGTCATGCCCGGCAACGCCTACAGCGGCCTAAAAACCCTCCCCAGCCTCCTCAGCGCCTTCGCACTCCTATCGCTAGTCCCCCTCAGCGCATGGGCCGGGAAAAAGTTCTACGCAAGCTGAGCTACGCGGAAGTCGGCGTCGAGCATTGCTTCTAGCGATTCCATCGCTTTCGCGAGGTCTTCTCGCAGTTCGGATGTGGGGAGTTCGGCGAGGACGGTGATGCAGCGGTGGAAGAGCGATTTTCTTGGGTTGCTGCCGCCCGCTTTTTCTAAGAGGGCCTCAAGCTCCGCGACTCGGCGGTGTGCTTCGCGGATGGCTGCCAGCGCGGTCGCTTCGGTGATTGTGCCCTCGGCTACGCGCTTCAACTGCTGGCACTCGAAGAGCCGACACCTCGTAGGTCGCTGCGCGTAAATCGAGCACCGGAGCCCTTCGAGCGCGGTGCAGGGCTGCGCGAATGTTCCGCGCTTCACTTTTAGTCCGAGTGCGCCGAGCGCTTTTGCGGACTCGCCGGGCTGGAGCTTCACGATGGAGAACATGACGCCGTTGCAGCACATCCCACATTCCACGCAGAGCCGAGCGGCGGCAGTGCTCATATCCGCGACTTCGCTCGCTCCACCGTCTGCTCGCAGTAGCGGGAAAATATCTCGGCCACGCTGCCCCACGAGTAATTCTCGGCGACATGCCGCCGCGCTTCGGCAGCGATGTCGGCGGCGCGCGCGGCATCGGAGAGCAGGGCGATGGCTTCGTTTGCAAAGGCCTCCGCAGTGTCGGCGATGAGGATGTTTTTGCCGTGCGTGTAGTCGAGCCCCTCCGCGCCGATGGTGGTAGAAATCACGGGCGTCCCCATCGCCATCGCCTCATAGACTTTGATGCGCGTGCCGCCGCCGACTCGCAGCGGCAGGACCATCGCCGCCGCCTCCGCCATGTGCGGGCGCACGTCTGGGACGGTGCCGGTGAGGCGCACGAGCGGGTCGCTGGCTGCCAGCGCGAGTAAGGATGCAGGCGGGTTGCGCCCGATGCCGAGGAACTCCGCCGCAGGCACTCGCGCCCGGATGCGCGGCAGCACTTCCGTGGTGAACCAGCGCACGGCGTCTTGATTTGCGTCCCAATCCATCGAGCCGAGAAACGCCATCACCGGGCGCTTCGGCGGCTGCGCGGGCGGCTGGAAGAACTCGCAGTCCACCCCCGTCGGCACTGCGCCGAGCACATTGCGCATCCCCATTTCCTGGAAGAGCGCCGCGTCCGACTCCGAGACGGCCACTTGCGTATCCACGAACGCCGCCGCCTTCTGCTCCATGCGCTCGACGGCCCGCCATTGCTTGCGATAAAGCGCGCGCTTCAGCGGATTCGCAGCGGCTTCCGCGTGGCGCTTAAAGATGACCGACTCGACGTTGTGCTGAAAGAGCATCATCGGCACGCGCGGGCGCTGGGACAGCTCCAGCAAGTTCCCCATCGGCGCGAGGTAGTCGCAAATCAGCAAGTCGAACTGCCCGCCCGCAATGAGCCGCGAGAGGTGCGCGATGCTCTCGGCGGAGACATACTTCGACGCGAGGAACGGATACTTTCCAAACAACGTATTGCCCAAGACCTCCGCATAAAACCGCAGCCCACGCTTGTTCTTCACCGCGTGCGGGACGGGGATCAGCTCATGGCAATACTCGCGCGCCAGCGCCACGGACTCATCGCTATCCGCAGGCGTGCGCAGGCACAGATACGTGATGTGGTGCCGCTTCCGCAGCTCGCGCAGCATGTTGAAAGTGCGGATGCGGTCGCCGCCGTTCAGCGGGTGGAGGATTCGGCAGTTGTGGAAAAGGATTCTCAAGCGGCGCAGACCGTAGCCGGGCGGCGGCGTCGGGAAAAAGAACATTCAGCGCCACGCTCACATCGGCGTGGTGGAGCCGAGTTCGCGGATGATGAAATCAAACGCCGGACTCTCCGTGCCCGCGCCGGGGCCGGTATCCGTGGCGAAGAACGCTTCATTCGCTCCCTGCGTGAAGGCGAACGTCTGCGTGCCGATTCTCGCTTTGCCGATGCGCTCGGCGACGATGCCGAACATATCGCTGCTGTCCGCGGCAGTGCCGTAGGCGCGGCCTTTGATAAGGATGCTGCCGATGCGGGAGAGGAGCGTAGAGTTTGCGCCGGGGAATCTCGCGTCGTCATTCGTCCCGAGCTTGCCATCCACTCCTGCGCCGACTCCCGCGATTGCGGTGCTGGCGGTCCAGTCGCCGCCGACGGTGATGCTACCGATAGTTCCGTAGGCGTGATAGAACAGCGAGCCCACGCCCGCTGCGATCTGTGCAAACTCGACGTTGCCCGCGATCGTGATTTTCCCGATGGAGACAAACTCCCCGTCGCTCCCGACGATGAACTCGCTGAGCGCGCGAATCTGCACGGGCGCGGCGCTCGTGCCGAGCACGCTGCCGCCGACTTTCACCACGCCGAGCACGCCATCCGTCGCGATGCGCAAAGGTGCGCCCGCCGAGCGAATATCACCGCCGACGGTGAGTGCCTCGATGGCTGTTCTCGCGTAAATCCCACCGCCCTCGATGGAGCCGCCGATAGTCACCGCGCCGAGCACCGCGTCGCTCCCGGCAAGGGTGAATGAGGATCGCAGGTCTTCGCGGATGACGAGCTTCGGCAATGCGCCTTGCAAAGTTACAGCGGCATTCGCGTCGAACATCCCGATGCTCCGCACGGTGAGCGAGCGGAGCGCGGGCGTGTCGGAGGGGCCAGAATCCGTGCCTGCATTGAGGCGTCCGATGTCGCCGCTGATCCTCACCTTCCCAAGGTCCACGTCCGTGGCATCGAGCGTGCCGATATTCACACGCCCATCGCCGCCGCGCGGACCAGGCTTGGCGGTGATAGTGATGTTTGCATCGG
The DNA here is from genome assembly GCA_945905735.1 of Prosthecobacter debontii. Classification (GTDB taxonomy): domain Bacteria; phylum Verrucomicrobiota; class Verrucomicrobiia; order Chthoniobacterales; family Chthoniobacteraceae; genus SXWH01. Next base: position 22,677 of record CAMDQC010000054.1, on the reverse strand, counting down.
TAAAGTGCTGCGCAGTAAAGGAGAGCGAGTTGAGCTGGGAGCCATAGCTACTGCTATCCTCAGCGGCGAACACCAACTGCGAAAGACCGAGCGTTCCCTTGCTCGTGGCGATGGTCACGCGGTCGCCATCAAGGTCGGTGTAAGTTACGCGCTTGCCGTTCGCGGCCAACTGAATCGAATCTTTGTCGAAGCTGAAGACGAGGTAAGCCGCCCCTTTGGCTGTTCCCACGAGGATGTCGTCGAAGCCGTCGCCATCTACATCGCCCGCCCCGCTCACCGTCGTCCCGAGGAAGTCTCCAGCGGCTTTGCTCTTAATTTTGAATCCATTGTCCCCGTTGATAGAGGAGAGCTTCAGCTTCGCTTTGAAGCCGCTCGTCTTGCCGTAAATGACGTAGCTTGCGCCGGAGAACTTCCCTCGGTCCCCGGCCTTGTGATCGCCGATGAGGATGTCGGCGATGCCGTCGCCATTTACATCGCCCGCCGCGCTCACGGCGTCGCCAGCGCGAGCGCCTTTCGTATCGCCGAGGATGATAAAGCCATCGCTGCCATTGAGCGACTTGAGCGCGATGCTCGGCGCAAAGCCGCCCGCTTTCCCGAAGACCACATACGCCTCGCCGCGCGGGAGTTCTTTGCGTGCGCCGATGAGGATGTCGTCGAATCCATCGGCGTTCACATCGCCCGCGCTGCTCACGGCGTGGCGGGAGAACTCATACAGGCCGCTCACCAGTTTGAAGCCGTTGCTGCCGTCGAGCGTGGAGAGGTTGAAGTTCGCGCTAAAGCCGTTCGCTTTGCCAAAGATGAGGTAGCTCGTCCCGATTTTTTTGGTGAAGGAAGCGACCGAAGCCGTCCCCACCAAAAGGTCCGCAAAGCCATCGCCATTCACATCGCCTGCCGCGTTCACGGAAGTCCCCGCGTGATCGCCAGCGGCCTCGCCTTGGATGATGAAGCCCGTGGTGCCATCGAGCGTGGAGAGATTCAGCATCGCGGGGAGGCCGTTCGCTTTTCCAAAGACCACGTAGCTCGCTCCCGAAGCATCTCCATTGGGGTCCGCATCGGGTGCTCCGATGATGAGGTCGGCGAAGCCGTCGCCGTTCACATCGCCCGCAGTCCGCATCGCACCGAACGAAAAATCAAACCCCGTCCTGCCCTGCATCTTGAAGCCATTGCTGCCATCGAGCGTGGAAAGATTCAGCGTCGCGCCAAAGCCGCTCGCCTTTCCAAAGACGACATAGCTCGCTCCGGAGCCGCTGTTATTGGCATCTGCGCCCGAAGCTCCGATGAGCAAATCGGCAAAGCCATCGCCATTCACATCGCCCGCACCGCTCACCGTGCCGCCGGAATAATCGCCCGCTGCTTCGCCCACGATTTTGAAGCCATCCGCGCCATCCAGCGCGGAGAGCCGTAAGCCCACACCAAAGCCGTTCGCTTTGCCAAAAAGCACGTAGCTGGTTCCCATATTCGTGCCCTCAGTCCCGCCGCCGGATGCCCCGATGATGATGTCTGCAAAACCGTCGCCGTTCACATCTCCCGCGCCACTGAGCGCAGAGGCAAAGCCGGCATCCGCAGACTCGCCGAAAAACTCCGCGCCATGAAACGAGCGGAGATCAATACTCGCCGCCGCCGGAGCGATGCGGGCTTCGAGAGGTTCGATGCGGGGCCGCATACCGTGACTTACCGCCCAATGCCGCACTCAAAAATGAACCACTCCACTGGCAGCGCGGCGAGGGGCTCTTTCAGTTGCGACAGCTCAGCAGCCGAGCCGTGCAGCTCTAGGCGGATGAGGTCGGAAACCTTGAGCATCTCGGCGAGTGGCGCGCTCACATTCGCGAGATGCGCCAGCGCGCCAGCGGCTCCCACGTAGGCTTCGCGGCAAAAGACGACATCGCCGTTCACCGTGAAGTCGTAATAGAGGCAGCCTGGCTCCGTCTTCGTCTTCTCGCAGAAGGTGGCGAGGACGGCGCGGGCGGCGTCCATCTGACCTGCGTGGACTTTGAAGTATGGATGAATGCTGACGATGTTGCTCATGGCGCGCGACTTTTGCGGGCGGTGGCTTGAGCAGCAAGCGCAGAAAAGCGTTCCCTTCCCCCCCGCGCGTCTGGAATCTTGCGAGCATGAACATCAGCATCTTTGGGCTCGGATATGTCGGCACAGTCGTGGCGGGTTGCTTCGCGAAAGCGGGGCACCGTGTCATCGGCGTGGATACGGAGCGGGCCAAAGTGGACCTCATCAACTCGGGGCGCTCGCCCATTATCGAGGCGGAAATCGAGGAGCTTCTCGCGGCGGGCGTGGCTACCGGAACGGTGCGGGCGACGACGGATGCACGCGATGCCGTAGAGGCCACGGAGCTTTCGCTGCTGTGCGTTGGGACGCCCAGCCAGCCGAGTGGGGAGCTGGACCTCACGTATATCCGCCGCGTGTGCGAAGACATCGGCGCGGTGCTGCGCGGGAAGGCGGCGCGGCACGTCGTGGTGGTGCGGAGCACGGTGCTGCCGGGGACGATTCGGGATGTCGTCATTCCGGCGCTGGAGCGGTCGTCGGAGAAGAACTTCGATGTGGAGTTTGGCGTGGTGATGAACCCGGAGTTCCTGCGTGAGAGCACGGCAGTCGCGGACTTTTACGCGCCGCCAAAGACCGTCATCGGCTCGCGGAATCGTGCGGATGGCGAGCTGGTCGCGCGGCTCTACGAGGGCATCTCCGCACCGCTCATCCACACGGCGCTGGAAGTCGCGGAGACGGTGAAATACTGCGACAATATCTTCCACGCGCTGAAGATTACGTTTGGCAACGAAGTGGGCGCGCTGTGCAAGTCCATCGGCGTGGATAGCCACGAGGTGATGCGCATTTTCTGCCAAGACACGAAGCTGAACTTGTCGCCCGCTTACCTCAAACCGGGCTTCGCCTACGGCGGCTCGTGTTTGCCGAAAGACTTGCGGGCGCTGACGTGGCTGGCGCGCTCGCGGGACATCGAAATCCCGATGCTCTCGCACATCACGCCGAGCAATGACGCGCAGATTCGTAGCGCGCTACGGCTCATCACGAGCGATGGAAAGCGGAAGATCGCTGTGCTCGGCTTCGCGTTCAAAGGCGGGACGGATGACTTGCGGGAGTCGCCCATCGTCACCGTCGTGGAGGCGCTGCTGGGCAAAGGCTGCGAGCTGCGGTTGTTCGATCCGTACGTGAACACCGCGCGGCTCGTCGGTGCGAACCGCCGCTACATCGAAGGGCACATCCCGCACATCGCGAAGCTCATGGTCGCCAGCGCGGAGGAGGCCGTGGCAGGAGTGGACACAGTGCTCATCGGGAACATCAACACCGCCTACGCCCCCGCGCTCGCGACGCTCACTGCTGAGCAGCGTGTGATCGATCTCACCAGTTCCGGTAAAGCGTCTGCGACTGCTGCGCGCTATGAGCGGCTTGTTGGTTGAAAGTTGAGGGTTGAGAGCTGAGAGATTCGCGAAATTCCCTTGCTCCGTGTGCCTCGAAAAAGTTACCCACTCGCCCGCATGAAACTGCCTCTTTTGACCGCCTCGCTCTTTTGCTTCACCACCGCCGCTCACGCTTGCGACCTTTGCGCGTGTGCGCTGCCGTCCGTCCGGCTGGAGCCGCGCGCGGGCTGGCACGCGGGCGTTGCGGAGCAATTCACCGACTACGGACGGCTGCAAGATTCCGGGCGCGGAATCTCGAACCCCGCCGGGCAACATATGCACAGCAGCATCACGCAGCTTTATGCGGGCTACGATTTCGCGCCGACCTTTGGCGTGCAGCTCAATGTGCCATACATCGCGCGCACATTCCGGCGCGTGGAAAATGGAGCTATCGAGAACGGCACGGAGTCGGGCTTCGGCGACATCTCGCTCATCGGCTCGTGGACGGCGCTGCGCATGGAGCGCGGCGATTTCCTGCTCACCGTGCGGGTCAATGCGGGCATCAAACTCCCCACCGGCGACAGCAGCCGACTGCGGGAGGAGGGGGAGCATGAGCATGGGCATGAAGAGGCGGAGGAGCACCACGATGAGGATGGCGAGGAACATGGCGAGGAACATCACGAGGAGGAAGAACTCCCGAGCGGCGTCCACGGCCACGACCTCGCGCTCGGCACAGGCAGCCTCGACGGCGTCTTCGGTGCCGATGTGAGCTGCCAGTGGAAGCGCGCCTTTTTTGAGGCGGGGCTGCAATACACGCTGCGGGGCGACGGGCTGCATTCGTATGATTTCGCCGACGACCTCTTGTGGCATGCAGGCGGCGGCTTCGTCGTCCTCCAAAGTGAAGGCTGGAACGCCGCGCTCGGCGTCCGCTTTTCCGGGGAGACCAAGAGCGAGGATGAGTTCCGTGGCGCACGACTCGACGATACGGCCATCACCACCGTCTTCGTAGGCCCGCGCCTCGCAGTCACTGCCGGTGAACAACTGAGCGTGAACGTCGGCATCGATTTTCCCATCCGCCGCGACAATAGCGGAGTGCAGACCGTGCCCGACTACCGCGTGCAGGGCGGGGTGAGCTGGCAGTTCTAAGCGCGCAGAAAAAGGAACCGCTCCCGCCCGCTGTAATCGCTCGCGACTTTCACTTCCGCGTAGCCGGTGAGTTCGGCGGCGAGTTTCGACGGTTGGTCGAGGTGGAGTTCCAGCGCGATGCGGGCACCGGGGGAGAGCTTTGTTTTTGCCTCATCCAAAAGGCGACGCACGAGCGCGAGGCCGTCGAAGCCACCGTCGAGCGCCATACGGGGCTCGTGCAGGACTTCGCGCTGGAGGCCGGGGATCTCATCGCTCGGGATATACGGGAGATTTGCCACGAGCAGATCAATGGGACCGCTCACCGCCGCGAGCAGGTCGCTCTTTAGAAAAGACACGCGGCTTTCGAGCTTCGCGCCGTTTTCCGTAGCGAGCGCGAGGGCGGCGTCGGATTCATCCACGGCAGTCACGCGGGCTTCGGGAAATGCAGCAGCCAGCGCGATGGCGATGCAGCCTGTGCCCGTGCCGACATCCACGATGTGTCCGCGCTTCCACGCGCAGTCGTCGGCTTTGCCCTCGGTGAGCAGATGCTCGACGAGTTCCTCCGTCTCCGGGCGCGGGATGAGCGCGCGGGCGTCGCACTTGAGCGTGTGTTTGAAGAACTCCGCCGTCCCCAGCAAATACTGGAGCGGCTCGCCGGCGGCACGGCGCTTTACGAGAGTACGCAGCGGGGCGAGTTCGGCTTCGTTCAGCGTGCGCTCGAACTGCAAGTAGAGGCCCATGCGCTTCATCCCGAGGACGTGCGCGAGGAGGTGCTCGATGTTCAGGCGCGGGCTCTCGACTTTGGCTTTGGTGAAGTATTCCGCCGTCGCCGTGATGACTTCGAGGACGGTCTTCACCGGTAAATATCCACGAGGAAAAGCACTGCGTCGCACTCGCCGATGTTGATGATCGAGTGCGGCACGTCGGCGCGATAAGTGGCCGAGTCAGCGGGTCCGAGTTCGGCGGAATCGTCCGAGCTTTCGAGCCGGATGTTCCCTTTCTCCACGGTGATAAACTCGCGCGTGCCCTCGAAGTGCGGCGTGCTACGCAGCTCGCCACCGACTCGCACGGTGACTTCGTAAAACTCCACGTCCTTCTCCAAATTAAGCGGCGAGAGCGTGCGAATCTGGCAGTTCTTATCCGAGCGATACACCTGCCCACGGTCCGACGCGCGGACGACTTGGATCGCCGCCTGCCGCTCGCTCGTCTCGATGAGTTCGGCGATGCCCATGCCGAACGCGCTGGCGATGCGATACGTCACGGCGAGCGTCGGGTTCGCCTTCTCGCGCTCGATTTCACTCAGCATCGAACGGGAGACGCCGCTGGCTTGCGCGAGATTGTCGAGCGACCAGCCACGCAGGGCGCGCAGTTTCTTCACGCGACGCCCGAGGTGTTCGTTGATCGATTCGGCGCGCTCGCTGACGGTGGGTGGCTTCTTCTTCGGTGTCATTTGCCGAGTTGAAACTCAAAGCTGTCCACCAGCGCCAGCCAGCTTGCTTGGATGATGTTATCGCTCACGCCCACCGTGCCCCACGCGGTCGCGCCGTCGCTGCTGGTGATGTGGACGCGCGTCTTCGCCGCTGTGCCCGCTTGGCCGTTGATGATCCGCACTTTGTAATCCTCCAGCCGGATGCCCGCGATGCTCGGGTGAAAAGGAGCGAGCGCCTTGCGCAGCGCGGCGTCCAGCGCGTTCACGGGGCCGTCGCCCTCCGCGACTTGGTAGCTCTCCGCACCGCCGATGCGGAGCTTCACCGTGGCCTCGCATTTGTTCCCGCGTCCGTCGCCGGCGCAGCGGTAGGAACAGTGATATTCCAGCATGGTAAAGAGCGGCGTGTATTTCCCTGTCACCTTCCGCAGCAGCAGCGCGAACGACGCCTCTGCTGCCTCAAACTCGTAGCCCTCCGACTCCAGCCGCTTCACTTCGTTCAGCACATCTTTGACTTCCGCCGAGCCCTTGCCCAGCGGGTAACCGAGTGCTTCTGCGCGATTGAGGATGTTCGCCTGCCCGCTCATATCCGAGACGGCGATCACGCGCTCGTTGCCGACCAGCGCCGGGTCGATGTGCTCGTAGCTGCTCGCGAGTTTCTGCACCGCATCCACATGCAGCCCGCCCTTGTGGGTAAAGGCGGCAGTCCCCACGAATGGCGCGCGGATGTCCGGCGCGACGTTCGCGAGTTCCGCCACAAATTGCCCCAACTCCCGCAGCTTCGTCAGGTCGTCGCAGACCAGGATGCCGAGCTTGAGCTGCAAGTTGGCGATGGCGGTGATGAGGTTGCAGTTCCCGACACGCTCGCCGTAGCCATTGATGGTTCCTTGGATTTGGCACGCGCCGACTTCGATAGCCGCCAGCGCATTCGCCACGCCCAGCCCGCAGTCGTTGTGCGTGTGGATGCCCACCGCGCGGCCCAGATGCGCGATGGCTTTGCGCGTCACCTCGGCGATAAAGCCCGGCAAGTTCCCGCCATTCGTCTCGCACAACACCACGAGGTCCGCCCCCGCATCCGTCGCCACCTTGATCGTCTCCAGCGCGTAAGCCGGGTCGTCTTTATACGCATCGAAAAAATGCTCCGCGTCGTAAAGCACCTCGCGCCCCTTGCTCTTCAAGTAGCGCACCGTGTCGCCGATCATCGCGAGGTTTTCCTCCGTCGTGACTTTGAAAACATGCGTGACGTGCAGCGGCCAAGTCTTCCCCACCACACACACCACCGGCGTCTGCGCATCCAGCAGCGCCTTCACCTGCGCATCCTCCTCCACCTTCGAGTTGCCGCGCCGCGTCATGCCGAACGCCGCCAGCTTCGCGTGCTTCCACTTCCGCTTCGCCGCCTCGGTGAAAAACTCCGCGTCCTTCGGATTACTCCCCGGCCAACCGCCTTCGATGTAATCAATGCCGAACTCATCCAGCTTTTCCGCCACCCGAATCTTATCGAGCACCGAGAACGAAATTCCCGTCCCCTGCGTGCCGTCGCGGAGTGTGGTGTCGTAAAGTGATACTCGTTTGTTGCTCATAAAATGGGGGCGGACGCTACGCACCGTCCCCGCCCTTGGCAAGCGCGTCGCTTGGCGCGGCCCTATACCGTCTCGTTCCCGCTCGGCAGACTCAGCGCGCTGCTGCTCCAGTAGTCGATGATCTCCAGCGCCTGAAAACGGAAGACGATCAGCAGCGCGTCGTTCAACGGGATGCCGATGCGCTGGGCGATGATTTGCAATGCCTCGGAGCCATTGATGGCTGTGGCGAAGCGTGCTTCCACATCGTTGAGCTTCATCTTCTGGATCATCTCGTACCCGCGCCGCGTATAGGCGGGCGAGCCGTTCGGGTCGGGCCGCTGGGCGGGCGGGAGTTGGTCGAAGCGCACATGCCGCAGCGCCGCGAGGATGTAATTATCCGCGTCCTCATTGCTCGGCGGGAAATTGCGCACGTACTCCGGCACGCGGTCCGTTTCCTCGAACTCAAAGTTCACGCGCCCCGCCGTGTAGAGCTGCGCGAAGAGCCGCTGGCCGTGGTCGCGGGTGATTTGCACCACGTCGTCGTGCGGGAAGCCGTTGCGCGCACTCAGGAAGAGGAACATCGGGCAACCCGTCACCGCTTGATTCACCGTCCCCTCGAAGATCAGCCCGAGGTTCGTCGCACTCAGGATCACCGGCGAGCCCGCGCAGTAGAGATGCGCGTTTTTCGTCGTCGCAAACAGGAAGCGCCCGCCCGACATGAACAGCTCGATGGGGTGCCGCCCGAGGAAAAAGCGCAGGATGCCCGTGAGCCGATCGCCCTGCGCCATTTGCAGCGATTGCCGTAGCGAGAAAAACCCCGTGTGCCCGCTAAACACCACGCCCGCACCGCCGCTCCGCCCCGGCAGCATCCGGCGCGCAGACGGCTTGCTCTCCAGCAAATCCGACACCGCATCCAGCAGCGCCTCGGGCGTCAGCGGCTTCGTCAGCACGCGGAACACCGTCGGGTAGCGCCCCTCGTAGTCCACGCCCTTCGCCGGATCGAGCATGAGGATAATCGGCACATGCGCCGAAGCCGGGTCCGCCGCGAACCGCTCCAGCACAGACTCCGCGTCCATATCCGGCAGCGAGTCGGCGAGCAGGATCACATCGGGATGCGCCACCGCGAACCTCTCAAACCCATCCGCCCCGCGCGAAGCGGAGAGCACATCGCAGCCGGGAAAGTTCTGCTGAAGAACGTTTTCGACGAGACGCGCCGATACTTGTGATTCGTCAATGACGAGGATTTTTTGAGCCATACCAGTTTAGAAAATGAGGGCGAAAGATGGGGTCGCTGAAGGAGCGGTGTCAATCCCGTGGCTGGGGAACCATTCACTTGCACTCTCTCGTCGTGTTCCCTACACCGCGCGGCATGTCGCTGAACAAAAAATTTCCACGTCTTCTTCCAAATTCCATCCGCAAGGGCATGACGGTCGTGCAACTCGTGGATGATTCTTTCAAAGCCTACAATGGCGGTCGTCTCGCGGAGGCGTGCCGCCTTTTCACGCAGAAGATGGTGGCTGGAAATGGGACGGTGGGGATGTCGCTGACGGGGGCGCTGACGCCTGCGGGGCTGGGAAAAGCCGCCATCGTGCCGCTGATGAAGGCGGGGTTTGTGGACTGGATTATCAGCACGGGGGCGAATCTTTACCACGACTTGCACTACGGCCTCGGCATGGAGCTGTATGCGGGGTCGCCGTTCCTCGATGATGTGGTGCTGCGCAAGGAAGGGGTGATTCGGATTTACGATGTGCTCTTTGATTATGATGTGTTGCTGGATACGGATGCGTTTGTGCGGGAGGTGATCCAAGGGCCGGAGTTTCAGCGCACGATGGGGACGGATGAGTTTCACTATCTGCTGGGGAAGTATGTGGCGGCGCGGGAGAAGAAGCTGGGGCTGAGCGAGACGAGTGTGCTGGCGGCGGCTTACAAATACGGCGTGCCCATTTTCACGAGCAGCCCCGGCGATAGCAGCATCGGGATGAACGTCGCAGCGATGGCGCTACGCGATTCAAAGCTGCTCATGGACGTGAACCGCGATGTGAACCAGACCGCAGCCATCGTGTACGCCGCGAAATCGAGCGGGGAGCTGAGCAGCGTGTTTATCCTGGGAGGTGGTTCGCCGAAGAATTTCATGCTGCAAACGGAGCCGCAAATCCAAGAGGTGATGGGCATCGAGGAGCGCGGGCACGACTACTTTCTGCAATGCACCGACGCCCGCCCAGACACCGGCGGACTGAGCGGTGCAACGCCTGCGGAGGCGGTGAGCTGGGGGAAAATCGATCCGGATAATTTGCCCGGCTGTGTCGTGTGCTACGCAGACTCGACGATCACTTTACCCATCATCACCGCGTATGCGCTGACGAAGGCGAAGCCGCGCAAACTCAAGCGCCTCTACGACCGACGCGATGCAATGCTGGAGACGATCCGCGCGATGTACTTGAAGCACGGCCAAGTCACGAAAGTCGAACACCGCACGGACCTCGACAAAAAGAAGAAGCCCGTGAAAGGCCGCAGCGGCAGGAGTGTGACGGGGACGAAGCGGTAAAGCGGGATGAGCAAAGACGGGCTGCATCCGCGCAATCGCTTTCGCGGGCGCTACGACTTTGCGAAACTGACTGCCGTTTTCCCGAAGCTCGCGCCCTTTGTGCGAGCGGGTGTGCATGGCGAGGCGTCGGTCGATTACGCAGACCCGGCGGCGGTGAAGGCGCTGAACCAAGCGCTGCTGCTCGACGCTTACGGGGTGCGGCTGTGGGACATCCCGAGTGGCTCTTTGTGCCCGCCGATTCCGGGGCGCAGCGATTACATTCATCACCTCGCCGACTTGCTCGCAGCGGGCGGCGCGGTGCCGCGCGGCAAGGCGGTGCGGGTGCTCGACATCGGCGTGGGGGCGAACTGCATCTACCCGCTCATCGGCGCGGCGGAATACGGCTGGCGCTTTGTCGGCGCGGACATCGACGCCGCCGCAGTGCGATGGGCGAGCACGCTGGTGGTGGCTTTTCCCGGCCAAATCGAATGCCGTCTCCAGCCCTCGGCGATGCAGTGTTTTAACGGCGTGGTGAAGCCCGGCGAGCGGTTCGCCGCCTCGATGTGCAACCCGCCCTTTCACGCCTCCGCAGCCGAAGCCGCAGCGGGCACACGGAGGAAAGTGCGCAACCTCGGCGGGAAAAAGCCCGCCCTGAACTTCGGCGGCACGAGCCGCGAGCTGTGGTGCGAGGGCGGCGAGCTGGCCTTCATCCAGCGGATGATCGCGGAGAGCGCCGAACGTCCCGACTGCTGTCAGTGGTTCACCACGCTCGTCTCCAAAAGCGAACACCTTCCCCGCCTCCGCAGCGCCCTGCGCGCCGCGAGGGCGAGCGACGTGAAGACCCTCGACATGGCGCAGGGGCAGAAGCGGAGTCGCATCCTCGCGTGGACATTTTCGGGATGAGAGAATGGAAGCATCGCGCAACTCTGGCTCGCATTTTCCCGCGCGGTCCATTACCTCCGCCTCATGAGCAAAAACGTTATTCCGGTCACAGTCCGCGCGATCATGCCCTACAACAGTGGGCGTGCGGTTTTTATCGGCACTGAGCAGAAGGTTTTCATCATTTACGTGGATGAGGGCGTCGGTGCGGCGATTGCGATGTTCATGAACAAGACGCCGAAGGAGCGCCCGCTGACGCATGATTTGATGGGGCATTTGATGGCGGCGCTGGGTGCGAAGGTGGAGCGGGTGATCATCAATGACATGAAGAGCGAGACGTATTTTGCGCGGCTGATCATCAGCGCGGAGAACGAGTTGCACGCGAGGAAGATCATCGAGCTAGACGGACGCCCGAGCGACAGCATCGCGCTGGCCATCCAGCAGGGGGCACCGATTTACGTGGCGAGCGAGGTGTGGGAGGAAGTGGAGGATCGCACGGATATTTTACGGAAGATGGAGGAGCAGGGCGGGGGAGAGTGAGCTTTACGGTTGGCCGGGTGCTTTCGGGCGGCGGAGGTTGATTTGTGTCGCTGCGGGCGCATTGGGGTTTGATGGGTTGAGCGGGGCCTTGGCCATCTCGGTGCCCTCTGCCATCGGTTGCTCCGGCGCAGGCGCGGGAGCCGCGGGTGTTTTAGGTGCAGGTTCGGGTGCTGGCGCTGGGTCTTGTGTGGTGCTCTCGAAGAACATGGCGCGCTGGACTCGGTATTCGTCGCGGACGGCTGCGGCGGCGTCCATGAATTTGACGCCCTCGTTGACTTTGCCGGTGAAGAGGCCGAAGACGCCGAGTTGCCAGTTTCGCTCTGCGAGGGTGTCGATGGGGAGGTTCGCTTTGAGGAATGTCGCGGCCATGGCCATGACGCTATCGGGAGTCAGGTCGGCCCATGGAATAGGCAGGACGCCGAAAGCGACCTTCACGTCGAGCTGAGTATCGTTCGCGCGGACGACGCCGCCGACGACTTGCTGGCCGTTCTTTTTCACCAGAGGGGCGTTGTAGCCGCTGGTGGAGAGGTCTTTGATGAGTTGCTCCTTGAAGTTGACGAGCCAAGTGATGCGCTGGGCGAGCAAGTCGCGCTCGGCGGCGTTTTGCTCCAGCGTGATTTCTGCACCTTTGATGAGGGTGATGGCTTCGCCAAAGCGGTAGTTTTCGCAGAGCCCCTTGAGCTTCATCTTCACTTCCGTGAGGGCGATTTCCTCCGCGCGCTCCTTTTCGGCGCGGTTCTTTTTCATGTTCTCGGCGTAGGTGGCGAGGGCCGCTTCGATCTTGCTGGTATTGTCGCGCTCCAGGTCGGAGAGCAGGGCGACGAGCGAGGCGGACTTTAGCTTGGCCTTTACGGCGGCTACGTTTTTGAGGGCGGCGGCGGCCTTTTCAGGGGCGCGCTCAAAGTCTCGGATGTCGCCAGCGACGGTCTGAAACTGGGCGAAGTCTTCGATGTAACTGACGACGACTTCGCGATATTCACCCGCCCAAGTTGCAGGGCCAGAAGGTGCCGCCGCTTGGTATTCTCTCATCCACTTCACGGCCTCGGAGTGTGCGCCGATTTCCCAGTTTTTAAGTCCGATGACGAGCAGTCCCAGGGCTTCCACGCCGTCCTTTTTATACGCCGCCGCTTCGGAGACGGGCGTCGCTTCACTCGCTGCGCCGTGCTTCGCGACGAGGGTGAAGAAGGCTGTGGTTTCTTCATCCATGCCGAGTGCATTTGGGGAAATTCCTTGGCCCATTTTCTTTAGCGCTTCTTGCCCGATGACGGGGCGCCCTACTAGGAATTCTGAGAGTGCTTCGTGGACGGCACTCCAGCTATGGAGGGGTTCGCCGAGTCGATTGTCGGCGAACAGTTCGCGGAACGATGCGGCTGCTTGCTCGCGCTTGCTGGCGTTGAGGATGTCGCGCCGAGCTTCAGCGTAGCGGACTTCCGGGCTTATCTTCGAGGTCTTATCGTCTTTGACTATCGCAGCGGGAGGCGGGGATGCAGGCCGATTGATCCAGTAATAAAGGCCCCCTGCGACAACTGCTGCCACTGCGGCAAAGGTGATCCAGCTCCCACTGCTGGCCGCGGACAGGACGAGACGCCGCGGCTGGCGGCTCGTTCCTTTGCGGAGTTCTGAACGTGCAAATTGAAGGTTTTCAATGAAGGCGTCGTAGCTATCGAATCGGTCGGAGGGGGAAACCGCTAGCGCTTTGTCGATGACGAACGCCGTCGCATTGCAGACCCCCGGCGCAAAGCTAACCAAGTGGACCGGACGACTCTTGATTTTTTTGAGCTCCGACATGGAGTTCGACTCGGTGATAAATGGGGGGCGTCCCGCGATTGCATGGAACATTGCCGCAGCCAGGGAGTATAAATCGCTCCGGAAATCTTCCGGTGTTCCATCGAGCTTTTCCGGTGCGACGTAGAACGGAGTCGCCCACATCTCACCCTCTTCCTCGTGCTGTTTTTCGACGAGGATCGCGAGCCCGAAGTCCACGATCTTTGCCGTGTGATCATCGGCAAATAGAATGTTGCCCGGCTTGATATCGCGGTGGATGAGACCTTTCTCTAGGCCCGCTTTTAGCCCTTGCGCGATCTGGATGCCGACCTCCAATACGCGGTCTTCGGGGACTTTCGCGCCGTCGGTCATCAGGCTGTCGAGACTGCCTGCAGCGACCATTTCCATCGCGAGATACATCATCCCTTGGTCTTCACCGTAGGAGTAAACCTTTACGATATGCGGATGATTGAGCGATGCGGTAATCTGTGCCTCGCTTTCAAACCGCCGCTTGAAGTTCTCATCCTTGCTGAATTCCCGGCGGATGACCTTCATCGCCACCGATCGGTTTAGTTTGAGGTCAATGGCGCGGTAAACGATTCCTTGTCCGCCCTCGCCGAGAATCCCCTGAATCTCGAAGTTTGCGAAGATTTGCCGCACGCGCATCCAGGTCCCGCAACCGGCACAATGAATCTTCGCGAAGACATCCTCATTGGATACATCAATGAGCATTCCGCACGTAGGACAGGTGGCTGTATTATAATCAACAAACTCCATGAAAAGTCGTGCAGGGTATCAGCCAACAATCGGAGTGCAAGCCGTGTGAACCGCAATTTTACAAATCAACCGCGTCAGTTCGCGATGACGCGGGCGCGGATGTAGCGCTGGGTGTTGGCGGTGATGGGGCGGGTGTCGTAGCCGACCCATGTTTGCAGGATGCCGTTGTCGCTTTGGAGGTTCGTCACGATGGTGTCGCTGGTCCATGGGCCGTTGATGCTATCGGCGACTTCGATGGCGAAGGTGACGTTGGCCGTGGAGGAGCGGGTGAAGCTGACGGCGAAGAGGTCGCCGCTGTTGAAGCCGGTGAGCAGTGCGGGGGTGGCGACGTTCGGGCTGGTTCCGAAGGCGTATTCGAGGATGTTTTTAAGCCCGTCGTTGTCGGCGTCGTTGAGCAGCCCGTTGGTGGCCGGGTTGGAGCCGATGGTGCGCGTGGCCCAGTTGGTGTAATCTTCGTCCACATAGACGAACAGGGTGTCGAAGACCGTCGTGGTGCCGGTGGCGGTGAGGCGCAGGACGTAGTTGCCGGGCAGGGAGAAGCTGGCGGTCGTGGTGAGCGCAGTCGGCGCGGAAAAGGCGACGGTGCCGGGCCCGTTGTCTTTCGTCCATGCGAGGGCGACGTTGGCCTGGACTTGCGAGCCGTAGCTGACGACGCCGGTGAGCGAGGCGGTGGCTGGGAGAGAGACGCTAAAGTCGTCGCCCGCGACGACGCCGAAGACGCCTTGCAGGCCGGGGTTCGGGGCGGTGACGCGCCAGCTTTCCTTCACGTCCCATGTGGAGCGGTCGGCGAGTGGGCTGATGATTTCGATGGATGCGCCGGTGCCGTTCGCCGTCGGGTGCCACGATGAGGAGTAGCTGAAATCGAGGATGCCGAGCTGGAAGTCGCCTATCTCGATGCGGACGCGCTCGCCGCCGTCTGCGAGCTTGCCGCTGTAGGGAGTGCTGTTGAATGCGGCGAAGCCATACGCGGCGGTGAATGCGGACGGGTTGCTGGTGAGGATGAGGAACTGGCCGGAGGTGAGCATCGTATTGGCGGGGAATGTGTAGTCTATGCCGTTGGTGAATTTTATTCCGCCGATGTTGAGCGTGAGGGTGGTGCTGGTGTTTTTAAGCTCGATGAACTCAGGCGCGCTGGTGCCGCCGCTGGGGTTATACATTAGCTCGGTGATGCGGAGAAAATCGAGGAGGTCTTGCTGCGTGGTGAGGACGGTGTTGTTGGAGTATCCGGGCGTGGGCAGGGTGAAAAATGCAAGTGTAGTGGAGCCATCGGTGGCGCGGCCTTCGGACTGGTCCGCGCGCTGTGGGCCGGAGGCGATGGTGTCTATGGTGACACCGCCGGAGGTGATGAGGCGCATGACTTCGCGGAGCTTGGAGAGGCTCCAGGTGAGGTGGTTCGAGCCCGCAGTCGGGTCGGCGTCGGCGACAAAGCGGACGAAGCCGCTGGCTGCGATGTAGCTGAGTGGGGCGATGGTGTGCTCTGCGGCGACTTGGATGTCGGAGCTGAGAAACATGCCGCCGATGGCGACGGGGCGAGTGCCGGGGTTGTAGAGTTCGACGAAGTCGCTGCCGATGATGAAGTCGTTGGAGCCGCACCATTCGTTGATTTTCAGCGCGGTGTTGCTGCCGAGGGCGACGGCCGTATTTGCCGCGAGCGGCGAAACGGTGGCGAGCGCCCATGTCTTCGCGAGGCCGGTGCGGGCGATGGAGAGATCGGGGATTTGTAGGCCGAAGGTGACGCTGTCCACGGGCGTCGCACCGACGACTGCGCCGGGCGGGTAAAGCGCGAAGCTGTCGCCGTCCGCATCGAGGCCGAAGCCGATGTGGATGCCGGGGTTTGCGTTTGTGACATCGCCGAGGAGGACGAGGTAGCCGCCTGCGGGGATGATGGTATTGGCGGGGACGATGAACTTCGTCGGCAGGTCGGGATTGTCGCTGACGCTGCATCCACCGAGGTTCACGGCGAGCGAGCCGTAGTTGTGCAGCTCGATCATGTCGGGGCGTGTGGTGCCGACGGGATAGGCGTTCACGTTGTTGGCTAGGACTTCATTGATCCGCACGGTGATGGCGGCGGGGTTCACCGTCCACGAAACCACGGTGGGCGCGGTCTGCCAGATGCCTGCGTCGTTTTTACCGAGGACGGAAACGGTGTGCGCGCCAGTGGCGAGGCTGCTGAGGGTGAGCGAGGTGGAAATGGGGGTGATGGCACCATAAGCACCACCATCCACGGCGGCCTGATAGTGCGTGTAGCCGTAGGCCGCGAACGTGCCGAAACCGCCATTCGGGCCAAACATGAGCAGCGCATTCGTGAGCGGAGTCGGCGAGACGGGCGCTCCGCCGACGAGCACGCCAGCCGGGATGAGCGCGCCGCGATCCGCGACGCCGAGGACGCCGGTGCCGATGGCGGGCGAGTTCACGTCGGCGACAAATGCGGCAGCAATTTGAGCTGCGGTAGCTGTCTCGGGCGTGATGATGCTGGCGAGGTTCAGCATCGGGTCGGCGACGATGTTATCGGTGCCGGAGCCAGCCCACGCGATGGGGAGGATGTTGTTATCGAGGTTCAGCAGGGTGAGCGCGCTGTTGTAAGTGCGAGTGAGCGCGGCGGCGTCCCAGATGATGTTGGCCTCGGCGATCAAGCCGGAGCCGGGAGTCTCGGCGTCGTCGGCAAAATTGAACACGCCCGAGGCGGTGTCGGTGCCGCCGGTGTGGGTGATGTGGGCGATGGTGTTTTGCACGACAGCGGCGGCATTTCCCTCGCGCATCGTGATGGCGTGGTCGCAGTCGTAGATGAGGTTGCGGATGATGGTGACGTTGCTTTTGAGCGTTAAAAACGCGCCACCCGAGATGGCACTCGCTTTTACGGTGCTGCTATTTTTGTGGGCGTGGAGGAAGGTGTTGCCCTCTAGCCAGCCGTCGCAGCCGTTAAGTTGGACCAAGTCGGCCTGCGACCCGTTGAACGTGTTGCGCAAGAGTTGTAGGATGGGGCCGGGGCGCTTCATGTTCGAGAAAGTGACGGAGGCATTTGCACCGAGCGTTTTGCCGAATACGCAATCCGTCACGATCGCTTCGCCCCCGACGGGCACTCCTGAGCCGGATACCGGAGGGAACGCGGCGGTGGAGTCTGGGAAAGTGGTGTTGCTGATTACGAACGAGCTATCGTTCAACGAGAGAAACGGCTGGGAGGTATTGCGGAATGTGACGCTATCAACGACAACGCGCGAGCCTGTCTGTGCGCTGATTGCCGTGGTGCCGTTATCCGCGAAGATGACGTGGCTAAAGCGCGATTCTTGCGTCGCCTCATCAATGAAAATACCGTTCCAAGTCCCAGCGGCGGACGGCTGTTTGCTGAAGCGAATCGGCAGCGCCGCCGTCCCTTCCGCGAGGATGCGGCCCGTGCCACTGACGTTGATTCTCATTCCGGGGGCCACATAGACGGTGGTGCCGGGCTCAATGCTCAGCGTCTCATCGTCCACGGTGATAGTGGAGGTGATGAGGTAAGGCCCGCCCGCGACAGTCCACACGGTATTGCCGGAGATGGCGCTTACGTCCGTTATAGAGGCGTCGTCATAGACGATATCAAAGGTTTGCGAGCTGAGCACCACATCGCCTGTGCCAAGCGCGCGGACGGTGACTTGGTTGATGCCGGGCTTGAGCGTGACGAGCGAACCCGCCGTCCAAGTGCCGCTGCCGCTAGCACCGGCGTTGTAATTATTCAGCGTCACGGGCGCGTCGTTGACGGTGACTTTGCGCGTCGTCACGGAGTTCACCGTGCCGCTTAATCCGGTCGTCGTCGCGACGGTCGTGGTCGGGAATCCATTCGTTACTGTGAGGTTGGTCGTTGCGGAGAACGTTCCATTGATGATGCCGAGGATGTGCGTCCGGCGTGCGGCGATGAAAGCCTTGTAGCCGTCGCGCAGGGTCGAGGGTAGAGAGCCGATTGGGCTCACCCAATCCGCCAGTTGCGCATCCACGGTTGCATTGAAGTTCGCTGGCAGGAAGACGGTGTTCAGCAAGTCAAAGAGCTGCGCTTTATACCGCTGATTGATCTGCGGGTCGGAATAGAAGTTCGTCATCGCAGTGAGCGTTTCCGAGCCGCCAAAAGTGGCATCCGTCATGTGGTAAATGCCGCTGCCAGTCGCTGTCGTCGTGGAGTCGCCGCCTGCGAGGATCGTGTCGTAATCGTGGATGAGCAGTTTCGCCCGTGGGTCAGTTACCCCGAAGTAGAATCCGTAGTCGTCATTTGCGCCGTTGCTGAGGTTCGTCTCGTTGTCGCTGAGGATCGTCGTCATCGCGAGCGCTCGGCACCATTGCTCAATGTCCATCACCGGTGCCAGCGTGGCTTCGGTATAGCCGCTGGTGATGACCTGCATCCAGCCGTGGAGGTCGTTCCAATTATTCGCACTCGTATTGGACTGCTTGCTCCAGCCATCGCCGACATACCCCGCGACTGGGCTGAGGGTGCCGATGAGCGGCCCGCCTCCCGCCACGGAGCGGACGGTGAACGCTTGGTGGGGACGCACTTTTTTGTAAATATTGCCGCTTGGGTCCGAGGAGAAGTTCTCGTCCACGTAAGTATTCTCGCCGATGGGCTGCATGTGGACATACATGCCGTATCCGTATCGGTCGGTGTTGGTAGCGTTGTTGGTGTGGTTCAGGCGGACTTGCACGGGGATCGAGCCTTCGTGCGGGAGGTTTGCCTGCTTCATGAGCTGTGCCCCGAGGTACTGGATATACGGGAAGGCGACGTTCAGGTTGCCCCCGCGCTGACCGTTAAATTGATCATCCGCCACCCACTCCACCTTCCAGTTGCGCGGTATGTTGCCGCGGCTACCTGCGCCACGGACGCGGATGCTGCTCTGGTAATGAACATCAATGTCGTCGCCTTGGGTGGAGATAAAAGTGACGTTGATTGCCGCGTCGGATAGCTGCGCCCAGCGGCTAGGGGCGAACTCATACTCGTCCAGCCCGGTGGCAATCAGGCGGTAAATCGGCTGGCGATTCGTCCACACTTCCGTATCCACTTGGTAGAGGCAGTTCGCGCCTTGCGCCCCCGCCGTAGTGGTCGGCGCGGGCCAAGTGCGGCTGCGAGCGCCGCTATCAGTCGCTTGGATGTAAAACTCCACAATCGTGTTCAGCGTCTGCACGGGCAGCGTCGCGCCGAACTCCCCATCATTCGCCGCACCGTCGCCGTGCAGGCCGTCGTCGAGCATCGCCACTTCGGTATAATTGCCACCTGCTGTGCTCTGGCTCGGCGTCCAAGTGCGGTAGAGCACTTTGCCGGTGATGCCCGTCGTAAGCTCATCTGCGAGCTTCGCAGTCACGTTCACGGGCTGTGTGGGTGAGGGGATTTGCGGGCGGTGCTTCACGCTAGAAATCAGCGGTGCGCTGTTCAGCGTCGGGTTCGCTGCGAGATCCGTATTGACCGCGCCGGGCGTGCGTTGGTTGCCAGCAGCGAGCACCTCACGGCGAGTCCAGTTTTGGCCGTTATTGTTGGAAATCAAAGGGTTGATGAGCTGGAGCGAGTCGCCGAAGCCGTCCGCCCGTGTTTCCCATTCCCAGCCGCTCTCTCCGCTACTCGCAAATGCCCGGCGAAGTCCCCAGTCGCCTTCCTTGGAATAGCTCACCGAATCCACCTCGCTAAAGCCATCCGTCGCCGTGGAGTTCGGATACTGCAAGCGGACCGTCTGCCCCGCATTCGCCAGCGTCCCCGCCCAGCCGCCTACGATGAGCGGCACACTGCCGTAAGCGGCATTAAAACTCGCCACATTGGCCGCCACCACGAGGTAGCCGCCCGCAGGGAGCGTCACCGCTGGGAAGGTGAAATCCACGCCTTTGTCGAACTTCCACCCCGCCAACGCCATCGGCCCCACGCCGCTGTTGTATAGCTCGATGTATTCTTCGAGGTCGTTGTTCGTCGAAGGGTGATACATGATTTCGGTGATCTTCACGTCGCTGGGATTGATGCCGACTTGCAGGCTCACCGTCGTCACGGCGGAGTTCAGCGAACCGTCGTTCGCGCGGTACGTAAAGCTGTCCGGCCCGATGTAGCCGGTCGTCGGCGCGTAGTAAAATGCGCCATCTGGGTTCAGCCCGAGCGTCCCGTGCGTCGGCTGCGCGACGACGGCAGCGGTGAGCGTATTGCCCTCTAAGTCCGTATCATTCGCCAGCACGCCCGACACCGCGAAGACCGTCAGCGGCGTGCTCACGGGCGTCACATAGCTATCCGTCACACCGCTCGGCGCATCGTTCACCGGGGCGACGTTGATCGTCACCGTCGCATTCGCGAGCGAGTCGCGCCCGGTATCATTCGCCTTGTAGGTGAAGGTCGCCGCCCCGTTGAAATTGGCCGCTGGGGTGAAAGTGAACGAGCCATTTGCATTCAGCGTCACCGAGCCCTGCGCGGGGATAGGCGCAACCACGAGAATCGCCGTGAGAGGGTCATTCTCAGAGTCCGTATCATTCGCCAACACTCCAGTCGCGCTCACCGTCAGCGGCACGTCTTCCGTCGCGGGATACGTGTCATTATTCGCCACAGGCCGCGCATTGAGGCGGATCGTCACCGTCGTATCCGGCGAGTCCGCCGTCCCATCGTTTGCGCGATAAACAAACGTCGTATCACCCGAGAATCCGACCGCTGGCGCGTAGCTAAAAGAACCGTCCACATTCAGCGTCAGCGTCCCCGAGTTCGCTGGGGCGAGCCCGCTCACCAGCACCGCTGCCAGCGTGTCCCCGTCGGCGTCCGTATCATTCGCCAGCACTCCGGCGGCGGGGATGTTCAGCGTCACGCCGGGGTCCGTAGAATAAGTATCCGCCACGCCCACCGGCGTATCATTTACCGCCCCGACATGGATCGTCGCCGTCTGCGTCACCGACACCGCCCCCTGCGCATCCGTAGCACGATAGGTGAACGTCGCCATCCCGCTGAAATTCGCAGTCGGCGTGAAGACAAACGAGCCATTCGCAGCGAGTGAAAGCGTCCCCTGCGCCGCCGTAGGTGCCGCGACCACCGCTGCCGTGAACGTATCGCCCTCGCCGTCCGAATCGTTCGCGAGCACGCCTGTCCCCACCGGCACCGTCAGCGTCGTATCCTCCGTCGCATTATACGTATCCGCCACGACAATAGGCGCTTGGTTGACCCCGGCGATGATGGTGAAAGTCGCCGTCGTGTTTGCCGAAGGCCCCGTCGCATCCACGGCGCGATACACGAAGCTGTCCGTCCCCACATACCCCGCTGTCGGCGTGTAAGTGAACGTCCCATTCTCATTCAGCGTCAGCGCGCCATTCGTCACATTCGTGATGAGCGCCGCCGTGAACGGGTCATTCTCCGCATCCGTATCGTTCGCCAAAACGCCCGCATACACCGCCTTCGTCAGCCGCAGGCGCAAGTTCATCGTCAAGTCCGAGCTGGTAATCGTATTTTGATGAATCTCCACCGCTATCGTATTGGCCCCCTCCACCAGCGCACTCGCTGGCACCGTGTAGCTCGTCGTCAGCGTCGTCTGCTCACTATTGATTGGAGCCAGCGAGTTAAACGCCGGGTTCACCGTCATGCTCGGCGTCGCATGGACTCGTGTCCCGTTCACATACACGATCCCGCCGTCGTCATAGATGAGCGAAATCTCCACGTTTTTCACCCGGTGGAGGTCCGTCACCGTCACCACTTTGCGGAAATATGTCGTCGGATACTTGTTGTTTGGATCCGGCCCGAAGCCCACCACCGTCGCCTCATCCGCAGGCACATCGCCGTATCCCAACTCTGAAGAACCTGACGCCCACGCCGCATCGTTAAAGCCCACATTCCGCCACGCCGTCCCTTGGTCCGTCCCATTATCCAGATACTTCCACAGCACCGGCGTCGCGACTGCCCCGTATGGAATCACATCTTCGATCACGTCCGTCTGCGGCGTCGTCTGCACCACCGTCAGCGACGAATTCCGAATCACCGAATACGCATCGGCATTCCCCGTCGGCACGCTTGCGCCAATCACCGTGATGTTCACCGTCGTATTCGGCGATTGCAGCGCACCATCACTCACTCGGTAGGTAAAACTATCTGCCCCCGCGTAGCCTGTGTTTGGCACATAGGAAAACGAGCCATTCGCATTCAGAGTCACCGAGCCATTCGCCGCATTTGCAAAAAGCACCGCCGTCAGGCTCCCCGCCGCCGTATCCATATCCGTATCGTTCACCAGCACACCCGTCCCCAGCGGCACCGTCAGCGTCACATTTCGCAGCGTCGAGTAAGAGTCCGTGACACCCACCGGCGCGTCATTCACCGCCGTCACCGTCAGGTTCACCGTCGCCACATTCGAGGTAGCCAGCGCCGCATCGCTCGCTGTGTAGGTGAAAGAGTCCGGGCCATTGTAATTGGCAGTCGGCGTGTAGAGGAAAGAGCCGTCTGCATTCAGTGTCAGCGAACCGTTGGTGACGTTTGAGACGAGCGTCGCGCTCACTGCCCCACCTGTGTCGTTCGATAAAAGTCCATTTCCAGCAGTAGTCTCCACCTTGATGTTGTCGAAATTCACTGTTGCCGATGCTCCAGGGGTATTATTGCCCGTCAATATAACCCCTACTTGAAGCGTTTGCGTCCCTGCCGCCAGTGTCGCGGTATAAGTCACGGTCTGCCATGCCGAAGTGCCGTTCCCCGTAAACGCCGTATGGGAAGTCGCAGAACCAGTCGTCGCCAGTCGAGATTGAGCCGTAGTCGTAGCCCCTGCGCTC
>CAMDQC010000053.1 GCA_945905735.1 Prosthecobacter debontii | reverse complement strand
GAGCGTATCGAGATCACCATCGCGCCTGGCGGGAAAGAGATCGTCCTCCCGCGTATCCCGCAGCCGACGACGATGGGCGGGATCAAATTTGGATGAGTGGGTTTCTTCCCCTTGCCACCACCCATCCTCCCCGCCAGCATCCTGAATGTGAGCGCCAAGGAAAATCCATTTGCCAGTGTGAAAATCGAGAGTCTGCCCTTCCGCTTTCCTGTCGGGATGTCGTGGGACACACTTCTCAAGCGGCTCGATGAACTCCGCTGGTGCGCCAGCATTGTCGGCGGCAACGGCGTCGGCAAAACCACGCTTGTCGAGCAGCTCATCCCCAAACTCGAAGAGCGCGGCTACCAACCTGTCGTCATCCGCCTCAACGCCGAGACGAGTATGCGGGAAAAAGACCGCCTCCCCGAAAAGCTCCGCGAGATCGTAGCGCCGCAATTCATCATCATTGACGGTGCCGAGCAACTCTCCACGCGGCACTGGCTGCCTGTTCGCGGCGCAGCGAGCAAGGCGGCGGGCTTCATCGTCACCGTTCATCGTTCCAGCCGTCTCCCCGTCGTGCTGGAGTTGGAGAGCAATGTGAAACTCTTCGAGGCCCTCGTCACCGAACTCTGCGGCGGCAAGCTCCCCGAAGACGAAGCGCACAGCATTTTCCTACGCAATCGCGGCAACATCCGTGAGTGCTTCCGCGAACTTTACGATCGCTGGAACGGGTGACGCCCTACTTCGTCGCCATCCGTCGGGCGATGAATTCCGTCACCTTGGGAATCTTGCACACGGCGAGTGCCTCCGTCGCCCATACCGGGTCGGCGGCGACGATGGGCTCGGCGGCATACCAGAACATGAGCGGTAAATTGTGGTCGTCCTTGTCTTCCTCGTGCGCGAGCAGGGCGAGCACGATGGGCTTGCGCTGCTCGATGGTGAGACGTTGGCAGAGGCTTGCTGCGGCGCGGCGCTCGACGGCACTTCCGCCGGGCGCGGCGGCTTTTGCGGCAGCGGCGGCGTCTGCGAGGACGGCCTTTGTCGGCGCGGCTGGACGCGGAGCGCTGTTGGTCGCTTTCGAGCCTTTTTTCACGAGCTTCAGGATGCGCCCCGTGGTGAAATCGTGCGCCTCTTTCTGCGAGCGGTGGCATTGATTGAGGTCGTACCAATCAATCATCCACAAGCTCCCGTCGCGGTCCTCGCGGATGTCCACGATCTGGCTGGCCTTGTCGTTGAAGTTGATGAGGTCCGCGCCGTGATGCCCTACGAAGCCGCTGCCTTTCGCCTCCAGAATATCCATGTTGATCCGCGAGCCGTGGATGTTCCCCATGATCACGCCGCCGCGCAGATTCGCCGGCCATGAAGGGTGCTGCAAGATGCACAGCCCAGCGTGCGCGTGGCCGCCGCCAGCCGTGTCGGATTTCCCGTTTCCGCCGTGCGGATTTGCGCCGAGGTAGTGGCGGTGGTCGGCGATGGTTTTGATGTCGTCGTAGGTGTTCGTATTGAAATGCTGGCCGGCTTGTCGCTCGTAGCGCCCGCCGTCGAAAATATGGAAGAGGTGTGGAATCACACACGCCTCGATGAACAGCTCGCCGTCTGCATTCCAGTCCATCCCCCACGGGTTGCTCGTGCCGTGCGCGAAGACCTCGAACTTCTGCTGCTCGGGCTGGAAGCGCCACACGCCCGCGTTGAGTTTCGTGCGCTCCGCGGCGGGGGCTCCGGGCTTGCCGACGTTGCTGCTCACGAAGACGCCGTGGCAGCCGTAGAGCCAACCGTCGGGCCCCCAGCGGAAAGTATTGAGCGTCTCGTGCGCGTCGTTGTAGCCCCAGCCATCGAGGAGCACTTTCGGCTCGCCCGCAGGCGTCGGTGCGTCCCAATTCGTCACCGGCACGAAATACAGATACGGCGCAGCCCCGAGCCACACGCCGCCGTGGCCGACTTCGATGCCGCTGACGAGGTTCAGCTTTTCCATGAAGACGGTGCGCTTGTCGAAGCGATGGTCGCCGTCCGTGTCCTCAAAAATGAGCACGCGGTCCTTGCCCTCGCCTTCCTTCGCCCGGTTCGGATAAGTCATCCCCTCCACGACCCACGCCCGTCCGCGTTCATCGAGGCAGAAAGAAATCGGGTTCACGATGTCCGGTTCCGCCGCGAAAACTTTCAGCTCGTAGCCCTCCGGCACCGTCGCCGCGCCTGGGACCTCGTCCGCCTTCAGTCCCGCGTGTTGGACGACATCGGCCACGAGTGCGACTTGCGTTTTCTGCGCCGCAGGCAGTTTCGGCTCCTCGGCGTGGAAGACAAAATCGTCGAAGCTCACATGCCCCCAATGCTCCATGTGGTCATCCACGAGCCGGATGAAAATCTCCCGCCCCGCAAACTTCCGCAAGTCCACCACCGAGCGGCGCAAGTCCTCGCGCTGGTCGCTGTGCGCGGTGTGGCTGACTTTGCCATTGTCCTTCGTCACGATGTCCACGCGCGTCTTCGCCGTCTCGCCGCCAGCCACCAGGAAGCTGGCCCACGGCTGGGTGACTTTGAAAGCGGACGAGGTGAGCGTGCCGGTCGCCTTGTCATTTTGATGCACCTCGAAGCCGCCAATCCAATACTCCCCGGCATGGTTGCTCTTCATATCCCCGCGCCGCTTGGCCACTACGTCGCCTTTGATGGGCTGCTTCTCAAACGCCGTCCCTGTCGCCGTCCAGCCGTCGAGCGTGCCAGTTTCAAACCCGAGATTCAGCGGCTTGCCATCGGCCCCGACGGGCACGATGGGAGCCTGAGCAAAAATGGCGACGGAGCTGGCGAGAAGGAATAGCGGTGTTTTCACAGGCACCGCACCTAGCGGGATGCGCTAAGTGGTGGAACCAAAAATATCGCGTTTCCTTGTGCCTACGACACGAGCTTCAAATCGCGCAGCGTTGTGCGCAGGGTTTCTTGCGATTTGGTGGTCAGCTCGCAAAGAGGGAGGCGCACTTCCGGCGACATCCGGCCCTGCCATGCGAGGGCTTGTTTGGTCGGGGTCGGGTTGCTCTCGATGAAAAGGTTCGTGAACAGCGCGGACATCCGGTCGTGCTGCACTTGCGCCTCATCCCAGCGCCCGGCGAGGGCGGTGCCTACGAGGTCGCTGACTTCGCGGGGGACGATATTTGAGGCGACGCTGACGACGCCAACTGCGCCTTCTTTGATGAAGGAAACCGTAAGACCATCATCGCCGGAAAGAATCTCGAACGCGGCGGGGACGGCCTTTTTCAAAGCGATGACGCGCTCGACTTTTCCGCCTGCTTCTTTGATGGCGATGATGTTCGGGCAATCGGCTGCTAACCGTGCGACGGTCTCTACGGCGATCTCGATGCCGCAGCGTCCTGGGATGCTGTAGAGCATGATCGGGAGCTTCGTGGCGTCGGCGATGGCTTTGTAGTGGCGATATACGCCTTCTTGCGTCGGCTTGTTGTAATATGGTGCGACGATGAGCACGGCATCCGCGCCGAGTTTCTCGGCGGCGATGGTGTATTCGATGGCTTCCTTGGTGCAGTTCGAGCCTGTCCCCGCCATCACTTTCACGCGGCCATTTGCGGTCTGCACGGCGAGTTCGATGACGCGCAAGTGCTCATCGTGGTCGAGGGTCGGAGATTCGCCCGTCGTGCCCACGGGGACGATGCCCGTCACGCCACCAGCGACCTGCGCCTCCACAAGGCTGGCGAAAGCTGGTTCATCGAGTTGATCATTACGAAACGGCGTCACGAGAGCCGTAAAAGTGCCTGCAAACATAGGGCTGCGGGTTGTAGTGGGTGGAGGCGTGAAGGCAAAGTGTTTTCTGGAAATGGGGCGCTCGACTCGCGAGCCAACGCTTCAGCGGTAGAAGACTTTCGCGAGGCAGAGGCCGTCGGGTGGCGCGCAATGATTGCTCTTTTTTGCGCCGCTGAGAATCGCTTGGAGCCACGCGAGGTCGCCGCGGCCTTGGCCGACTCGGATGAGGCTGCCGGTGAGGAGACGCACCATTTTATAAAGGAAACCTTCGCCCTCGAAAGTGAAGGTGATGAGTGGGCCGCGCTTGGCGATGCGGATGTCGCTGATGGTGCGGATGGTGGACTCATCGGGCTCGCCGCGATTGGCTGCAAAGCCTGCGAAGTCGTGCCGCCCCACGAGCACGGCGGCGGCGGCGCGGAGGGTGGCGAGGTCGAGCGGGTAGGGGACGAGCCATGCGCGCCCAAGCTCGAAGGGGTGCAGGAAGCGGTCGTTCCAGATGCGGTAGGTGTATCGCTTGCCGGTGGCGGAGTATCGGGCGTGGAAGCCTTGCTTGGTGCCGGGCGCCCGGGTGACTTTGAGGATGCGGATTTCGGGCGGGAGATTTGCGTTGAGGGCGATTTGCCAGCGTGCGGTGGTGCGGGTTTGCGGGGGTTCTTCAAAGTGGGCGACTTGGCCGAGGGCGTGGACGCCCGCATCGGTGCGCCCGGAGCCGTGGATGCGGACGGGGCTGCCGACGATCTTGGCGAGGGCGCGCTCGATGTGGTCTTGGATGCCGTTGCCCGCTGCTTGGCTCTGCCAGCCGGTGAACAGGCGGCCATCGTAGGCGATGAGGAGTTTGAGCCGCTTGGGTTTCACGCGCCGAGCATGGCTTGGGAGTCGAGCCAGCCTTGGAGGATGAGGACGGCGGCGGCTTGGTCAATGAGCGGGCGGCTGGACTTGGCGTTGTGCCCCGCTTCGTGGAGGTTGCGCTGCGCGGCGACGGTGCTGAGGCGTTCGTCCCACATGCGGACGCTGATGCCGAGGGCACGGAGTTTTTCGGCGAAGGCGCGGGCTTTTTCGGCGGCGCTGCCGGTGGTGCCGTCCATGTTTTTGGGGAGGCCGATGATAACGATGGTGGCGCTTTTTTCGGCGACGAGTTGGGCGACACGGGCGACGGGCTCGGTGGTGCGGACGGCGATGGTTTCGAGTGGGTGGGCGAGGATGCCGAGTTCATCCGAGACTGCGACGCCGATGCGGGCGTCGCCAAAATCAATGCCGAGTGCGCGAGTCATGGGTGCAGTAATAGCGTGAGGATGTTCAGCGGGCGAGGGCTTTGCCGCCGAAGACGCGGGCGCGTTCGCCGGTGGTGAGTTCGCGCCATTTCCCAGCGTGGAGTCCGCCGAGGTCGAACTCGCCGATGCGGACGCGGATGAGGCGGAGCGTGGGGTGGCCGATGCTGGCGGTCATCTTGCGGACTTGGTGGTTTTTTCCTTCTACGAGGGCGAGGGCGATCCAGCAGTCGGGGACGTTTTTGCGAAAGCGGATGGGCGGGTCGCGCGGCGGGATGAGTGGCTGCGGATCAAGCATCCATGCGCGGCAGGGGAGCGTGTGGAGGTCGCCGAGGGTGATGCCATTTTCCAAAGTGGCGAGGGCCTCGGGCGTGGGGATGCGCTCGACTTGCGCCCAGTAGGTGCGGGCGTGGGAGTTCTCGGGGGCGAGGAGGCGTTTGTTCAAAAATGGCTCGTCGCTGAGGAGGAGGAGCCCCTCGCTATTGGCGTCGAGTCTGCCGAGCGGGTAGGTGTCGCGGGGGAATCCGAAGTCTGCGAGCGTGCGGTTGGCGGAGCCGTCGGGGGTGAATTGACTGAGGACTCCGTACGGTTTGTGAAAGGCGATAAGCATCGGGGCGGTGAGGTAGTTGTGATTGGTGATTGGTGAGTCGTGATTTGTGGCTTCTGCGCGTGCGACAAATCACTACTCACGAATCACCACTCACAGCCAGAAAACACGAGCTACTCCTCCGGGGTGGCGATGAGGGCGATGATGCTACGGGCGAGCTGGTGGATCTTTTTGAGGTCGTCTGCGGCGGGCGGTGCGGCGTTTTCTTTGATGGCGAGTTTGCGGATTTCGCCGAGCGCGGCGGCGAGGGTGGTGAAAAGTTTGGTCTTCTTGAGCGAGGGATTCAGCGTCGCGACTCGGTCCACGAAATAGTCGAGCACGGGGGCTTGGACGATGAGTGCGGCGCGCTCGGGGGAGTATTGGTCGGCGACGAGTGTGGCGGTGATTTCGAGGCCGCGTAGCCAGCCGCCGAGCGCGACGAGGTGGGCGATCTCTTCGTCCTTGAGCGCCATCATCGCCTTCTCCACATCGCGCTGGGTGGCGATCAGTTCGGAGCGGATGCCGTCCCAGTCTTTAGTCGCGGCTTTTTCGAGGATGCTTTTGTTGTGCCGGGTGATGTGGTCGCCCACGCCGAGGCCCTTGGCGTGGCGGATGAGGAGGCGACCGAGGTCGTCGAGGTGTGATTGTTTTTCCGCCGTGACGGCGAGGAAGCCGTCGGCGATCAGCGCTCCGGTATTCAGCGCAAGCCGGGCGCGGTCGGCGGGAATCGAGTCGGGGAGATCGCGGGAGACTTTATCGAAAGCGAGCGGGCGAAGCTCTCTCAGCGCGGCGAGGACGGTGCCGATGCTGGGCGTGGTGAATTGGTTGACGCCAAGCTCTTCTTTCAAATGGTCGAGCCCTTCCTTCGCCGCGCCTTTGTCCACCTTGGGTTTGTCCTGCGCGTGCGAGGATGCGGCGGTGGCAAATACTGCCACTGCGACCATCGAAAGAAATTTCCCCGGCACCACACTGCTCACGTAACCAAGCGTCATGGCTCTCTTGTGGCGGGAGTCTGTTGAAAATGCAGCCTCAAAGTGGACAGGCTGTGAAACTCGTCTCGTTCGGCGGAAAGTATTTTGCGACTTTCGAGCGAGACGGCTGTTTCATCGTCCTGATGAAAACATCCATTCAATCCATCGCAATCGCAGCCACCGCGCTGCTCTTCACAGCCCAATTCACCAACGCTGAGGATAAGCCCGAAGGCGGACGTCCGCCCGGTGGCCCAGGCGGTCCCGGCGGCGGGCGCAGCTTCGGAACTCCCGAAGAGCGCCTCAAGCGCATGACCGAGACGCTCGGCCTCACGCAAGACCAGCAAGATAAAATCAAAGCCATCTACGCAAAGGATGCCGACGCCATGAAGGCGCTCCGCGAGAAGGGCCGCGAAAACCTGACGGAGGAAGAAAGAACCAAGATGCGCGACGCCTTCAAGACGCAGATGGAAGCCGTCCAAGCCGTCCTCACCGAGGAGCAGAAGACCAAGATGAAAGATGCCTTCCAGCGTCGTGGCGGGCCTGGTGGCGACCGCAAGCCCGAAGGCGACAAGAAGCCCGACGCGCCAAAGCCTGAGGAGAAAAAGTAATCCCGGTTCGTAAAAAGCAACTAATCTCAAGGGCGGGACGCTACGGCGTTCCGCCCTTTTTTCTACAAATCCACCGCGAGCTTCGCGAAGGCGTCGGCGGCTTCCTGCACAGAGATTTCTCGCCCGGCCTCGCGGGAGATGCTCGTCATTTCTACGCCAGCAATGCCGCATGGGGTGATGTGTGAGAAGCCTTCCAGCTCGCCGCAGACGTTGATGGCGAAGCCGTGCATCGAAATCCATTTCCTCACGCCCACGCCGATGCTCGCCAGCTTGCGCTCTTCCGCCCACACGCCCGTGAGCCCATCGCGCCGCCCCGCCACGACGCCGAAGCCTGCGCACAGCTCGATGAGCATCTCCTCCAGCGCGCGCAAGTGGCGGTGCAAGTCCTGCCCGCGCGTGCGCAGATCGAGCAGCGGATAGCCGACGAGTTGCCCCGGTCCGTGCCACGTCGCTTGCCCGCCGCGCCCTATGATGACGAGCGGTGCCGGGAGTTGCGCCGGGTCGCGCAGGGACGATTGGTCTGGCGTGCGCCCCATGGTGAAAACGGATTCGTGTTCGAGTAAGAGCACTTCATCCGGCAGCGAGAGGTCCGCCGCTTTTCGCGCCACGATTTCCTCCTGCATCCGTAACGCGTCGCTAAACGCCACTCGGCCCAACCAGCGTGTGAGAGGTGCGCTCATTGCCCGCAAAACTTGAACAGCAGAAGCTCTGCGACCCCATCGCTGTAATACAGCCGCAGCCCGCCGTCCTTGCCGATCATGTCGCGCTCCACCGCGCAACTCGCCCGGCGGCTGTGGATTTGATGGATGCCCAGATGCTCGCGGATATACAGGTCGCCCCACACTTCCGCGCGCACGGCGGCGTTGCATTTCTTGATCAGCAGCGCCTCCAGCGGCTCGTAGTCCATCGCCACAAATTGCACCTCGTGCGTGGACTCCAGCACCGTGTAATCCAGCGGCGCGTGCAGCTCCAAAAGCGGCTCCGGCTTCTCCACATACCGCGTGGGAAGGATCGCCAACCGCACTCGCGAATCGTAGCCCGCATGCTGGTTAAAAAAGGACAGCGTATTGATGGAAACGGTGAGCTTCCCCACCGGCGGCACATCCATCGTCAGCCACACATGATCGATCTTCCTCGGGTCGCGCTCCGGCTCCAGCTCCACATGGAGAGGGATGCCGACCGCACGCACATACAGATCGCCCCGCTTGTTGTACACGCGGGTCTTCCATTGGTCGCGAATGATGTGGTTTGGCTGCGGCACGTTGATATGCGGAGAAGACGCCAGTATTCCCGTCGTTCAACAACCCAAAACCGCGAGAACCTCCGCCTCGCGCGCCGCGTGCGCCGCATCATCCAGCACCGGCGCACAGGTAATCTCGGGCGGCAGCTCCGGCAGCGCAATCCACGAGCGGCAGCCCCCGTATTTCGGAGAATCCGGGAAGACAAAAGGCGCGGACAATTTCTCCACTCGGACAAACGCGACGCTCACCCCCGTGCGCCCTTTTTCCTCCTCGTAATGGAAGCGCTTCAGCAGCTCGCTCTCCTGCCACAGATGGAACGGAGCCAGCCGTTGCACCGTCGCAAAGTCCGCCACATCCCGCGTCCACGCCACTTTCACGCGATAGCGCACGGAGTGTTGCCCATCTTCGCGGGGAGCGGGCAGGGGAGTCGTCGGAGGGAGTTTTAGCTTTGCCACTTGCTCGTGAAAGAGCGTGGGGAAAAGGAGGAAGTCATCGTGTTGAAACCGAAACCCCTCGCGCCCTTCCGCGATGCCGCCTTTGCGGATGATGAGACTTTGCGCCCCACTCCCGAGCGCCTCGCAGATGAGCGTCCATTCTTTGAAACCATAAATCATAGGGCGGCAGCATCACATACGCAGCCGCTGTGGATCAATGCGCGCGTCATTCGCCTTGTCGCCACGCGGTCTGGCGGTTACGAGACGACCCCAATTTCCATCACCAATGAGCAACAATATCGAATCCACTCTCGTCGAAAACCGCGTTTTCAAACCAGCCAAGGAGTTTTCTAAAAAGGCGCGCATCAGCTCGATGGCGCAGTACAAGGCGATGTGGGAGGAGAGCGTGCAGAAGCCGGAGAAGTTCTTCGGTGATGAGGCGGAGGAGCTCGTCTGGCAGAAGCCGTGGGACAAAGTGCTGGAGTGGAAGTGCCCGGATGCGAAGTGGTTCGTCGGCGGGAAAATCAACGTCTCGGAGAACTGCCTCGACCGGCATCTCGGGACGGCGCGGCACAATAAGGCGGCGATCATTTGGCAGGGCGAGCCGACGGAGGAGAAGCGCACGCTGACTTACGCGCAACTCCATCGCGAGGTGTGCCGGTTTGCGAATGTGCTGCTGCGAAATGGGGCGAAGAAGGGCACGCGCGTGATCATTTATATGCCGATGGTGCCGGAGGCTGCGATTGCGATGCTGGCGTGTGCGCGCATCGGGGCGATGCACTCGGTGGTGTTTGGCGGGTTCAGCGCGGAGAGCATCAAGGACCGTGTGCTGGATAGCGGCGCGACGATCATTGTGACTGCGGATGGCGGCTACCGTCGCGGTGCCGTGGTGGCTTTGAAAAAGAACGTGGACGATGCGCTGAAGGGCAACGACACGCCGGTGAAAAAGGTGATCGTCTTCAGGCGCACGGGGCAGGAAGTGCATGTGGAAGAAGGGCGCGATGTGTGGTGGCACCGCGAGCTGGAGTATGTGGACTCCGATTGCCCGGCGGCGCTGCTGGATTCGGAGACTCCGCTCTTTATCCTTTATACAAGCGGCTCGACGGGGAAGCCGAAGGGCATCTTGCACACGACGGGCGGCTACTTGCTGCACGCTTACATGACGTGCAAATACGTTTTCGACCTGCGCGATGAGGACGTTTATTGGTGTACGGCGGATGTCGGCTGGGTGACGGGGCACTCGTATCTCGTCTATGGCCCGTTGGCGATGGGGGCGACTTCGCTGATGTATGAAGGAGCGCCGAATTGGCCGGAGAACGACCGCTTTTGGCAGATCATCGAGCAGAACGGCGTGTCGGTTTTCTACACGGCACCGACGGCGATTCGGGCGTTCATGAAGTGGGGCGACGAGTGGGTGACGAAGCACGACCTTTCCTCGTTGCGCCTGCTCGGCACGGTGGGCGAGGTGATCAATCCCGAGGCGTGGATGTGGTATTACAAGACCATCGGCGGCTCGCGCTGCCCCATCGTGGATACGTGGTGGCAGACGGAGACGGGCGGCCACATGATCACGCCGCTGCCCGGCTGCACGCCGTGCAAACCGGGGACGGCGACGCTGCCGTTCTTCGGTGTGGATGCGGCGGTAGTGGATGATAACGGCAAGGAACTCGGCGCGAACCAAGGCGGCAAGCTCGTCATCCGCAAGCCGTGGCCGGGGATGCTGCGCGGCATCTGGGGCGACAAGACGCGCTATAAAACGACTTACTGGAGCGAGATCAAAGGGATGTATTTTGCCGGTGACGGCGCTCGCCGCGATGCGGACGGGAACTTCTGGATCGTAGGCCGCATCGACGATGTGCTGAACGTCGCCGGGCACCGCCTCGGCACAGCAGAAGTGGAGAGCGCACTCGTCGCGCACCCATCCGTCGCGGAGGCCGCAGTGGTGGGCAAACCGGACGAGTTAAAAGGCCAGGCCGTCGTGTGTTTTGTGACGGTCAAAGAGGGCGTGAAAACAACCAAAGCCCTCGCCGACGAGTTGAAGAAACAAGTGCGCAAAGTCATCGGCCCCGTGGCGACACCAGACGAAATCCGCTTCACCAGCGCGCTTCCCAAGACGCGCTCGGGAAAAATCATGCGCCGCATTTTGAAGCAAGTCGCAGCGGGGGAAGTGATCACCGGCGACACGACGACGCTGGACGACCTCAGCGTGCTGGCGAAGCTGGCGACGGCGGAGGATTGATATGAAAAGCGCACACATCGGCTCAGATTTCGACGGCTTCCTCGAGGAAGAAGGAATGCTCGCGGAGTGCGAGGCTGGCGCGATTCAGCGGGTCTTGGCTTGGCAGATATCGTGCGAAATGAAACGCCGCCGAATATCTCGCGCAAAGCTCGCGAGTCGGATGAATACGACGCTTGCATCACTTGCCCCTTTGTTCGCGCCATCCGACGCTTCCCTCAGTCTGCAACTTCTCGAACGCGCAGCGTTGGCGCTTGGGCGGAAACTGAAAATCGAACTGACCTAAACTCGTGGAGGAAAACCCAGCCGCCGAGATACGGCAAATAGGCCGTGCGACTCGCTTTGCGCTGACGTGCATCGTGGTGGCGTTCTCGTATTTTTCTATCCGGTCGAGCTTCTGCATTCCTGCGTTTGTTCAAGTGTTTGCGGACATGCTGGGCGAGGACGCCCAACTACCAGCAATCACCAGATTTGTCTTCGCAGCGCGGTATGGATTGCTTGCGCTCAGTTGCGGAATCCCGATTGCGTGCATCGCGCTCCTGTTCACTCGGGATATCGCAAAGTCTATTTACTGGATCGGCATATTGGCGCTCGTCGCCGTGGTCCAGTGGGTCGTGGTTTTTTCCGCGATGTCCGAACCACTAATGGAGGTCATTACGAAGATGCAGAGTCCGAAGTGAGGCGGGCAATATGAGCGGCACCGACAAAGCTGGATGCGCAAAGACGCCGCTCAAGCGCCCTGTGGTGGTTCTGCTCGCCGTCTGGTGGGTGTTCATTTTCGTGGCATTTTGCGATGCTGGGACTGAACTCCTCGTTGTGCTGCCAGTTTTCTACGGAGGGTTGCTTTGGGGGATCGTTTGGGTCGTTCGCTTGATTCGTTTTCTCATGAAGCAACGCAGTGGTCTTGCCCCCGAGATGCCGCGAGGGCGCGCACTGTTTTATTGGGGCATCGAGCCTGCCACGTATGTCGTCACGGTCGTGCTGGGACTCTCGGGGATATTTTGGCAAATCCGATTTCGCCTCTCAGCGAGCGCGTTCGACGCATATGCGGCGGAAGTGATTGCAGGCCGGACATCCCCGCAACGGCGAGACTCTGACAAACGGTGGGTCGGGCTTTTTCGAGTGAAGGAAACAGAGCTACTCGAAGCTGGAGTCGTCCGACTCATCACGGCTGCCGATGGTTTCGACGATGCCGGATTTGCTCGCTCGCCGAATACGCCACCGCCGATTGTGGGAGAGGATTCTTACACGCACATCGTAGGGCCGTGGTATCACTGGCATCGGAGTTGGTAGCTTTGCAGCTTTCTGTGGTTGCGAGATTCGCCCGGCGCGTCCGCCGATCTCGCTACGCCGCGCTTGCCGTGGGCGTGTGTCGCACGTAGCGTCCTCGCCCTTTTACTAAAATATGAGCCAGCCACAAAACGCCATTTCACCACGCCGCGACGAAGACTTTCCTGAGTGGTACCAGCAAGTCGTCAAAGCCGCAGACCTCGCGGAAAACTCCGACGTGCGCGGCTGCATGGTCATCAAGCCTTGGGGCTACGGCATCTGGGAGGCGATGCAGCGCGGGCTCGATGGGCTCTTCAAAGCGACCGGACACAAGAACGCATACTTCCCGCTTTTCATCCCGCTTTCCTACATGGCGAAAGAGGCCGAGCACGTCGAAGGCTTTGCCAAAGAGTGCGCGGTCGTGACGCATCATCGGCTGAAGTCGGACGGCAAAGGCGGGCTCATGCCCGACCCCGAATCGCAGCTCACCGAGCCGCTCATCGTGAGGCCTACGAGCGAGACGATCATCGGCGCGACTTACGCGAAGTGGGTGCAGTCGTATCGCGATCTTCCCATCCTCATCAACCAATGGGCAAACGTCGTCCGCTGGGAGATGAGGCCGCGCGTTTTCCTGCGCACGGCGGAGTTCCTTTGGCAAGAAGGCCACACCGCGCACGAGACGAGCGCGGAGGCGATTGGCGAGACGGAGCAGATGCTCGGCGTGTATGAGAAATTCGCGCGCGAGTGGCTGGCGTTGCCCGTATTTACAGGCGAGAAGAGCGCGGGCGAGCGATTCCCCGGCGCGGTGAATACGCTCTGCATCGAGGCGATGGTGCAAGACCGCAAGGCCATCCAAGCCGGCACCTCGCACTTCCTCGGGCAGAACTTTGCCAAGGCGAGCGGCATCCAATTTGTCTCGCGGGAAAACAAACAAGAGCACGCTTGGACGACGAGCTGGGGCGTCAGCACGCGACTCATCGGCACGGTCATCATGGCGCATGGCGACGACGACGGCGTCATCCTTCCACCCCGCGTCGCGCCTTCGCAAATCGTCATCGTCCCCGTCGCGCCCAAGCCCGACACACGCGACGCCGTCTTCGCCGCGTGCGAGGCGCTGGCGGAGAAACTGCGCGCCCAGAGCTACGGCGGCGAAGCCATCCGCGTGGAGCTGGATAAGCGCGACCTCGGCGGCGGGCAAAAGAGCTGGGAGTGGATCAAGCGCGGCGTGCCCGTGCGCGTGGAGATCGGCCCGCGCGATTTAGAAAAAGGAACGCTGGCCGTAGCGCGGCGCGACCGTGGGCATAAAGAGAAGAGCTTCCCCACGAGCGAAGAGTTCATCGCGGGCATCGCGGCGACGCTGCAAGAAATCCACGACGCCCTCCTCGCTCGCGCCACCGCCCTGCGCGACGCGCACACGGTGAAGCTCGAAACGAAGGAAGACTTCATCGCCTTCTTCACGCCCAAGAACAAAGACAAAGCCGAGATTCACGGCGGCTTCGCGCTGGCGCATTGGGACGAGTCGGCGGAGACGGAGACGGAGATCAAAGAGGCGCTGAAAGTGACCATCCGCTGCATCCCATTCGACTCCCAAGTCGAAGACGGACAATGCGTCTGGAGCGGTCGCCCAAGCCGCCGCCGCGTGCTCTTTGCCAAGAGCTACTGAGGAGTTGAGAGACCGCTACAGAAACGAGGGCATGCCACTTTTAATCACCCCCAAACGGGCGTGCTTTGCATCGTTTTGCTTGCTTGTTTGCCCGGAAATACGTGGCACAGTCCGGGAATTACTTTTATGAATCGCTCGCTCGCTTTCGTTCTTACCCTTTTTTTCGCCGGTGTGTTGCCGGCCAGTGCGGTCACTCGCGCGACGATCAATCTCGCGGGTGCGGAGTTTGGAAACGCGAAGTCCGTGAACGT
This sequence comes from Prosthecobacter debontii, assembly GCA_945905735.1. Lineage (GTDB taxonomy): Bacteria > Verrucomicrobiota > Verrucomicrobiia > Chthoniobacterales > Chthoniobacteraceae > SXWH01. The sequence continues at coordinate 15,092 of CAMDQC010000053.1, read as the reverse complement.
ATCGAGCGCGCCTGCGACGCTGGATGCGGCTCCGCGATACTATTACGCGCTCGATGCAAAAATCCGCGGCACGGGTTTGCTTGCCCCATTACTCCCTGAGGGCACTTCGCTCGAAGCATTGCTCGAACAATTGCAGGCGGGAGCGGGGGCGTTTCTGAGCGGTAATTACGAGAACCCTTCCGGCACGCTCCCGTTCACATTTATCGATCAGTCGTTCGACAATACGATTCCAATTGGTGACATCGCCACGGCGCGAATTGCGTTTGATATTACGGGAGACGTGACGGCGGGTGGAGTCGCCCGTTTTCGGATTCTGAATGTGGTGGCTACGGCAGCAGGGATTCCTCTTACGGGCGGGATTGTTTTCGAGCCGGGCTCAAAGCTTACGATTTCCGTGCCGGCGGTTGTGGAGTTTGGCAGCGCGACTGGGACGGTGGGCGAGGACACGGGAAGTGTTTCGATTACGGTGGTTCGCTCTGCGAGTCTCTCCAGCGCAGCTTCCATTCGCTACAGCACTGCGGACGGAACTGCGTCTGCCGGCGGTCACTACAGCGCAAAATTGGGGACGCTTAATTTCGCGGGCGGCGATACTTTTAAGACCATTTCGATTCCGATTATCCCGAACACCACCGTCGGAGCCGATAAGACGTTCACCGTTGCCCTGAGCCGACCTGGGCCGGGAACGGAACTGGGGGCGGTCAGCGAGATTACGGTGACTATCGTGAACAACGACACCGGTGAACCGCCTTCGGTGCGGTTCACGAGCACGACGTTCGAGGGGCGCGAAGGAGGAAGCGTGGTCGTCGAACTGGAAAGAAGCGGCGACATCAATTCTCCGATTTCCGTGCGCGTGGATACCGTTGGGAGTTCGGCACTGCCGAATCGTCATTTTAAGCCGATCACGCGGACGGTCAGCTTTGGGCCGGGCCAGACTCTTCAAACCGTTGCGGTCTCGCTGATCGATAACCGCCTCGAAGAATCGGGACGCAGCTTCGGTTGCGAGCTCGTGCAAGGGTCGGTGGATGTGGTGTTTGGCGACCCATCGGAGACTACCATTTCGATTACCGAGGATGATTACAATGTGCCGGTCACGCTCAAAGGACCGTTTGTCGGTCTCATCAATCCCTCGCCAGTCGTTGTTTCAAATGCGGGCGTCGCAAGCATCACCGTCACACCTTTTGGAGTCTATACCGCTAAGCTCCAAATCGGCGGCAAGCCGTACACGGTAAAAGGGAAGTTCGGCAGCGGCGGGATCGCAGGACGCGTCCAGTTTGCCAAAAACCCGAATCGATTTTTCGACCTGAGCATCGATATTTCAAATGCCGGTTCACTCACAGGCAGCGTCCGGGATGATGCCGGGGCGATTGCTTCGTTCTTCGGGATTCGCTCGCGGTTTAGCCCGAAGGTAAGTTTTTCCCGGCCTGGAGGGTATCCGCTCGCGTTCTCGCCTGTTGCCTCCGGAGATCCCGCTGCCGAGCCCACGGGCCACGGTTTCGCAGTGGCGAAACTCGGGAAAGCCGGAACTGCGCGCGTCGCTGGACGGCTGGCAGACAACTCACCATTCGCATTCTCGTCGGTCTTGATTCCCGGCAGTGGGAGCGATGAGCAAGTGGCCGCATACGCACCGCTCAACCGACGCCGCGGTATGCTCCACGGGACGCTGATTTTCCCAGCCGCGACGACGGCCACCGGCGACTTGCGTTGGAAGAAAGACGCCGCAGTTTTGCCGGTCAAACCGGACAAGATTTATCCGGCGGGGTTTGACGTGAGCTTGGAGACGAGCAGTTCGGCACTTCTTCCACCGGCTGATCTTCTTACAGCGGGCACCTATGGCCTGGACCTTGCAGGCGGCAATTTGTCCGGGCCTCTTTCAATTCCGGCGACAGTGGTGTCGGGAAACAAAGTCACCGCCGACGCGCCAAACGCGAACGGAGTCCAAATGAAACTCACCCCGCGCACGTGGTTGCTGACCGGCAAGTTCGTGTCCGATGGTGCCACCCATAAGTTCAGCGGCATCGTCCTCCCGAGCCAGGGCGCTGCGTTCGGCTTCTTCGTCGGCGCACCGCCAACGGGAACTCAAACAGGTTCCGTGGAACTCGCAGTGCCAGCTCCACCCATTCCCTGACGCCTGTCGGGGAGAGAATGGTAAGGACGCTTCGACGTTACCCCATAAGGGGCACGTTGTGTGGGTGCAAGGAGCTTGGCATTCGCGTGGGGTGGGGCGATGATGGGTGGCGTACCGTGAATCGCGTTCTCACTCTCAGCATTTTTTGTTTCTCCGCTATCGCCCATGCAGCAGGCGGTGGCGTCGTTGCTGCTGCGCCTGCCCCTGTGCAGGGAATCCTGCGCACCTATTGCTACGGCTGCCATGGGGAAAAGAAGAGCAAGGGCGAGGTGCGGCTGGACACCCTCGATGCATTGGACTCGAAGGTGCGGCTGGATTTGATGAGCAAGCTTCAGGAGCAGATCCACTTCACGGAGATGCCGCCTGACGACGAGAAACAGCCGAATCCCGCAGAGCGTAAATTGCTCGCCGATTGGGTGCGGGGCGAACTGCTCAAGTCGAACGCACCGTTGATCGAGGACAAGGTGCGTTACCCCGATTACGGAAATAACGTCGATCACGACAAGCTCTTCAGCGGCACGATCAAGGACAAACCCTACACTCCCGCCCGGCGCTGGCTGGTGAGTCCGCAGATTTTCAAAGGGCGCCTCGTCGATATTTTCAAGTCCAAGGGAGACGTGTACGAAAAATACATGCACTGGCCGGGAACCTTGAGCTTTTATGGCATCACCGCTCCTTTTGTGCTGCCGGACCGCCCGGGCATCCGCGACTACGCGATTACGCCGCTCGACGGCGGGCATCTGCTGGTGATGCTCAGCAACGCGGACTGGATTTCCCAGAAGCAGATCCGGTCGGCCCGCGTGAAGAAAGGGGAACTCAAGGCGGACGTATTTGAGAACCCGAAGGACAAATATTCTCCGCCGACTCCGCCAGCGTTCGAGGTGGTCATCCTGAACGCAGCCAACCCGCCGGACGATGCGCTCAAGGCCGCCATTCAGGCCCAGTTTGGGATCGTGCTCCAGCGCCCGGCCACAGACACCGAGCAGGCGAAGTATCTGGCATTGACGCGCTCCGCCATTGAACTTGCCGGCAACACGGAGGGACTGCGCCAGATGCTGCTCGGTGTTTTGCTGGAGTCGGAGTTTCTTTACCGTCTCGAATTCGGCGAGGGTGCGCCGGATGCCTACGGCAGGAAAATGCTGTCACCCCGCGAGGCGAGCTACGCCATTTCCTATGCTTTGGGCGACTGGGGTCCGGACCCCACGCTGGTTAAGGCTGTCGCAGAGGGGCGGCTGAAAACCAAAGAAGACTACAAGCGGGAAGTGCTGCGACTGCTGGCTGATGAGCATTACTACATGGGCCAGATCGACCCGACCGTGAATGATTCCGACGTCGTATCGCACCCCAAAATCATCCGATTCTTCCGCGAGTTCTTCGGCTACCCCAATGCCCTCAAGGTTTTCAAAGATATCAACCGCAGTAATGGCTTCTACAACAATCCCGGACGCGGCAGCTCAGGGACAGGCGGTATCCTGATTCGGGAAGCCGACATGCTCGTGGACATGTATGTCAAACAAGACCGGAATGTGTTTGGCAATCTGCTGGGAACAGAAGTGTTTTTCGCGGCTCCCATAAAGGTGGAAGTGCCCAAGAAGAAAAATGAGGCGCCCATCACGGCGGCCGACAAGATGAATGGGTTGAACGAGGTTTACGAGCGATTCAAAGACACCAAATGGCAGACCCCTGCCAAGGATAAAAAGAAACCACCATCGACGCTCTCCGCCGATGACTTAGCTTTCATCAGAAAGCGCCTGCATTATAATTCATCTGAGCGTGACTTGGACACGGCGATGACTCACATCGAACATTTCAAGAAACTGGGGATGAACCCAAACCCTGACTGGACTTACCCATTCGGCATTCACAAGTTGATGCCGCATGTGAACAGCTACAATATTTCACCGCCGAATTGGGAGTATCCTCAAGAGCAGCCCTTCAAACTGGCTAATCGCAAGGGCATCCTCACCCACCCGGCTTGGCTGATCGCGCATTCCTCCAACTTCCACACCGACCCCATCCGGCGCGGACGCTGGATTCAGGAAAAGCTCCTGGCTGGCCGCGTGCCCGATGTGCCGATCACCGTGGATGCAAAGATCCCCGAAGAGCCGCACATGACCCTCAGAGAACGCGTGGAGTCCGTGACTGGTCCGGCGCAGGAGGCGTGCTGGAGATGCCATCAGCACATGAACCCGCTGGGTTACCCCTTTGAGAAGTTCGATGATTTCGGACGCTATCGGGCTGATGAACCTCTCGAGAACCCGGAAAACCTAGTCGCAAAAGCCAAGGGCAAGTACGACGCCGATACTTACAAAACTAAGCCGGTGGATACCGTCGGAAACCTCCGTGGAAGCGGCGATCCGAAGCTCGATGGACCCGTCCAAGACGCCTTCGATCTGATCGACCGGCTCGGCAAATCCAATAGGGTCCGCCAGTCCATCATCCGTCATGCGTTCCGCTATTACATGGGGCGAAATGAAATGCTGTCCGACTCGGAAACGCTCATCGCTGCGGACAAAGCGTATCTCGAAAGCGGCGGTAGTTTCAAAGCCGTGCTCGTTTCCCTGCTAACATCCGACTCATTCATGTATCGCAAGTAGAGCGACCCAAACCATCATTATGAATACCAGAAGAGACTTTCTTGAATCGTCAGCATCGGGCACCCGAGCATCAATTCCCCCCCTATCCACGGCCACTGTATTTGCCGCGGCAGAAGGCGAAAGTCCGGTCTAAAGTATGATCTTACGCATTCCCTACATCTTTTTTGCCTGCGTATTTGCGGCGGGTCATGCCTTCGGTGCCGCGAGCCCGGCAGAAAGATTCCGCGTTGGGGAGAAGGTGGTACCGTTGCTCGATAATTACTGCGTGTCTTGTCATGAGGAGGGGACGACGAAGGGGGAAGTAAGGCTCGATAATCTGGAGAGTCTCTCGCTGGATGCGCGGCTGGATTTGCTGAACCGCGTGCAGGAGCAGCTTCACATCGGGGAGATGCCGCCGAAGAAAAAGAAGCAGCCGACGGAAGCTGAGCGCAACCTCCTTGCGGAATGGGTCGCGAAGGAATTGCGCGCGCATGGGGCTTCGAAGCTCGAAGATAAACTGCGCATGCCGGAATACGGCAATGTGGTGGATCACGAGAAATTGTTCTCGGGCAAATACGTGGGGCTGCCCGGCTTCACACCCGACCGGCGCTGGCTGATCAGCGAGTTCATCTTTGAAGCGAAATTCAACCAGTTGCTGGATTTTGTCGGCCAGCGCAACATTGACGGCAAACGGCAGCAAGTCATCGGCGACAACAACAGAAACGGAATCAACCTGACAAATCCCTTCCTTTTGCCGACGCACAGCGGAGTCCGCTACTATGACACGGCGATGCTGGATGGCGGGCATTTGCTCACGATGATCACGAACGCAAAGGAGGTATCGGCGTTCATGATCGCGCGTGCGAAGAAGGTGAAGACCTATGTTCCCGCGATCGAGGCGCTCATGGCGGCGGAATGGGCGCACGAGAAAATTCTCGCGGACCGCGAAAGCTATCTCACCGCCAACATCGAGTCGTTGCTGCGCGAACTTTTTAAGGAGAAGAACGAGGGCTTGCTGCCTGTGTTTGTTGCGACGAAACGCGAGCCCCTTCAAAACGCGATAGGACCTGATGGGAAAGTCCTCAAGAACTCGGTTTTCGCTATCGCGGCTTCCAATATGCCCCGCGAGGACATGGCCCAAATATATTCCGCCATTCAGAAAAACTCCCTGAACGGCGATAAGGACGATGCCTTGATTCTGAAATGCGAAAAGGACTGGTTCTATTTCGGCGTGAACGAACGGGCGATCCAGTCGCGCGTGAAATTTATGCGCGGTTACATGGAGGGCTTGCTGAAAGCGATGCCGAAGTCGGAGCCAGGCAGGGCACCCAAAGCGCCAGCCGAATCCGAGATGGCAATCATCCGCGCCGCCATCCTCAAACATCGCAAGGCCGGGGATCGTTATAATTCGATCCTTGAAAAATGTATGGCCGATTGGACCGGGGAATTCAGGCAGGAGCGTCTCAAGGCCGGTGGTCCGGGCGATGTGGCGACGGGCAATCTCGTGGAGCAGCTTTTCACGAAGCTCATCGAGCGAGCCCCGACTTCGCAGGAGAAGACGGAATACGCGGCGCTGACAAAGTCCTACCTCCAAAAACTCGGAACTGAGAAGACTATCGAGAAACTGATTCAGACGCTCATTTTACGAACGGATTTCGTCTATCGTCAGGAGTTCGGCGAGGGAACTGCGGACGTGCATGGACGCAAGATGCTGCCGCCGCGCGCGGCCAGTTACGCGCTCGCTTACGCGCTCACAGACAGCAGCCCCGACAAAGAACTCGCCGCAGCGGCGGCCAGCGGGAAGCTGAATACGCGGGAGGATTACCGGCGCGAAGTGGAGCGGATGCTCAAGAACCGGAGCCAGCATTATGTGATTGATGAGGCGGTGGAGCGGATCGGACTCAATGACAGCTTTACGAATTTGCCCATTCGCAAACTCCGCTTCTTCCGCGAGTTTTTCGGCTATCCGGGGCTGCTCCCCATTTTCAAAGACAACAAGCGCTTCGGGGGCAACTATACCGACGCGAGCGCACGGCTCGTCAGCGAGGCGGACATGCTGGTGGCGCACATTCTTGAGCAAGATAAGAACATCTTTGAGAAGCTGCTCACCACCGAGGAGTTCTTCGTTTGTCACACTGGTGACAATGCGGCAATGACCACCGCGACAGCGCTCATCCGCAAAATCTACGACTACTTTAAGGACAAAGACTGGAAGAGCTTCGATGCGGAAAAACTGAAGGTTCACATTCCATTCCTTAAAGAAAACCCGATGCCCGGCCTGAATCTCGACGCGATCGGTAAAGTCGGCGGACGCTCCGATCAGGTGAAGATTTTCCAAGGTATGATGACCGACTACACGCTACGGCTTGGCAATCGGACGACGGTCACGGCTCCTTTCTCATCGGTCTTCGGAGTGCCAAGCCCCGCGAAGACGCGCACCGGCAGGGATATGCGCGGCTCCGAGGCCGCCAAGAGTTTCAATCTCGACATGGCGAACTGGAATTACCCCGCCACCCAGCCCGCCAAAATGGAGAACCGCAAAGGCATCCTCACGCACCCCGCGTGGCTCATCGCCTTTGCAGGCAACACCGCGACCGACCCCATCCGGCGCGGCAAATGGGTGCGCGAAAAACTCCTCGCCGGCACCATTCCCGATGTCCCCGTCACGGTGGATGCGGTGATTCCCGAGGACCATCACAAGACCCTGCGCCAGCGGCTGGAGGCGAAAACTCAGGACGAGTATTGCTGGAAATGCCACGAGCGCATGAACCCGCTTGGAGTCACCTTTGAGATGTATGATGACTTTGGCCGCTTCCGCACCGAGGAGTCGCTCGAACACCCGGACAATCTCGTCAAAAAAATGCCCGACAAAGGCTCTCCGCAGGCGGATTTGAGGGACATCTACAAGACGCTGCCGGTGGATGCCAAAGGTCATCTCGCGGGAACAGGCGACCCGAAACTCGACGGCGACCTCAAGGACGTGATTGACCTCGCCGGGCGACTCGCAAAATCCACCAAGGTCCGCCAGTCCATCATCCGCCACGCCTTCCGCTATTTCATGGGGCGCAACGAAGTAATCTCCGACTCGAAGACCCTCATGGATGCCGACCAAGCCTACGTCCAAAGTGGCGGCAGCTTCGACGCGGTCATCGTCTCGCTCCTGACATCCGACTCATTCATCTATCGCAAAGCTGCTACAAACTAATCACATGAAAACCAGAAGAGACTTCCTTAAATCCACCGTCCTCGGCGCGGGCGCGCTGTCGCTCACCCCATATTTTAACGCATTCGGTGCAGCGCCCGCAGCCAGCGGATTCCCGAAGCGTTTCGTCTTCATCCGCAAATCCAACGGCGAGCGTCCGCTCGAAGTTGCGCTGCCCACTTTCTCCGCCAAAGACAAGGCGCTCGATGAAAAGAAACAGCCTCTGGAGGTGGACTTGCGTGGCCACGAACTGCCGGTCTGGCTGCGTGCGCTCGACAAACACAAGGCGAACCTCGGCATCCTTCAGGGACTCTCCTGCATGATGAGCGAAAACGGCCACTACTCCTACTCGTCCATCATGGGCGCCTACAAATCGAACCGCAATTCCCTCAGCGGCATCAAGCGCGCCACGATTGATTTCGAGCTGGCGAAACTTTTCCCGTCGCCCTTCGGCCACGTCGAGCTGTCGCTCACGGGCGATTACTCCAAGTATCGCACCGGCATCGTCTCCGGCTACTCCGCGTCCGGCCCGCACCAGCGGAACTATTGCTACGCCGACCCGCAAACTGCCTTCAACGAACTCTTCCGCGCCGTGACGAATCCCGGTGCCGTGGATTCCGATAATGCGATGCTGAGCTTTCTGGAGAACGATGAGTCCTTCAAAGAGCGCATCCTGCAAGGCTACGAGAAGCAAAAGCTCAGCAGCCACATCACGTCCATCGAGGCGATTCAGGCGCGCAATTTGAAGCTCTCAAAAATGGCCGGCTCCATCGCGAGGCACATCCCGAAGCTCGGTAAAATCCACGCCGACGGCGGGCTAAACGCCAGCTCGCCGGAGAAGCAGGACGCCATGACCGACATCCTCATCGCCGCCCTCATCACCGGACTGACGAACGTGGTGACTTACACCATTGACGAACTTTCCACGCCCGTGCGCGGACTGCCCGGCAACGAAGCCGACCGTATTTCCATCCACGCCATCGGCCACAACGAAAGCTACGGTGGCGTCCCCGCCGACAAAATCCGCGAGAACATCCGCATCGGCCACATGCAGCAGGTCGCCCGCATCGTCGAGCGACTCAAGGCCGAACCCGAGGGCAAAGGCACGATGTTCGACAATACGATGATTATGTATTTCCCCGAAGGCGGCGAAACCCACCACGGCCACGGCACCGAGGCGCCCTTCGTCATCCTCGCGGGAAACAACTGCAAACTGAACCTGGCCGGCCGCTACATCCGCCTGCCCTTCCACGCCACCGAAGGCCACAAGACCATCGGCAACTGGTACACCACCCTGCTCAACGCCCACGGAAATCCGATCAAGCACTACGGCGACTTGGACCTCGAAATGGCCCGCAAGAAACTGGACCAGGCCGGAGCCATCAGACAGTTCATCGCGTAGTCGTCGAAAACTTACGGCACTGCGGAGCTACGCGAGAATCTCCCGCGCGACCTGTCCCTTCACATCGGTGAGACGCATTTTGCGTCCGGCATGGCGGAAGGTGAGGCGTTCGTGGTCGAGGCCGAGTGCGTAGATGAGAAGCTTCTCCGTCAGCGACCGGGTGAACTGCTCGTGCCGCTCGATGAGCAGGGTGCGGAAGTCGGTGACGTCTGTAAACTTTTCGCCGGTGGGCAGGCCGCCGCTGGGAACGGTCTTGTGTTCGTTCGCAGCGTTCGCGCGCTGGGCGCAGATGCCAGTTACAGTTTCACGTCCCGCTGGCCGGACTCCGGCTTTGGCTTGGGTTGGAGGTCAGCGAGGGTCTGCACATCGGGTTTTTCGCGGCCGATCTTCACGGTGTATTTTCCGGGCGCATATACGCGCGGGTGGAAGCGGCCGCCTTGCACGCGGACGGTGTAGAGGATGTCGCCGGTCGCTTCCTCGATGACTTGCACGACGGGATTCGGTGCGCCTTCAAACACCAGCTCCGGCAGCCAGCCCGCGACTTTGCGTCCGTCGTTGGCGTCCATCGCGACGGTGATCGGCCAGCCGGGGAATTGCGCTTTGTCGCCCTGTTTCGCATCGGCGAATCGCGGCCAGCACTCGAAGGTGATTTTGCGCGTCTTCTTGTGGAAGCGGGCGATGCCGTAGCCGTCGGCGCGCTGTTTTTCGTCGGAGACGTCCTGCGGGTTGGCATAGGCCATCATGCTGAGTTTGTTGCCGAGGCCGTCTTTGAAATCGCCGGTCCAGGGGAGCGGTGTGCCGGGCACGGGATTCGGGCCGGGCTTCTCGTCGAGCGGATGCCACCAGCGGCCGTAGGTCGTGTTCACGAGCGCGGGACTGGTGAAGGCGTAGGGGCCGTCGCCGAACTCGCGGATGCCGTTTTTCACCACGACGGCGAGATGCTGGTCGCCGCAGAGATGCACGGCCCAGGCGCGGCGGATTTCCTCGAGTGCGCGGTTGCGGGGCGTCTGCGGCCAGCCGTTGCAGTCGAGGTCGGCGAGCAGGCGCGTATTCCGTCCGCCATGCATGTGGACGGCGCCGCAGAAGGCGGTGGCGGAGAGCACGCACTTCATTTCCGCGCCGGTCCAGTCCTGCCCCCAGTTGCGCAGAAATTTTTCCTGCCGTTCGCCGAGCAGTTGCAGGCCGGGCAGATCGATGGTCTTCGGGTCGTAGGCGGGGTCGTTGATGTGGTCGGGGCGCGGTCCCATTTGCGGAATCTTGCCCGCGGGGCCGCTCTTGAATTTGCGGTCTTCGAGGATGGCGAAGTCCACGCCGCCGACGGTGAGTCGCGTAAAGTAAACCGCAATGCCACGCTCGACGGGCGCGGGATCCACGGGGTCGGGCAGGTTCCACGCCTGCTGGCGCTGCACCTGGTTCACATACTCGACCGGGTAGCGATAGCCGCCATCGGCGTCGCCGGGGATGGTCGAGCGCTTGCCGTTTTCGCCCCAGAGATTTCCGTGGCCCACATCGTGATCGTCCGGGATGCAGATGGTCGGGCGGTCGCGCATGATCTCGCGGAACTGCAGGCCGAACTCGATCCAGCCCGCGGTGTGCTCGGTGTGGCGATAGGTCTGGTCGCCGGCAAAGAACAGCAGGTCGGGATTCTGTGCCTTGAGGTTGTCGATGATCTCGGGCCGCAGGCCGGTGGTGCGGCTGGAGTTGCACGACATGTTCGCGATGACGATCTCCTCCTTGCCCACCGGGTCGCGGCGGATCAAACCGTCGAACATCGCGTTCGCGCCATGCCGCACGCGGTAGGGCACGTCCTTTGTCGCGTCCCATTTCTCCACGCGAAAATGCGCGTCCCAACCGGGATAGAGCACCTCCGATTTCGCGATCTCGCCCCACTGACCGTCACGCTGCACTTCCAGCCGCGCCTCACGCGACTCGCCGGGCTTCAGCGGGAAAAGCTGCGCGGTCATCTTCATCACGCCGCCATGCACCGTGTAGAGCGCAAACGCGACGACCTGATCCCGCGGCACGTCCATCGACGGCGGCGGACTCTCAGCGCGCTTCTTGCCTTTGCCCTGCGCGGGTGCGGCGGCTCCTTTGCTCCACCATTCGCCGGTGGCGAGCGAGTCGAGATTGGGAAACTCCGCGCCGAAGGGCTGCGGGGCGTCTTGCGCAAGAGTCGCGTGAGGCTTGAAGGCGAGCGCGCCGACTCCGGCGGCGGTGAGTTTGATGGCGGTGCGGCGGTTGATGGGTTTCATGATTGGATGAGCGATTGAAAATGGACTGCTGCGTGCTGCGACTACCTGATCGCGCGGTAGAGACGTTTGCCCCGCGAGTCGAAATGCTCGAGGACCAATTCGGCTCCCGCCGTGATTTGCAGGAAGCCGCCGTTGGGTGATGGCGAGGTGTAGGGTTGCCGGACGAGCGCCTGCGGGTCGGAGCCTTTCTTGTCGCCGGGCGCGACACCGAGGCGCGCGTTTTCATCGTTCAGCGCGCCGCACGCGAACTCCTGGACGCCCGATGGGTGGATGCTGTGATACTGCCAGTGGCGGTCACCGCAGATGACCGTGAAATCCTCGATCTTGTTCTCCTTCAGCCAGGCGAAGAACGCGTCCGCCTCGTGGCGAAAGCCATTCAAATCGGCGTGATTGTCGATCTTCTTGCCGTCGTCGGGGCCGACCATCGGCGTGGGTGAAACGAGAATCTTCCATTTCGCATCGCTCGCCTTGAGCGTGGTCTTGAGCCATTCGCGCTGCTCCGCGCCCCAGAGCGATTTTTCAGGACCGTCGGCCATTTCATTCGGCGAGCGGTAGTCGCGTCCTTCGGTGAGCCAGATTTGCAGGTCCTTGCTGACGCGATGCGTGCGGTAAGTCGGCTTGTCGCTGCCCGCTGGCAGCATGGGCAATTGCTCGCGGAACATGTCGATGCCGGTCCGCGGAAGCGGCGCGCGCTCGGTGGAATTGTCCGATTCGTTGAAGCGGAAGTCGTGATCGTCCTTCGACCAATAAGCGGGGACGCTGCGGAAGAAATCGATCATGCGCGGAAAGCGGAACTGCTCGTGCCAGCAGTTGCGCAACTGCGGGACTGTCTCGGCGACGCGCATCGGGTTGTCGTAATAAACGATGTCGCCGGTGCCCACGAAGAAGTCCGGCCGCAGCCTGAGCATTGCCTCGAAGGATGGATAGCCGAGGCGCTTGTCCTCCTCCGTGGCGGTGAGCGGTCCGCCCGCTTTGCCCAGCTTGCCGTGCAAGAATTTGTTGTAGTTCATGCAACTGCCCACAATGAAGCGCACCGGCGTGTCGATCGCTCCGGCGGGCAAGGTCTTGAACGAGCAACCTGGACCGGGTTTCGCCGTCGCCTCCGTGGCGCCAAAGACTGCGCGATAATGAATCGTGGTGTTGGGGTTCAGGCCGCCGAGTTCCGCGCGCACGATGAAGTCGTGTTTGTCTGCCGCCGCTTGAAACGGCGTGCGCTGCGCCTCGCGGAAGTCCGCCCGCGTGCTCCATTCAAAACACGCCACGCCGGCGGTGCCGGGCAGGTCGCCACTGGCATCGAGGTGCTCCGCGAGCGTCAGACGCGTTTGCAGCAGCGCGGTCGAGTCGGTCACTTCGCCGCTCATCGTTCCTTGTCCGAGAAAAATGGAAGCCGCTCGCGAGTCCGCCGCTCGCAGCGAAGGAACACGCAAGAAGAGCAACGGAGTGAACTGCAAGAACTGTCGGCGGTGGATTTCCATGGAAAGTGGCGGCGGGAGGTGTTGCTAAACTACAGGGTCATCAGATAGGCCGGCACCTTGAGTTGACTGGTGGCGACCGCCGTCTGCGGCGATTCGGCGGACGAAGAATCGGGCAATGCCAGCAAAAGCGTGGCGAGGGTGAGCAGAGAATATTTCATAAGTGGGAGTCGGGTGTTCATGTCGTGCCAGACCAAGCCCGCCCTGTGCAAAGCGAGGCTCGCGTTGCTGGAGTTGCGCGCGTGAGCGCGATGAAGACGAGTTTGATCAGGGTGTTCACAAGAGGAGGACGGTTTATTTCCCGCTGCGTTTCCCGCCTTTCAGAGGCGGCACGGGCAGCGGCAGGTAGTCGCGCTGGAGGATCATCCACTCCTGCATCGCGGCCTTGAGTTCGCGTTCGACACTCGCGGCTTCCGTGGTGCCCGCGAGATTGTTCAACTCACCGGGATCCTTTTCGAGATCGTAAAGTTCAAAAACCGGGCGCTTAGGGGCGAAGTAGAGATTCTCGCTTCTTGCATCCAGCTTCCCGGCCTCGTGCATCGTCACGAGTTCCTTCCAGAGGTCGTCCTTCGCAAAATCCACCGGCCAATACGGCAGCTCGCCCAGGGCATTGTAGATGAGCTTGTGCGTCTTGCTCACCACCACGCGGCCAAGATCAAAATCCGCACTGTTGCCCGGCAGGTTTGATCCATGAGCGCCACGCTCGGCGAAGATGAACTGCCGTCCTTCGAAGGGTTCGCCGCGCAGCAGCTTCACGAAACTTTTCCCTGTCATCTCCGGCGACACCGGCAGGCCTGCGGCTTCGAGGAAAGTCGGCGCAATGTCTTCACCGCTGATCAATTCCGCGGTGGCCGAACCCGGCTTCACCTTCCCCGGCCAGCGCACGAGCAGCGGCACGTGGATGCCAAACTCGAACAGCGTGCCCTTGCCCCGGAACTGCGAGCAGCCGTTGTCACCCATGAACGCGACGATCGTGTTCGACGCGAGGCCGCGCTTCTCCAACTCCGCCATCACATCGCCGAAGAACACATCGAGGTGCGCAATCTCGTCGTAGTAACGCGCGAAATCTTCGCGCACGAGCTGCGTGTCGGGGTAGTGCGCGGGCAGTTTGATCTTCGCCGGATCATGTTTCACCGGTCCTTGGGTGTTCAGCGGGCGATGCGGATCGTTGGAGCAGAGTTGCAGGAAGAACGGCTTCTCCGCGGGCTTGAGGTCGAGGAACTCACGGAACTGCGCGAGGCCGGCCTCACTGCCGCTGCCCGATTTCACGTAGTCGAGGCGATCGGGAAACGTGACGAGCTTGTGTTTCTCAAACACCGCCTGCGTTTCCGGCGCGCTGGCTGTGACCGCGCCATCCATGTGATAAGTGCGCCCCGCAACACCTGTGAACCAGCCCGCCGCTCGCAATGCCTCGGGATATGTCTTGATGGCGCGCGGCAGCGGCGAAGAAAAGCGCGACATGCCGATGTCCACGGGCGCACGCCCGGTGAAGAGACTCGCCCGCGAGGGCACGCATTGCGGGGAAGTCACATAAGCGCGGTCGAAGCGCATTCCCTCCGCCGCGAACTTGTCGAGGTTCGGCGTCAGGATGTCCTTGTTCCCATAACAACCGACGTGTGGATAACTGTGATCGTCCGAGAGGATGAGCAGGACGTTCAGTTGCGGCTCGGCGGCGTGCAGCGCGGCAAGCAGAAGGGAGAAGGTGAGCGTGAGGAAGTGTTTCAGCATAAGTCACTCATATAAATTGTGCATTCAGTTCGGGATGAACGCCGGGAGGATCCGCTGTGGCAGGTTCTTGAGCATGTCGCCCATGCCTTTGTTGTGGGACGTGATGACGGTGACCAAGTCCAGCTCGGGGAACATGAAGATGAACTGTCCACCTGCGCCGCGTCCTTGGAAGCTGTGGTAGGTTTTTCGGCTCCCCGCTGTTTAGAGTGGGATTCAGAGAGGAACGGCATTGATGAACTGGGCCGGATTCTTGGGGGAACAATTACGCTGACGCGGGAGAGGAAAACGCCTACCCAAAGGAGACACCATTGGAAGCAAACGCATTATTCGAACTA